>JANMNE010000163.1:0-5261 GCA_031373785.1 Ilumatobacteraceae bacterium
GGCGGCCGGTGTCGTCGAGGACTCCCACGACGACATCCGCACCTCGACTGGCGCGACGCACACCTTCCTCCAGCATGGCGTGGGTCTTGCCGACTCCCGGCGCAGCACCGAGGTACACCCGGAGCCGACCTCGTGCCATGCCGGGCAGTCTTGTCGACGTCGGCCGCGGTCCGGCACTCATCGCGCCGCTACGTGCGCTTCTGGATGTTCGCCCATTCGTCGCGCAGGCCGACGGTGCGATGGAACAACATCGGCGTCGAGGAATCGTGGGCGAAGTAGCCCAATCGTTCGAACTGCACCACCGATCCCGGTGGCGTCTCGGCCAGCGCGGGTTCGACCTTGCAGTCGGTCAGCAGTTCGCGCGAATCGGGGTTGAGGTCGTCGAACGGTTCACCCGTTGCTTCGCCCGGAACCTCGGCGGAGAACAACCGCTCGTAGAGCGCGACTGTTGCATCGACGGCGTGATCGGCCGACACCCAGTGCATCGTCGACTTCACCTTGCGACCATCGGGCGCGTTCCCACCGAACGTCGCCGGGTCGTAGGTGCAGTGCACCTCGGTCACGGTTCCGTCGGCGTCCTTTACGCAACCGGTGCAGGTGACCAGGTACGCCGAACGAAGCCGCACCTCACGTCCCGGAGTGAGGCGGAAGTACTTCGGCGGGGCGACCTCCATGAAGTCGTCGCGCTCGATGTACAGGACCTTCGAGAACGGCACCATCCGCACACCGTCGTCGGGGTTCTCCGGGTTGTTGACGACCTCGTGATGCTCGACGACCGGCTTGCCGTCTGCATCGTCGGGCCAGTTGGTGATCACCAGCTCGAGTGGGCGCAGGACGGCCATGCGCCGCAGCGACTGCTCGTTGAGCTGACGGCGGATGAACGACTCCAACAACTCGATGGAGTGCCGGCTGTTGGTGCGAGCAACGCCGATGTAGCTGCAGAACGCGCGGATGGCCTCGGCCGGGTAGCCCCGTCGCCGCACGCCGCGAAGCGTCGGCATGCGCGGATCGTCCCAACCGTCGACCACACCGTCGGCGACCAATCGCGCCAGGCGTCGCTTCGACGTGACCGTGTGGGTCAGCTCCAGGCGGGCGAACTCGGTCTGTCGCGGCTGGTCGCCGGGGAGTGGGAGGTGCTCGAGGTACCAGTCGTACAGCGCTCGGTGGCTGTCGAACTCCAGCGTGCATAGCGAGTGGGTCACGCCCTCGATCGCATCGCTCTGACCGTGCGCCCAGTCGTAGGTGGGATAGATCACCCATTCGTCACCGGTGCGCCAGTGGTGCCCGCGGCGGATGCGGTACATCACCGGATCGCGCAACTGCATGTTCTCGTGCTGCATGTCGATCTTGGCGCGCAACACGTGTGAGCCGTCCGCGAACTCACCGCTACGCATGCGTCGCAACAGGTCGAGGCTCTCGTCGACGGGTCGGTCGCGGTGCGGGCTCTCGATGCCGGGCTTGCCGTAGCCGCCACGCTGCGCCGAGATCGTTTCGCCGTCCTGATCATCGACGTATGCAAGACCGTTGGTCACGAGGTGCTCCGCCCAGACGTACAGCTGCTCGAAGTAGTCGGAGGCATACAGGGGGGTGCCGGGCGGAAAGCCCAACCAGGTGAGGTCGTCGATGATCGACCCGGCGAACTCGATGTCTTCGGTGTCGGGATTGGTGTCGTCGTAGCGCAGGTTGCACACGCCACCGAACTCCGCGGCGATGCCGAAGTCGACACAGATCGCCTTGGCGTGGCCGACGTGCAGGTAGCCATTCGGTTCCGGTGGGAATCGCGTCTGCACGCGGCCACCGAACGTGCCGGCTTCGTTGTCGGCCTTGACCAGGTCGCGGACGATATCGAAGCCGACGCCCGTGGGGCTGGCGGATGGGCTCTCGGTGGTGCTCATGTGTCAGACATTCTCGCCGGTGAACATATGGGAACCCCGAAGGTATCTCCCGATCGTGCGGATACCGTCCACGACGTGGATTTGGTGTCGCCCACGAGCAACAGCCCAGCCAAGCCACTGTTGCGTGGCTGGTCTCATGTGGTCGCCTTCGGCGTGATCGCCGTGCTCGGGATCATCATGCTGGCGGTGGCCGGCGGCTCGGTCAGCGAGCGGGCGTGGCTCGCGATCTACGTTGCCGGCACCCTCACGATGTTCGGGGTGTCGGCTCTGTACCACCGGTTGCCCTGGCAGGAGCGCGCTCGCTCGGTCATGCGCCGCCTCGACCACTCGGCCATCTTCCTCGCCATCGCCGGGGCCTACACCCCGATCATGGCGGTCGCCCTCGACGGCTGGCAGAAGGTCGTGGTCCTGTGCGCCGCGTGGGGCGGTGCGGTCGTCGGCATGACGTTGGAATGGCTGCCCGTGAAGGTGCCCCGCGCACTGTTCACCGCGGTCTACGTGATCGTCGGCTGGTCGGCCTCGGTCGCCTTCCCGCAGCTCTATCGCAACCTCGGTGGTGTCGGGTTCGGGCTGGTGCTGGGTGGTGGCCTGCTGTACACGCTCGGCGCGGTGGTGTACGCCGTCAAGCGACCCGATCCGTGGCCGAGGGTGTTCGGCTTTCACGAACTGTTCCACCTGTTCACGATCGCCGGTGCCGGTTGCCACCTTGCGGCGATCGCGTTCTACGTCGTTCCGTTGATGTAGCCGCGGCTCAGGTCGGCAGTCGGCGGAGGCGATCGATGCGCTTGTCCCAGAGATCTGCGGTGTCGAGGATCCAACCCACGGCAGTGGCCAACGGTCGTGGCGTGACTCGATAGCGAACCTCTCGTCCGACCCGCTCGTGGTCGAGCAACCCGGCCGCCTCCAGAACCTGGAGATGTTTGAGGACGGCCTGTCGTGTCAGCGGCGTGGTTTCGGCCAGCACAGTCGCGGTGGCCGGCCCTTTGATCAGCAGGTGTTCGACCAGCAATCGCCGTGTGGGGTCGGCGAGCGCGCCGAACAACGTGTCGAGTGCGCCGCTGTTGGCGGTGACCGTCGACCTTGCCGACGGCCGGCTCACGCCATCACGGTGGAGTGCAATGCCAACAGCCACAGCGAGACCATCCTGACGTCCCACAACATGGTGGTCGCGGCCGACATCGTCGCGGTTGGTGTGATGTTGATGAACCGCTCGGAGATGCGCAGCTGCGATCCACCATGAGGGAGCTCGACGATGTCGAGCCGCACGTACGAGCCGCACGACGGGTCGTCGCGCTGCCACCACGACAAGCCGATGGTGCGCCCCTCGGTGACAGTGTCGACCCGAACCTCGCGCTCGATCCCGTCCTCCGTGGCGGTACCGGTGGCCCCCGGCGCAACGACGATGTCGGTCTCGTCGACGAACCACGAGCGCCAGCCGTCGGCGGTGGAGATCAGTTCCCACAACCGGTCGGCGTCCATCTCCAGGTCGGCTGTTCGTTCGATGATCGGATCGTCGAGCTGTGACATGCCAACAGCCTAGCGCAACCACGAGGTTGCACCTTGTCGTGTTGCTCGCTACGATGAAGTGCAACTACTTAGTTGCACAAAGGAGTCGTCATGCTGGTCCCCACCGTCATCGAGAGCACCAGTCGGGGCGAGCGCGCCTTCGACATCTACTCGCGACTGCTCGTCAATCGGATCGTCTTCCTCGGCGCAGCCATCGACGACAACGTGACCAATCTCGTCGTTGCTCAGCTGCTCCACCTGGAGAGCGAACAGCCCGACGCCGACATCGCCATCTACATCAACAGCCCCGGCGGTGACATGAATGGGCTCTTCGCCATTCACGACACGATGCGGTTCATCAACCCCGATGTCGCCACGATCTGCGTCGGGCAAGCGGCGTCGGCCGCGGCGGTGCTGCTGGCTGCCGGCGCCCCCGGCAAGCGGTACGCGTTGCCCAACGCTCGCGTGCTGATCCACCAACCGCATGGCGGCGCGCAGGGCCAGTCGACCGACATGGAGTTGGCCGTCGCCGAGATGGTCGAGATGCGTCGCAGGATGGTGCAGATCCTGGTGCAGGCAACCGGGCAGACCGCCGAGCGGATCACCGCCGACATCGACCGCGACTACATCGTTCGCGGCGATCAGGCGATCGCCTATGGCCTGGTCGACCACGTGATCGACCGGCGGCAGCTCCCGAACCCGACGAAGGCGATCGCTGCGGCGTGACGCCGGCGCGGGTGAGATGATGAGTCGATGCTCGATCATCTCGCGATCCAATGCGCCGATGTCACCGCCAGCGCGACCTTCTACGACGCCGTGCTCGCGCCGATCGGCGGCAATCGCGTCATGGAGTTCGGCCCGGTCATCGGCTTCGGCGTGCCACCGATGCCCGACTTCTGGATCGGTCCGCACCAGACTGGTGAGGGCTTCAAGGAGTCGCACATCGCCTTCTCGGCGCCGAACCGCGAGGCCGTGCGTGCGTTCTTCGCCGCGGCGACTGCGGCTGGCGCCGAGTTGCTGCACGAGCCGCGATTGTGGCCCGAGTATCACCCGAACTACTACGGCGCATTCGTGCGCGATCCCGACGGCAACAACGTCGAAGCCGTGTGTCACTCACCCGAGTGATGATCGAAGTGTGCAGGTTCGATTGATGACGTCGTCATCGAACCTGCACACTTCACACCATGACCGCTCGGTTCACGTGCCGGCGAGGGCGGCGACCACCGGCGCGAACTCGTCCATGTTGCGCTGGGCGATCGTGACGTAGCTGATCCCCAGTTGTTCGCGACGAGCGACGAGGGTGTCGCGGATCTCGGCAATGCTGCCGAACAGGCCATGCGGATGGCTCAGCAGTTCCTCCGGACTGACGCCGTATCGCCCTGCCATTGGTGCGATCTGCGGAGCGATGTCGTCGCCGACTGCCACGAAGTACGCGCCGATCTCCAACTCGATCTGATCGAACCGGTTACCGGCCCCGTCTCGAACCCAGCCGATCTTCTCGCGGGTGACGTCGAGGCCGGAGCCGGCGACACTGGCGGCGCCGAGCTTGCCCGTGGCGTTGTTGAAGTTGAGGCTGACGATGTCGGCCTGACGACCGGCGAGGCGCAAGATGCGCGGCGCTCCGCCGCCGATCATGATCGGCGGGTGTGGCTGTTGCACGGGCAATGGCCGGCCGGCGAAGCCGTGCACGTTGACGTGCGTGCCGCTGATGTCGATCTGCTCGCCGGTCCAGTGGGCGCGCATCAGGCCGATGTACTCGGCGAGTCGCTCGATGCGCGTGCCGGGGGAGTCCATCGGGATTCCGAGGCCGTCGTATTCGGCCGCGGTCCAACCGGCGCCGAGGCCAACCTCGAGCCGACC
>JANMNE010000192.1:0-2546 GCA_031373785.1 Ilumatobacteraceae bacterium
AACTGCCGATAGTCGCCGGCCATCGCCTCGTCGAACGACACCGGCTCGCCGGGGACGTCCCACGCCGCAACCTCCAAGGCGATCGCATCGCGATACACCGCAGGCAGCACCCGCTCGTGCAACTCGCGCCGCAGCCGACCCTCGACGAGATTCAGATCGTTGTGCACGATGCGAGGCTAGTGAGCGCGGCAATTACCCTGACCGCATGACGAAGCGGCCACTCGACGGGGTACGTGTGCTCGACTTCACCCGCGTGCTCAGCGGGCCGCACGCGACGCGGATGTTGTGCGATCTCGGCGCCGACGTGATCAAGGTCGAGCCGCCGGAGGGCGACATCACCCGCACGGTCAACCCACGGGTCAATGGGCTGGCCACCTACTTCGTGCAGCAGAACGCCGGCAAGCGCAACATCAGCCTCAACACGCGCAAGCCGGAGTCCGTCGAACTGCTGCTGCGCCTTGCCGCCTTCTGCGACGTGGTCGTGGAGAACTTCCGTCCCGGTGTGCTCGACCGTATGGGTCTCGGATACGAGGTGTTGTCGGCGCACAACCCCGGCATCGTCTATGCCTCCATCAGTGGCTACGGCTCGACTGGGCCGTGGGCCGGGCGGCGGGCCTACGCACCGGTGGTCGGTGCGGAGACGGGCATCACCAAAGCGCAAGGCGATGCGCGTGGCAGCCACTACGCCAACGATCCCTTCAGTCATGCCGATGTGTACACCGCGCTCGAAACGGCGTCGGCGATCCTCGCCGCGTTGTTCAACCGCGAGCGCACGGGCCGCGGTGACCGCATCGAGGTCTCCATGGCCGAGACGATGCTGTACGTCAACGAGCACGCCCACGATCAGCTGTGGGATGGCGACGTGCTGCCCGAGTGGATCCGCAGCTTCGGGCCTGGCGCGTACCCGGTGCTGACCGCTGCAAACGGCGAGACGCTGGTGATCAGCGGCCATCCGGCGGAGCGCGGCACGTTCGAGCGGTACATGACCGCCATCGAACGCCTCGACCTGATCGACGACCCGCGCTTTGCCGACGTGCCGTCGCGTCTGGCCCACTTCACCGACCTCCTCGATGTGCTCGGCGCGTGGGCGTCGGCCATGGCGACCCCACAGGTGATCGAGTCGATGATGGGCGAGTTCGGTCTGGCAACCGGCACGTTGCGGTCGCTCCGCGAGGTGTGCGAGACCGAATGGGCAACCGAGCGCAGTGCCGTGGTCGAGGTCAGCGATCGTGGCGGCGGAATCCTGCGCCTGCCCAACACGCCGTGGCGCTTCGCCAGCGGCGACGTCGGCCTGCGCGGCGAGCCCCGGTATCGCGGCGAAGACAACCGGGCGGTGCTCGCTGAGCTGCTCGAGATCGATGATGCCGAGCTCGACCGACTGGAAGCCGAGGGCGTGCTCTCCAGTAGGTTGCCGCGCCGATGACCCTGCGATACCCGGTCTCGCCGATGAAAGCAGCGATCGGTACGTTGCCACCCGACGACGAGAACTGGGCCTACGAGATCAAGTGGGATGGCTATCGCACCGTCGCGTTCGTCGACTCCGGCGCGACCCGCCTGCAGAGCAGCAACCTGCTCGACGTGACGGCCAAGTACCCCGAGCTCGCCGAACTCGCCGCATCCGTCAACTCCGCCTCGGCGATCATCGATGGTGAGCTCGTGGTGCTCGACGGCGAGGGTCGGCCGAGCTTCGAGCTGATGCAACAGCACGCCACGCAAGTCGCCTACTACGTCTTTGATGTGCTGTCGGTCGACGGCCACGACACGATCGGCTTGGTGTACGAGCAGCGGCGCGAACTGCTCAGGGGCCTGGTGGAAGCCGGCCCGAACTGGATGGTGCCTGCGCACCGGGTTGGTGATGGCGCCGCGTTGGTGGCAGCCACGGTCGAGCGGGGTCTGGAAGGCGTGATGGCCAAGCGACTGGGCAGCACGTACATCCCCGGCAAGCGTTCGCCGAATTGGCGCAAGGTCAAGAACCGCCACACGGTCGAAGTCGTGATCGGGGGCTACAAATTGGGCACCGGCAACCGCGGCGGCACGTTCGGTGCGCTCCTGGTCGGCGTGGCCGAAGGTGCTGGTCTGCGGTTCGCCGGCGGAGTGGGCACCGGCTTCACCCAACGCACGCTCAGCGAGCTCTCGAAGCGCCTGGCGAGCCTGCGTACCGACACCTGCCCGTTCCTGTCGCTGCCGCCGCGTGAATACTCCCGCGAAGCGATCTGGGTGCAGCCGGTGTTGCGCGCCACCATCGAGATCGCCGAGTTCACCAACGAGGGCTACGTGCGCCATTCCAGTTTCACCGGGCTGATCGAGGAGCCGACATGTTGAACCGCGACACCGCTCTGGCACTCGACGACGCCGATCCGCTGGCGCGGTGGCGCGACGAGTTCGTGATCGCCGACACCTCGTTGGCCTACCTCGACGGGAACTCGTTGGGGATGATGCCACGACGAACTGCCACCCGGCTCGCGGCGGTGCTCCACGACGAGTGGGCGACGGGCCTGATCCGTTCCTGGGACCACTGGGTCGACCTGCCACAGCTGGTGGGGGAT
>JANMNE010000018.1:0-12530 GCA_031373785.1 Ilumatobacteraceae bacterium
CAGCGGAGCGTCACGGCAACCGGCCTCAGCACTCTCGACCTCGCTCACCTCTACGACGTGCAACTGGCCAGTCGGCACTGCGACCTCGCGGCGCGATGGCTGCGCTCTCAGGGCAAGGGCTACTACACCATCGGCTCGGCCGGTCATGAGAGCAACGCCATCCTGGCGATGGCGACGCGACCGACCGACCCGGCCTTGTTGCACTACCGCAGTGGCGGGTTCTACCTCGGCCGGGCCGGGTTGCCGGGCATCAGCGACATCCTCGCCGGGGTCGTCGCGGCAACGAGTGAGCCGATCTCTGGCGGGCGCCACAAGGTGTTCGGCCGCCACGATCTGGCGATCATCCCGCAGACCTCGACCATCGCCTCGCACCTGCCGCGTGCAGTCGGTGTGGCCTTCGCGATCGATCGCGCCGCGAAACTGAGGGTCGCCTCGCCGTGGCCGACCGATGCCATCACCATCTGCAGCTTCGGCGATGCATCGGCGAACCATTCGGTGGCCACCGGCGCGTTCAACACGGCTGCATACTGCGCGTACCAGAGGTTGCCGTTGCCCTTGCTGTTCGTCTGCGAGGACAACGGCCTGGGCATCAGCGTGCGAACACCGAGTGGATGGATCGAATCCGTCTTCGGGTCACGCCCACACCTTCACTACGCCGCCGTCGACGGTGACGACCCGTTGGCGGTCGCCGACGTCACGGCCGAGCTGTCGCAATGGGTGCGCACGCGGCGCAAGCCTGCGTTCCTGCACGTGCGCACGGTTCGCTATGGCGGGCACGCAGGCACCGATGTCGAGGCTGCCTATCGCACCTCCGTGGAACTGCGTGCCGACGCGAGTCGCGACCCGATCCTCGGCACCGCCCGGGCACTGCTGTGCTCCGGCTGGACATCCGCGGCGCTGTTGCAACGCCACGACGAGATCGCCGAGATGGTCGACAAGGTTGCCACCGACATGGCCGATGCCCAACAACTGACGTCGGCCGACGAGGTCATGCGGCCGCTCTCCATCCGGCGCCCCGACGAGGTCGCCCGATGCGTCGCCGACATGACGACGACCCCAACCGTCGGCGATCCCGTCACCTTCGCCCAGGCAGTCAACGCCACGTTGGCCACGGTGCTCGAGCGCCGACCCAACGTGTTGGTCTTCGGCGAAGACGTTGCCGTGAAAGGTGGCGTGTACGGCGTGACCAAAGGTCTGATGGCCAGGGCCGGCGCCGGGCGAGTGTTCGATACGTTGCTCGACGAGACGTCGATCCTCGGCCTGGCGAACGGGAGCGCGATCAGTGGGTTCGTGCCGATCCCGGAGATCGAGTACCTCGCCTACCTCCACAACGCCGAGGACCAACTACGCGGCGAGGCCGCCACCCTGTCGTTCTTCTCCAATGGGCAGTACCGCAACGGCCTTGTGGTGCGCGTCGCCGGCTACGGATACCAGGAAGGTTTCGGTGGGCACTTCCACAACGACGATGCCATCGCCGTGTTGCGCGACATCCCCGGGCTCGTCGTGGCCTCGCCCTCACGACCCGACGACGCCGCGGCGATGTTGACGACATGCGTCGCGGCCGCCGAGGTCGATGGCACGGTGTCGGTGTTCCTCGAACCGATCGCCCGCTATCACACGCAGGATCTCTACGAGGCGGGCGACCGCGAATGGATGGCCAGCATCGACCAAACCCGACACGTGCCGATCGGGTCGGCGCGGACGTACGGCAACGGCCTCGACCTGACGATCATCACGTGTGGCAACGGTGTGCTGCTGAGCCTGCGTGTGGCCCGGCGGCTGGCCGGCCGCGGTGTCGGTGTGCGCGTGGTCGACCTCCGCTGGCTCTCACCGCTGCCGATCGACGACCTCGTCCGCGAGACCCATGCGACGCGCGCCGTGCTGGTGGCCGACGAGACCCGGGCCAGCGGCGGGTGGAGCGAAGGGGTGATCACTGCGTTGGTCGAAGCCGGCATCACGGCACGCGTGGGCAGGGTGACGAGCAAGGACAGCTTCATCCCCTTGGGCGACGCCGCCAAGCTCGTGTTGTTGAGTGAGGACGAGATCGAGGCTGCCGCCTACCGCCTGCTTCACAACTGACGAACCAAGTCAGGCGCATGACACGCGCTACCAGTACGATCGCGGCACAACAAGGCGAGAACGGCGAGAACGGGATGAACGGGGTGGCTGGATGACGAAGAAGCGAGTTGTCTCGGCATCGGCTGCACTGATGGTGCTCATCGCCTCGTGCGGGGGCAGTTCGTCGGGCACCAGCACCGCCGGGTTCAGCGATCGCCTGGCCAGCGTGTGCCGCACCATCAGTCGAGGCATCGGCAACCTCGATGCCGCCACGTCGCTCGACGACGTGCGCAGCAACGCCAGCGAAGCGTCGACGCTGTACGAAGACGGGCTCAACGAGTTGAAGAAGCTGACGATCCCGACGAACGATCAGAACTTCGCCGCAGACGTGAAGGACCTCATCGCCAGCTTCGAGGATCAGCTCGACACGCTCGACGCCATCGCCAAGGCAGCCAAGGCACAGGACCAGGAGACGGTCGACAGCAAGATCGGCAAGCTCAGCGACCAGGCGGCCGACAGCAACGACCTCGCCGACAGCCTCGGCATCACCCGGTGCCAGCTCGACCCGGTGTTCGAGACGAGTCCGCCGACGACCGAGCCCGATGTGCCGCTGACGCTGCCGATCGCCACGGTGCCCGAGACCTTCCCCGTGGAGACCTTCCCGATCGACACCACGCCGCTCGACACTGCACCGCTGTCGGGCAACAAGACGATCTTGTCGGGCAGCGACATCGTCCCACTCGGCGACTACACGTTCACCGACACGTCCGACACCTCCCTCACCGCGTTCCAGTCGCTGCTCGAGGCCGCGCCATCGATGGCGGCGCAGTCCGGCACCATCAGCGGTGTCGACGTGATCGATCCCACTGGTCAGCCGATGGGTCGGGTGTTCGCCTTCGAGTCCGACACCGACCCGCTCACGCCAGGTTCGCTCGAGGAAGTGACGCCGCACCTGACCGACAACATCCCGACCACGCCACTGACGATCGACGGACTCGCCGGCGTGACGTGGAGCGACTCCGACGGCACGACCTACTTCCTCATCGGGGTCAGCAATGTCTTGTTGTGGGCACTGGCGCCGACTTCCGATCTGCTCGAGCCGGCGGTGCATGCGTTGCTCGAGAGCATCTCGCAGTAGCGCCGCCTCGTGCCCCTGCAACTTGCGTTCGTCACCTCCGCCAAGCGCTACACCGATCTGCCCGACTCGCCCGGCGAAGTGGCATTCGTCGGTCGTTCGAACGTCGGCAAATCGTCGCTGATCAACGCCCTGGCCAACCGTCGCCAGTTGGCCAAGGTGTCGAACACCCCGGGCCGCACGCAGCTGCTCAACCTCTTCGTCCTCCCCAACGGCGCCACGGTCGTCGATCTGCCCGGCTATGGCTACGCCAAGGTGCCCGGACGGGAGCGGAGCACCTGGCAGGCGATGATCGAGGGCTACCTCCTGCAGCGCGAGCCGTTGGAACTGGTGTTCCTGCTGGTCGACGGCGAGATCGGCCCGACCAAGCTCGATCTGCAGATGTTGGCCTGGATGCAGGGCAATGCCGTGCCCTACCAGATCGTGGCGACCAAGCTCGACAAGGTCAAACCGTCGAAGTTGGCCGGGCGTCGCCAGCAGCTGGCCAGGGCCTGCCTGCTCGACGAGGGCGACGTGCTCTGGGTCAGCGCCAGCAAGGGCACCGGCATCGACCGGTTGCAGGCCCACGTCAACGCGATGCTGACGGTGTGAGCGGTTCTGCAGCGGCTGACGGTGTAACCAATCCTCGAGACGCCTTGCCGACCCGATCCAAATCAGGGCACTCTGCGCTCGTGGCAGGCAGTGCTTCGTGTTCGGTGGGTGCATCTATGGCGGGAGGGCCGATATCAGTGCTCTGTACGTGGGCGCGGGGCTGCGCGACGTTGTCGAGTGGGACGTCGGCGTTGAACTCGTGACGGAATCGCCCGAGCAGTATTGGGAGATGATCAGCGGGCACGTCTCGCTCGCAGTGGCGGCGCTTCAGCAGGTCGACGAACCGGCGCGGAAGTGGATCCGGGCAAACGCCATTGCGACGGTGAGCGCGTTCGAGAACGACGGCAAGGTCCGGGTTCCGGGCGTGGTGCGGTGCGGTGCGTCGTGGGAACGAAACAGGATGCGAGCGGCACGCGCCCCCGCTGACACGCGCGATCCACCAACGCGAGCTGTGCCGACCCAGCCGTCGGCCGAAGGTGCGCCATATCTACGGATCTCGCGCACTCCCCAGGGAGTGTGCGATTGTGATTCAGGGAGCGCCGCGGGAGGTTCCGCGATCGAGGCGAGTGATGTTCGTCCCGAGACACTCGGGCTGCTCGCTGTGGGATTGGGCGCATTGTTGCTACTGCTGCGACGGGCGACACGGCCGAGGTAACACTTCCCCGGGCCCTCATATCTGTCGCTATGCGGCCGGGCGGGCGGGCGGGCGCCTACAGAGTGTCGTCGGGGAAGAAACAGAAAGGGTGGCCTTCGGGGTCGAGCATGACGCGGACATGGTGTTGGGGCTGGTGCTCGGCCAGTCGAGCGCCTTGGGCCAGTGCCCACCCCACGCCGCTGTGGAGATCGTCGACGCCGATGTCGAGGTGCACCATCATGAGTTGCTGACCCTCGACGGAAGGCCACACCGGCGGTCGCTAGTGAGGTTCCCATTGCACCTCGATCTTCAGGTCACCGGCGGGAGAGCGCAGCATGGCCCAACCGTCGGTGGGTGGGTTACCTGATCGAGGACCTTCGCGTCGAACGATGGGCCAGCCAAGCAGCCGTTCGTAGAACTCGGCCAGAGCGATCGGGTCGGTGGCATCGAGAGTCGGCCCCGAGACGCGCATGACGGGTCGTTCCATGTCCCCATTGTGACCGCGAAACCGATCGGGGTTCGCTTCAGCCCATGCCGCAAAACATCGAGCGAACCATCCGCATGCAGTGTTCAAGCCGAGGAGCTTCCGATCTGAAACCCACGCAGAACTGCCTCGCTGTCGCGCCATCAGGGCAATCGGCGCTACCGAGACGATCTGGGCGCCAAGCTCCGACATCGCCGCACGTGCGGTCCATCGACTGGCACCCAGATCTCGGAGCTGAGCGGACTCGTCCCGGTGACCTCGGGATCTGGGTGCAAAACTACCCGTTGCGTCAAGTCCGCCACGTGGAGTAGTCTGACCCTTCGTGGTAGGACGGGACACCCGAACGACAGGACAATTGATGACACGGCTGGGTTATTCACCCGAGGCCTCACGCTCTGAGCAGGTGCGATGGCTGGTGTCACGATGCGAGCCACTGCTGCTCGTGATGTTGTCGGCACACTATTTGCTGCGCACATCTGTCTGGCGGCCGGTGTCGGCCCCGGTCGTCGTCCTGGCCATTTTGAGCTGCGGACTCGGCCTGTTCGGCACGGTGTACGCGACGAACTCACGGCTCGGCATGCTGCGCGCGACACTGGCCACGGCGCTGCTGCTGGCCATGGCCACGGCGCTGCCGCTCCACCTCGTCGATCTGATCCCGTGGTTCCCGATCCTCGGCATCAGCTACCCCCTGGTGTTCGGGCTGCGCCGCGCCTACCCGTTCGTACTCGCCAACGCCGTCGGTGTGGGGCTCGCTGCGACCCACGAGTTCGGTGTGACGTCGGGTCTGCTCCGGGTCCCCGTCGTACTGATCGGCGGTGTGGTGGCCGGGCTGGTCGCCGATGCCCTCGAAGAAGCCACCAAGTCGGCCACATCGGCCACGCGCGATGCAGCACGTGCCAGGACCAGCGAGAACTACCTGCGCACCGTGTTGAACACCGCCCCGATCGGCATCCTCGTCATCGGCGGCGAGCTGGAGAACTCGTTCATGAACGCGCGGATCTCACAGTTCCTCGATTCGGCGCCGGTGCTCAACGATCTCGATGCGCTGCGCACCTATCTCGTGCCTGCCGATCAATACATCTTCGAAGAGTTGCGCGCCAAGGTCGCCGCGGGTGAGACGGCGACGTACAGCTGCCGCCTCGAGCTGCCCCAACTGGGGCAACGCAGCGTGCAGATCGTCGCCGCGCCGGCGATCGACGACAACGGTCAGCACACCGGCACGGTCGTGATCGTGCGCGACATGAACGACGAGGTCGGCAGGCGCCGGGAGATGGAGCGGTTCCGCGCCGTCGCTGATGCGACCACCGACCTGGTCGCGATTGCCTCGTTCGGCGACGGCACCAACTACCTCAACCCGGCGGGCGAGCGCTTCTTCGGCGCCAACCCGTTGAACCGCAACGACACCTTGAAGTTCATTCCCGAGGAGTACCGCGAAACGATGTTCGCCGAGATCGGCGAGGCCATCCGCGATGGCGGCACGTGGAGCGGCGAGATCGAGATGGTCGACCAGGACGGCGAGCGACACCCGATGTCGGGCGTGGCCGTGGGAATTCGTGACGAGCAAGGTCACCTCGAGGGCTTCGCCGTCACATATCGCGACCTCTCGGACCGCAAGCGGCTCGAGGCGCGGCTGGCCCACGACGCCGGCCACGACGCCCTCACCGGCCTGCCGAACCGCCAGCAGCTGTTCCACCTGCTGACCAACACCATCGGCGACCGCGAGCGCATGGCCGTGATGTTCTGCGACCTCGACGACTTCAAGGTCGTCAACGACAGCCTCGGGCACTCCGTCGGCGACCGGCTGTTGCAGGTCGTCGCCGATCGCTTGCAGACCGCCACCCGCGGCGGCGACATCGTCGGACGCCTCGGCGGAGACGAGTTCCTGGTGGTGTGCCGCAACATCGGCACCGACCTCGAGGTCGCCGCCATCGCCGACCGGTTGCTGGCGGCGGTGAAGGCACCGATCAGCCTCGACGGTCGCGAGCACGTGGTCTCGATGAGCGTCGGCGTCGCCTTCGGCATCGGCTCCGACCCGGCCAACGAGATCGTCCAGCGCGCTGACCTGGCGATGTACGCGGCCAAGCAGGCCGGGCGCCGGCGCATCGCCTTGTTCGACCAGACGATGCGTCGCCAGGTCGACGATCGCCTCGACATGGAGCGCGAGCTGCGCGCAGCATTCCGCGACAACCAGCTGTCGTTGCACTATCAGCCGATCGTCAACACCGGCAGCCGCGAGGTGTTGGGGTTCGAGGCCCTCGTTCGCTGGCAGCACCCGACCCGCGGCCTGATCCTGCCCGGCAAGTTCATGCCGGTCATCGAGAGCTCGGGCTTCTCGATCCAGCTCGGCGAGTTCGTGCTCAACGAAGCAACGCGAGCGGCGTCGCTGCTGCGGCTGCGCTCGCCCAACCTCAGCATGTCGATCAACCTCTCGGCTGCCGAGCTCAACAACGGCGACCTGGTCGAGAACGTGGCCAAGGCCATCACCCGCGCCGGCATCGGTGCCTCGGCGCTGACCGTGGAGATCACCGAAGACATCGTGATGGCCGACATCGTTGCCGCCAAGCCACAGCTCGATGAGCTGCACGGCCTCGGCGTGCGCATCGCCATCGACGATTTCGGGACGGGGTATTCGAACCTGGCCCTGCTGCGCCAGTTCGCCGCCGACTTCGTGAAGATCGATCGCAGCCTGATCAGCGGCCTCGACACAGAGCGCGGTGGCAGCGAGTTCGTGCGCCTGATCCTGTCGCTGGCCCACGAGCTGGGGTTTGCCCCGATCGCCGAGGGCGTCGAGACCGAGGCGCAACTCGACGAGCTGCGCCGCCTGGAGTGCAAGATGGCGCAGGGATTCCTGTTCGCCAAGCCAATGACATTGGCCGATGCACTGGCCTTTGCCAGCAGCGGCGCGTACGGACAACGGGTCTGAGACCCGGGTAAACTCGGTAGGCTCGCACATGGTATGGCGTCGCCGGAGTAGACGGCCAACGAGGTAGGCGGCATGGGACAGTTGCAGAAGGTGAGCTGGCGGACCGCAGGGTATGCCGCGCTCGGCACCGTGGTCGCCGCTGCCTCTGTCGTCGCCATCATCAACAGCGACGGGGTCCGCCCGACCTCCCTCACATCCAGTGCCGCGTCGCGCTGGTTGGTCGACCAGGTCAACAGGCGAGTCGTGCTGGTCGACGGCTTGGCCGGCAAGGTCGTCGCCAAGATCGCCACCGAGTCCGACGCTAACGACGATGTCGCTGTGCAGGGCGCCGGTGGCGCGTTCCTGATCGGGAAGACCGCGGGTTCGATCCGCTCCATCTCGTCGTCAAAGTTGCAGTTGGGCGCGGCCCAGGCAGTCGGCGTGTTGTTGGACCCGGATGTGAAGTTCGGCGTCGGCGCCAGTGGCCTGACGGTCGTGAGCGCGCAGACCAGCAAGGCCAGCATCGTGGCGGTCGACGACGTCACCCGACCGATCACCGTGCCGAAAGCCAACGACGCTTACGTCGCGGCCGACGGCAGCATGTGGTTGCTCTCGCAGACCGTGGCAACGCACGTCAACATCGACGAGTCGAGGGCCACCAACCCGCTGCGCAGCTTCTCCACCAGCCAGGTCGCCACCGTGGGGGCGCGCGCCGTCTCGTACGACAGCGCCAACCGCACGGTGCGCTGGCTCGACGGTGGCGACGTACCGATCGACTCCATCGCCAACGCCAGCCAAGCCGTGCTGCAACAGGCCAGCGACGACGCACCGTGCGTGTGGCTCGGCACCGGCAAGACGCTGGTCTGCGTCGGCAAGACCCGGATCGAACGCAAGCTCACGATCGATGGCCTCGACATCCGATCGAACGACGAGCTGGCGGTCTCGGGAACGGCCGCCGTTGTCGTCAGCGATACCAACGTCGTGCAACGCGTCGACCTCGAGCGCGAACAACTGGGCACGGGCCCTCAGATCACGGTGCCTGCAGACGCCCAGCTGACCATCACCGCGTCCGGCAACCTGGTCTGGCTCGACGACACAACGGGCGAGGATGCCTGGGTCGTGCATCGCTTCGGGATCAACCACATCATCAAGGACTCACCCGCGCCGGAGTTCGACGCCCAGGGCCAGGCCCAAGACAACGGATCCGGCGACGTTGGTCCAGCCGCGGGCGCAGGCGATGCCTCAGGCGCCGACGAGACCCCGATCTTCGACAAGAACGGGGTCGAGGACCCGCCCGTCGCGGTCGACGACTCGGTCACGGCGCGAGCCGGCAGCACGATCACCATTCCCGTCACGGTCAACGACTACGACCCCGACGACGAGCCCGTCGCCGTCCTCACCGTCGGCACCACCAAGTCGGCGACCCACGGCACCACCGACGTGCTCGACGGCACATCCGTCGCCTATCGGCCGAACCCTGACTTCATCGGCACGGATTCGTTCGAGTACACCATCACCGACCCGCTTGGTGAAACCGACGTGGGCCTGGTCAAGGTCGAGCTGTTCGACCCCAACAGTCCCAATCGGCCACCCATCACCCGGCCCGACACGATCACCACAACCGTCAACCGTCCGGTCACGATCGACGTACTGGCCAACGACATCGACCCCGAGCGCGACATGTTGACGGTCTCGACGTTCCAGAACAGCTCCGATGCCAAGATCATCGACGTCTCCGGCCCGACGAAGTTGCAGGCGTTGCGGTTCACCCCACCACTCGACAAGGCGGGGATCTACGAGTTCACGTACCAGGCCGCGGATCCGCAGGGTGGCCTCAGTCAGAAGACCAAGGTCACGGTCGACGTCTCGACTGCCAATTCGAAGAACGAGCCGCCCGTCCCTGCGCACGACGCGATCAGTCTCCCCGTCGGCGTCACCGTGCCGCTCGACGTGAAGGCCAACGACAGCGACCCTGACGGTGACCCGCTGACGATCGAAGGGCCATTTCCGTCAGCGCCAGGCGTGACGGCGGTCCTGCGCAGCCAGCTCCTCGACATCACGCTGGCGCCCGGCGCCCCGAAGCTCTCGGTCGTGCAGTACACGTTGAGCGACAGCGACCCGACGCACAACAAGACAGGCAAGGTGCTGGTGCTCAGACAGGCCGACACCGCACCCAACCGGGCGCCGGTGGCGAATGCCGATACGGAGCGAGTCGTGATCGGTAACACCGTCAAGATCCCGGTGACCGCCAACGATGTCGACCCCGACAGCGATCCGATCTCCCTGCTGATTGCTGACCAGCCGGCCGACGGGGCGGGCACGACCGTCGTCGACGGAAACTCCGTCCGATTCACCCCGAACCTTCCCGACATCACCGAATCGACGCCGGTGACCTTCGACTACACGATCACCGACGGTCATGGCAACGAGGCGACCGGCAAGGTGACGGTCAACGTGCTGGTCGAGCCGCTTCCACGGGGCCCGTTCGCCCGCGACGACTTTGCCGACACCGTCACCGACAAGCCCGTCATCATCAACGTGCTGGCCAACGACACCGATCCGTCGGGAGGGTCGCCCCATCTGGTCGGCACACCGAGCTGCCCGAATGGCGGAGACGCCACGATCACGGCCGACGAGCGGATCAACTTCGACCCACCGACCGGACAGTCCGGCGTCGTGGTCCGATGTACCTACCGGATCAGCAACGGCCAGGGGTTGCCGGCCGAAGGCTCGATCATCGTCACGGTCTCCGCCCCACAGCCGGGCAACCACGAGCCGACGCTAAACGAGTCGGCAAAGACTCAGACGGTCTTTGTCGGCGAAACGCTGACGCTGCATGCCAACGCCATCGCAAACGACGTTGACTCCGACTCCCTGCTGTTCACGGCAGGCAGCGTGGATTCACCGCCCCACGGAAGCGTCAACTTCACCGGCAAGAGCGAAACGCTCGTCTACACGCCTCCGGCGACCGGGTCCACCGACAAGGTTCCGGTGGCCGACACCCTCGACATCACGATCAGCGACGGCCACGACGGCAACCTCCACGCCAAGATCACGGTCTTGGTCGCCAGCAGGCCGGCGCCGGCGACTCCGCCGCAGACCGCGCCGATCTCACGCCCCGCAACGGTGGGTGACACGCTGCTCATCGATGTGGTCGCCGAGTTGCGCGATCTCAACAGCGCCACGACCCTGACGCTCACCGGCGTGACCTACGACTCCGGCCCGGGCACCGCGGAATTGATCAATGGCGTCGCCGTGATCAAGGCGACCGGTCCGGGTCCGATCCTGGCCACGTACACGGTGACGGACAGCGACAAGGACGCGGCCAGCAATCAGATCAAGGTCACCGTCGCCGAAGCGGTGCCGGCGAATCCGCCCGTCGCCGTCGACGACTCGATGACCATCGCCAGCGGTGGCAGCAACAGCGTCGATCTGTTTGCCAACGACACGGGCATCACCGACCCCGGCGACAAGCCGGTGGCGACACTGCAGAACCGGCCACCGAGCAACTTCGGCACGGTGCAACTGGTCGGCGGAATCCTCACCTTCGTCGCTGCTCCGGATGCTTCCGGATTGGTCCCCCTCGACTACACACTCAGCGATGGCAGCGGCCAATCAAGCACCGCGACGGTCACCCTCAACCTCCTCGCCTGCTCGGTCAGCCCTCCGACCGTCCGCAACGCGACGATCTTCACGCCGTACGAGATCCCGGTCAACATCAACCTGAACGACTACGTGTTGTCGGGCGTCATTCAGCCCAACAGCGTGGTCGGCGGGCAACTCACCGGTCCGATTGGCATCTACACGCCGCCGGCCGGAATGAACGATCTCGAGGTCGTGACCTACACCGTCGAGAACGGCTGCCATCAGACGGTGCAGGGCCGGCTGACGATCGACGTCAACCGGCCGCCGGTCGGTGGCACCATCACCCGCGACCTGGCCCGCGGCGACAACCTCACACTCTTCGTCGCCGACCTGGCCTCCGACGACGAGAAGCTGACGATCACCTCGATCGACGGCAACCCGAGCTGGGTGTCACTGGTGTTGCCCACCGGGCAACCCGGCACACTTGACGAAGCAACGATCAGCGCGGCGCCGCCGAGCAATACTGCCAGCGGCACGTACCACTTCACCGTCCACGTGAGGGACCCGGGGGGACTGACAGCGGCCGCAAGCGTCACGTTCAACATCAACAACGTCGCCCCGGTGGCCATCGCCGATCAGTACACGACGGATGTGACCGACTCGCTCTACGCCATCCCCGACCCGACGCTGAACGACACCGACACAGAACCAGGTCCGCTGACGATCCAGACCGCGTCAGTCATCAACGGGCCGGCGACGATCCAGTCGATCACCGGCAACGTGATCCTCGTCCTGCTCGGGCACGGGGTCAGCACGTTGAGCTACACCGTCGTCGACCAGGGAGGCCTCACGGCGTCGTCGACGATCACCATCACGTCGAACCGGGCGCCAACGGTCGACCCCGTGAGCGACCACACCGACGGCCAGCCGACGATCGAGATCCCGCTGCTGCCGACCGAGCCCGATGGTGACCCGGTCGTCGTCACGTGCGCACCCACGACCGATTTCGCCGTGGTGGTCAACACCCACCCCAAGCCGATCTCGCCTGGGCCGCCCGACCCGGTCCATCCCGAGTTCGGGCTCGACATCACCGTGCTCAACAGCGATTTCACCGATCCGACGAGCTTCCCCTGTACGGTCA
>JANMNE010000196.1:0-3732 GCA_031373785.1 Ilumatobacteraceae bacterium
ACGCCGCCAAGGCGAACGATGCCCGCTACGCCACCGGCTCCGACATCCGAATCGTGGCCGGACCGACCGCCCGACGCACGTACACCACAGATCAAGCAGGCATCTTCATCACCGACGGCGTCGCCCAGGCAAGCCCCGTCATCTACAGCATCCGCAACGTCATCCTGCGCAGCGCACGCACATCGGACCCCGCCAACCTCGCCGCGATCGACCCCGCATCGTTCGGATCGGTCGCTCCCCTCCGCAACGACAACTTCCCAACCGGTGACGCCGGCGCAGCGCTCCGGACGTTACAGACCGACCCTGGCGCCGTGTTGCTCAGCAACCACATGGCACAGTTCCTCAAGGCAAAGCTCGGGGACACGCTCCACGTCCTCCTCGCCCGAGGCACCGACGACCAGATCGAGGTCGACTTCCACATCACCGGACTGTTCGAGCGGCTCCCAGGGTTCCCGGACGGCGCGGACGCGATGATGTCCATTCACCAATACATCGCCAACGTTCCGTCGAAGACACCCGACTTCTTCCTCGCGTCGACCACCGCACCCAGCGGCGCCGGCCTTCGCCGTGCGCTGACGTCACTCGGACAAGGCCCAGCGGCAGCCGACCTGCTTCAGATCACCACGCGCGCCACGACCGTTGCCCGAGACCAGTCCAGCCTCGCCGCGCTCAACATCGCCGGACTCGTCGACCTCGACTCGACATTCGCACTCGCGATGGAGATCGTAACCATCGCCATCTTCGTGTTCGGCCTCCTGCTCCAACGGCGGCGCGAGTACGTGACGCTTCGAGCGCAAGGCCTCGACCTTCGGACCGTACGGCTTCTCATCGCCGCCGAAGCGGGCACCGTCGCGATCCTGGGCGCCATCGCCGGTGTCCTCGTCGGCACCGCAATGGGCTACTACTTCGTTACCGTCCTGCGGCCCCTGTTCGTGCTTCCGCCCTCCTACACCTTGCCTCTGCGAGCCCTGCTCGCCCCGATTGGGCTCGTAGCCGTGGCGACGATCTTCTGCACGCTCGCCGGGGCGCGCCTTGTCAACCGTCTCGAACCGACCGAGCTGCTCCGCGACGAGTAGGTCAACGCTCGGTGGAGGAGACCCGGGGTCTGTCGTTGCATCTGGCCTGCGTGGGGTACAGCGTGACTGAGTGACCTCGACCGGACACGGTGAGCTTCGGTGTTGGCTCGACACGACTCCCCGTCCCGCCAACCTTCGGGTTCTGTGCTCGACGAATCGGGTCCACTGGTGCGCACACCGAGCATCCCGGTCAACAGTGGTGAGTGACGCGTCATCACGCGCATTGCGACCGGGTTGTCGGAGCCTCCCTCGACCGGTCGACCACCGACCTTGGGTTGCAACGGGTTGCAGAGCGGTTACGCAGGCGCGGAAAGACCTGGTCAGAACGCATTTCGTGTTGACCCCTGTTCCCCTCTGTGTACCGTTGTGTTGGTACATGGATGGTACATCGAATCTGCCCGACGCCAGCCAGGCCCAGCGGCTTCGTGGCAGGGCGCGCCGACGCTCAATGCGTCGCCCAACTCGTGAGTCACCGCACAATTCTACAAGTGAGCCAAACCGAGCAGATCGCCGGATCGGCGTGCGCTTCTCGAACGCTGGTCCGCGGTTCTGTGTCGACGCGATGAGCGATCTGTTCCTGGGAACCCAACGCTCGGAGCGTTCCAAACTTCGGATAAGCAGTGATCATCAGATCAACGATTCGTTCCGCCATGACGACGCCATAAAGCAATCCATCGACGACCCCACCGATATTCACCATGACCGCGAAAAGCGCTCCGCTTTCGGTGCGACCAATCAAAACAGATCCAGCCATTCAGATGGCGGACGCGCCGGTTCTAACGTTGGCGGTCACGGCACTTGTTGGAAGACCGCGCCGACACCGACGACAGAACGACGGTGCAAAACCACTCGAGTAGCGGCTCGGTGGGGGGCGAACATATCGCATCGGCGATAGGCCTAAAGGTGATCCACGACGCTGCGAGGGAACCGGGGGTCTACTTTCGGTGTCATGCTTGGTGGAGAAGATGTCTTCGCGCGCGATAGCCACGGCGGGAGGAGGCGACAAGTGTGAACCGATCTCGCCGCAATGTTGAGTTGATCGAGCTGATCGTCGACGACGCCGATGGCCCGGACGTCGATTTCCGCCGTCCGAGTAGGCCGGGGTGGGTGTGGGCGTTGGTTGTGGGCGCCGCCGCGATCGTGGTCGTGAGCGGCGTCATCGCAGGTGGCTCCGACCAGGTTCCGTCCTCAGCGAGCACCACAGCGCACCCAGCGACCGTGCCACCAGCGACGACGCTCGCGACTGGCTCAACGCCGACATCGGTTGGTCAGCCGTCCCCGGTTCGACCTGACGCGACCGCGGCAAGTCCCCAATCGGGGTCCGGCATCATGCATGTTCTCACCGATGTTGGTGGTCCAGCGCGTCCGTTCGGACGAGAGACGGGACTGGCGGTGTATCTCGCCCCGTCGGGCGGCGCGCAAGACAGGTTGCTCGTCTATGACATCGACCGCGGTCGAATCTCCGAGGTCGACTTGGGCGTTGACGTCGGCTGGTTTGTCCGCGCGATTGGGGACCTTGGCGGGGTGGTCGTCGACGGCGGCGAGGTGCTGCGGATAACAGCAACCGAAGTGAAGACGATCGCCCTCGCGGCGACCAGCAACTTCTCCTATGCCGATGCACCGTATGGTCGTCTTGCTCCTGGGCCCGGGCAGGAGACGTGGCTGCGCACCTTGTCGCCTTCGGGCCTGGTCCTGCTCGATGAGGTGGGAAAGCCGGCCGGAGTGGGCTACGACCTGCCCGTCGGCGTCGTTCTGTACGGTTCGCTGGCCGACGGCCGACCGGTCGTGCGCGACGCGGATCAACGATCACTCGTCGACAACGACGCCGGATATGTGCCACTCGCCGACGGGCCGACCAGCATCGTCGAGCACGGACGTTTCGTCGAGACCACCTGCGACGACGCGCTGCGCTGCTCGTACGTCGCTCACGTCGACGCAACCGTACGCACGCTCGGTCCGGTCACCAACGGAACCGACACGACCCTCGCCTACCGATTCCAACCCGACGGCCCGCTCATCGCCATCGTGCGCGACCGCGAGCTGTCGATCCTCGATCTCGACACCGGAGAGCTACGCGCCAACCTGCTTTACGGAATCGTCGACAACGGCTTCGGCGACAACGGCCTGGGCGACAACGGCCTGGGCGACAACGGGCTACTCACCTCCTCAGTCGCGTTCCTTCCAGGCGGCACCGGCCTCGTCGCCGCGACGAGTTCCGGCGTCCAACTCCTCGACCTATCTGGCCACGTGCTGGCCACGGTCGACCTGCCGCCGGACGCCGATGGACCCCCAGGACCACTCCTGCTCGGAATCGGACTGGCAAGCGACCTCACCAGCGGATGACCAGCAGCCAGGTCGGCTTCTCCGCACGAGTACACGACTCCGAGCATCGTCCGTACCGCCGATCCCGAGGCGCCCCAGCAAGCATGTTGGCGACACTCCCGAAATCCGAGTCAGACCCTTCGACAGCGCCGCCTGCCACCCTGTCAGCTCTGCGCGCGACACCGGCGAAATCGAGCGAGTTGATTGCCATCGGACGGCGCCCATAACTACGGCGCAGATTTGCGACCAGCGAAAGACGCACAAAGCGCCCCGAACGGCGCATCTGGCGTGTCTCGAACCCGCGTTGGAGACGACGCACAGTTGCGCGCGACAT
>JANMNE010000020.1:0-3517 GCA_031373785.1 Ilumatobacteraceae bacterium
CGCGGATAGTAGCGAACAATATCTGGTTGTAATTATGCCAGAACTGGTATGATATAGGCGTGAATGAGATGGTGTCCTTGCAGACTGCAGCCGACATGCTCGGCGTCTCTCGGCGGCGCGCCCAAGCGTTCGTCGACGAAAACCTGCTCGCGGGCTACATGGTCGGATCAAGCAGGGCCATCAACGTCGACGACATCCGACACCTGGCCCGCGTCCGCCGACACGTCGCCGGCAAACCACTGACACCAGACCACGCATGGCGGGTGATCGCTGAACTGAACCCCCGTGACATAGAACAACTCGACGCAGACCGCCGACGCGTCCGCACCCGTGCTGAACACCACCCGTGGTACGTCCACCCATCGGTCGTGAGGCGGATCCGAAACGGACACGACCGGCGACGCGTCCTCAGCGGCAGTGACGCCGCCGCCGCCCACGATGTAGCCGTCGGCGGGCCTGACGAGCTTCTCCACGTCTACATTCGTGCATCGGACCGACTTCAGCTCGAGGACGAAGCGCGACCCGAAGCACGCCCACCGTCAACAGCGAACGTCATCGTTCATGCCGTACCTGATGCTGACTGGCCGTTCCATGGCGAACGCTTTGCCGGACTCAATGTCGCATGGCTGGACATGGCCGACCACGACGAACGCGGGGAACGTATGGTGCTCGACGAATGGCGACGCAGCAGATGAACGAAATTGATCTCCGCTCATACCTGCTGCCGAAGCACACGTCGGTGTTCTCGGCATTGCGAAACCTCGGTGTCAGCATCGGCTACGACGGCTGGTGTCTTGTCGGCGGCCTGATGGTCCTCGTCGTCGGTGCTGCACACGGTGCTGCTGGTCGACGCTCCGAAGGCACCAAGGACGGCGATGTCCTTGTCGACATCGTCGCGGACCCCCGCATGCTCGAGCGAGTCACCGCGACGCTACGGTCGCACGGTTTCGATATCGCAGACGCGGTCGGCGGTTCCAGCGAGTGGGCCGGCGGAGACACAGCTCGATGCACGCTCGTCTTCGGCTTGGCACAGATCGACATCCTCTGCCCAGACGGCACACCGGATGAAATGCTGGACAGCGTCGATGGGATGCGGAGTATCGCGATTCCCGGCGGTACTCGAGCGCTGGAACTCAGCGAAGTAGTCGACATCTTCTACGACGACGAAACCGCGAACGCCGAACTCCGCTGTCCAACACTCCACGGTGCCCTCATCGCCAAAGGCGCCGCCGCCACCGACGATCGCACAGCCGGCCACCCTCGACACATCCAGGACGTCGCGTTTCTGCTGTCACTCATTGAAGATCCAGTCGACTTCGCCGTCGCACTCACCGAAGCAGACCGCGCCACCCTGACCGCTGTGGCCGCGCAGATCCCGAACATGCCGACAGTCTGGGACTACCTTGACCAAACCGATCGCAGCAACGCCGAGGCCGCGTTACGACTGATGGCACGCTGACCCGTTCCGCAACTTTAGCTCGGACTAAATTCACCATTGATGAACGCCAAAGTGCTGCCGACTTCTGTCGACTTCGAAGAGGTCGGCGATGTGCTCGAGGGATTCGAGGTCGCCGATGACCAGCTCGCTCGAATCAATCGCCGAGTTGATCGTTTGCTGCCCCACGACGACGTTCTCCGTGAGGTCCGAAACCTTCTTGGTGTCCCTCAGAAGGATGTTGCCTCTGAGTTGGGTGTGACCGCATCGGCGGTTGCGCAGCTGGAGTCGCGAAGCCTCGAAGCTGTGCAACTCGGCACGCTCAGGCGGTACTTCGATGCGCTCGGCCTGACGATGAAAGTCACCGTCGAACCTGAGTCTCGAGTTCGGTCTACTCCCGGAAAATAAGACCAGCGACTCGCTCGGCGGCGTCGCTCTGCATCGGCGGGGTCACGTGGGTGTAGATCTCGCGGGTGATGTTGGTGCTGCTGTGGTTGAGGCGTTCGCTGACGATCTTGATGTCGATGCCGGCGCTCAACGCGAGAGTGGCCCACGTATGGCGCAGCCCATGCAGGGTGATTGACGGCAGCGCCTCGTCGGGATGGTCTCGGTTGAAGTACAACTGCTTGCGATCGAACTCCGTTGAGAACCGTTCGGGGTGGCAAGTGCGGCCGTCGAACTGTGCGAACACGTACCCTTCGTCTTGATAGCCCGGACCGAGCCGCAGCTTCATTTGCGCTTGCTCGACACGCAGCCGCCGCATCATCGTCATAGTGCCGGTGTCGAGGCGAATGAGGTGGGCTTGCTTGGTCTTCGGCAACTCCTTCACGATCACTTGGTGGTCGAGCGCCGTGACCTGGCGCGAGATGATCGCTGTCGCATTGTCGAGATCGATATCGCTCCACCGCAGACCGAGACACTCGCCACGCCGGCATCCGCTCGTGGCGAGGAAGATCCACGCCGGTAGGTATTGACTCTCGGCGGAGTAGCCCAGAAACGATCGAAGTTGCTCTGCCGTCCATGCCTTGGGTCTCGTCGACTTTGCAGCCGCGGCGGACGGGGGAGTGGCGGCGTCGGCGACGTTGCGCAACACGCGATTCCAGCGCAATGCATCCTTCAACGCGGCATGCAAGATGGTGTGGATGTAGCGCACCGTCCGTGGCGAAAGACCCCCGGCGCGCTTGCCCGATCCATCGCTCGGCGCCCCTCGTCGCAACAGTGCGGCGACAGCGTTCTTGGTGATGGTTGCCTCTTCGTCGAACTCGGCTCGCAACATCTCAGCCACCTGCTCGAACGTCAGGCCTTCACGTCGTAGCTCCGTGCACCGATCGAACACAACGCGCGATCGGCCCAACCTCCCCGGCCGTAGACGACCGGATTCGAGCAGCCGGCGGTACAGGTGGTTGAGATCAACTGGCGACAGTTTCTGCAACGGGATGGCGCCGATGTGGGGGATCACGTGCAACCGCATGTATCTGTCGTACGAGTGCCACGTGCTCGCCTCCAGCACCGGTGGCCGGCGCGACGGCAACCACTCATGGACCAGGAAGTCGGCCAACGAGATCCGTTCCGCCTTCACGTAACTGCCGTTGGCCAGCGCGTGAGCCGCGGTCCCGCGTGCTTCCTCCGCCTCACGCTGGGTCTTGAAGCCACCCTTGCTGTGTTGCTCGCGCCCACCATCGGGCCCGGTGACGTACACGTAGTACGTGTAGGTCGAGCCGCGCTTTTTCACGTTCGGCTTGCTGTTGCCGCGCTTCCGGTTTGTCGCGGTGTCAGTCATCCGCTGCCCCCTTTGCGAGGCTGTCTCGTATCGCCGCCGCCTTCGCCGCGTTTTGCCACGATCGGAGCTGCCTCGCCAACCCGGTCAGTGCCTCATGCCATTCGTCGAACCGAGCCAGCTCCTTCATCACGACGGCGTTGAGCGCATCCTCGGCGCGCCAGGTCAGCTGATCTTGCGCGTCGGTGAGGTCCGTCATGCCAATCTCGCCGAGAAAGCCCCGCAGTCGAGTCGACATCACATCACTCTCGCCAGGTTTCCCGAAGATGGCATCCACGAGTTCGGCCAGCGTGATCCCGCCCCAC
>JANMNE010000022.1:0-4702 GCA_031373785.1 Ilumatobacteraceae bacterium
GTGATGATCGCCAAGTTTCCGATCGATGATCCGATGGCGAAGCACATCGCCCAGATGTACGGGTTCTACCGAACCGAGGCCGAGTGCTATCGCAAGTCCGCGACCGTGGGTATCGGTGTACCGACCCCGGTCGTGTACCTCAGCGAGGTCAGCGACGATGACATCGGCACCCTGATCCTCATGGAAGATCTTGGCGATGCACGCATGGCGGATCAGCTCGCCGGCGCAGACCTGGCCGACGCCCAGGCAGTGATCGATGTCGGCGCACAGCTGCATGCCAAATGGTGGGAATCGCCACATCTCTCCGAGCTGACGTGGCTGCGGCCATTGAACAACCCCGCCTACATGGCCATCGGCGATCAGTACACGCAGTCGTGGCCGGTGTTCGCCGAGATGTTCGCATCGGCGCCGGCTGTCGCTCTCGAGGTCGGCGAACGCATCGGTGCACAGCTGCCCTTGTCGTACAACTGGTTGATGGCCAACCGCCCGACGACGCTCGCACACACCGACTTCCGGCTCGACAACTTCTTCTTCGGTCGTGCTGAAGCGCCTGTGACCGTGATCGACTGGCAACTCAGCTGTCGAGGGGTCGGTGCGGCGGACATCGCCTACTTCATCGTGCAGAGCCTCACCACCGAGATGCGCCGCGAGCACGGGGAGGACCTCCTGCGCCGATGGCACCAGGGCCTCGTCGACCGTGGTGTCAGCGACTACTCGTGGGACGACGCGCAGGCCGACTTCCACGACTCGGTGATGTTGCAAATGTCTATTCCGGTCATCAGCGCGGCCAACCTCGATCCCGCCAACGAACGCGGTAAGCAGCTCCTCCACACCTTGGGCGAGCGCAACTGCCAGGCGTTGGTCGATTACGCGTGCACCGGTCTGCGAACCGGCTGAGCTCACCACCCCGGCGGTCACGTTGCGCATCGCGCACGCGTTCGCTACAGTTCCCTCCGTTCGGGTTCCCGGACATCTCGCTGCAACCGCTTCGGTGAAATGACCGTGCGGGGGTGCGGAGAGGGCGAATCATCTCGCCAAATCATCTCGGTGGTGTGGCCGCCGGTCGTGTGCACATTGACACGCCGAGCCCACTGTCGTTCCCCAGAAAGCAGGTGGCCGGTGGCCGCGGAAGCTCTCGAACAGTCAATGCTCGAATCCAAGGACAAAGAGCAGCTGCTCGCAATTGCCCAGGCGTTGGGCATCAAAACCACGTCGCGCGCCGCCAAGGCGACGCTGATCGACAAGATCTTGGAGACCACCGGTGGCGGAGCTCCCGCCGAGCAGCCGACCGCATCCGCGAGCAACGGTCGCGCCTCGAAGGCTTCACGTGTAGCAGCGCCGGTCGTGCCGGTCGCAGCCGAGGTCGCTGAGGTGTCGACCGACGCTCCTGAGCCCGTTGCCGCGGTCACGACCACCGAGGCGCCGGTCGAGGCCGAGGTCATCCTCGGGCCCGACGGCGAGCCGCTGGCCGACTGGGAGATCGAACTGATCAAGTCGGGTGAGGTTGCCGTCACCGAGCTCGCGCCCTCACCTGCGGCATCCGCCGCGCCGGGGACGTCGGGCGGACAATCGCGTGGCGCCGACGGTGATGACGGTGACGGAGAGGGCGATGCGGAGAGCCGCAACAGCCGCCGTCGCCGACGCAGGCGCAACAAGGGTCGCGCCGATGGTCCCCAAGGCGGCGATCAAGAGCGCGTCGACCGCCCAGACCGCCCAGACCGTCCCGACCGCGTCGAAGAGACCGGGTCACCGATCAACATGGAGCCCGTTGAGGTCTCCGGCTACCTCGACCTGCGCGACGAGGGGTACGGCTTCTTGCGGGTCGCCGGTTACCTGGCCAGCCGCGACGACGCGTACATCCCGGTGAAGTTGACTCGCCAGTACGGGTTGCGCAAGGGCGACTACGTCACCGGGCTCAGCCGTCCGGCCGGTCGCAACGAGAAGAACCCGGCGATGCTCGAGATCCACTCGGTCAACGGCGGCGACCCCGAGAAGGCCAAGACCCGTCCGCGATTCGAGGACCTCACCGCGCTGTTCCCCGACGAGAAGCTGCGGTTGGAGAACCCGTCGGACCCCAACAACATGACGGCTCGCATCATCGACCTGATCTCGCCGATCGGCAAGGGCCAGCGCGGCATCATCGTGTCGCCCCCGAAGGCCGGCAAGACCACGATCATGAAGACGATCGCCACGTCGATCGAGCAGAACCACCCGGAAGTCAAGCTGATGGTGCTGCTGATCGACGAGCGGCCCGAAGAGGTCACTGACATGCGCCGCACGGTGAAGGGCGAGGTCATCTCCAGCACTTTCGATCGGCCGAGCGACGAGCACACCCATGTCGCCGAGCTGGCGATCGAGAAGGCCAAGCGATTGGTCGAGCAGGGCGAAGACGTCGTGATCATCCTCGATGGCATCACCCGCCTCAGCCGGGCCTACAACCTGGCGGCTCCCGCCAGCGGCCGCATCCTGTCCGGCGGTATCGACGCCGGCGCCCTGTATCCGCCGAAGAAGTTCTTCGGCGCGGCTCGCAACGTCGAGGAGGGCGGGTCGCTGACCATCCTGGCGACAGCGCTCGTCGAAACCAACAGCCGCATGGACGACGCGATCTTCGAGGAGTTCAAGGGCACCGGCAACATGGAGCTGCGCCTCGACCGCAAGCTGTCCGAGCGACGCATCTACCCGGCGATCGACGTTGACGCATCCAGCACCCGCCACGAGGAGCTGCTGTTCGATCGCAAGCAGCTGCAGATGGTGTGGAAGCTGCGCCGCGTGCTCAGCGGCCTGGCCGCCGACGGCAACGCCGCCCCCGGGCTCGAACTGCTGGTGGATCGGCTCCGCACCTTCCGCACCAACGACGAGTTCCTCAACGAAATCGGTAAGCAACCTGCCATGTAAATGCCTCGTGTTCAGGGGAAATTGGCCGATACACTTACGTCTCGATTTCAACGGAGAAAATCATGAAGACCGACACCCATCCCACGTACAACGACACGACGGTCCGCTGTAGCTGCGGCAACACCTTCACCACGCGATCCACTCGCGCCGGTGACCTGCAGGTCGAACTGTGCAACGAGTGCCACCCGTTCTTCACCGGCAAGCAAAAGCTGGTCGACACCGGTGGCCGCGTCGAGCGCTTCAACAAGCGCTACGGCGAGCGCAAGACCAAGTAATCCGTTCCAAAGACTCCGAAACGACCCGGTCCATGTGACCGGGTCGTTTCGCGTCCGGGTTTCTTGACGGACGGATCGCTCAAGGCCGGCCCTCGGCGCGCCGATGACACAGCGGGCTATTGAGCGAAGGAGTGTCTGCGTGGCCGTATCCGACGACGACCTCGCCCATCTGTTGAGGCGAACCGAGTTCGTCGTGCGCCCCAGCCGGCTGGCCGAGCTGAAGCTGCTCGACCTCACCACCTACGACGCAGTCGTCGACAACGTGCTCAACATCGGGCTGAACGGCGCCCCGGCGCTCCCGGCGTACTTCCAGAGCGAGGATCCCGTCAGCAACTGGGATCAGTACGTCGCCGCGTGCTCGTTCTGGATCAACAACATGCTCAGCACGGCACGGCCGTTCCAGGAGAAGATGACCCTGTTCTGGCACGGTCACTTCGTCAGCGCGTGGTGGGACGTCGGCAAGGGCTTCCACCTGATGCAGCAGATCCAGATGTATCGCGAGAACGCGCTCGGCAACTTCCACACGCTCACCCAGAGGATGGCGATCGATCGGGCGATGCTCGTCTACCTGTCGAATGCGGGGAACGTGAAGGGCTCGCCGAACCAGAACTTCGCCCGTGAGTTGATGGAGCTGTTCACCTTGGGCGTCGGGAACTACGCCGAGTCCGATGTCGAGGCGTCGGCGCGGGCGTGGACGGGATACAACGCCGACTGGCCCAACTACGCATACCAGTTCTATCCCAATCGCCACGACGTGGGATTGAAGACCTTCTTCGGTACGACGAAGGCGTGGACCGGGCCGGAGATCATCGACGAGATCCTGCTCAACAACGCGGCCAAGAGGCTGATCGCGGCGCGCTACATCACCAAGAAGATCTGGGAGTTCTTGGCCCATCCATCGCCTCCGCCCGCGGTGCTCGACGCACTCGCCCCCGCGTTTGCCGCCGACATGAACCTGCACAACCTGGTGCGCTCGATCCTCATGCGCCCGGAGTTCTACAGCACGACTGCCAAGCAGGGCCTGGTGCGAACTCCGATCGAGTACATCGTCGCGCTCTGCTACTACTCCGGCCTCACGCCCGACAACCTCGGTGTCGCCTGGCGCGCCGAGTCGACCGGGCAGCAGATGTATCAGCCGCCGAACGTGTCGGGCTGGCGACCCAACGCTTACTGGTTGAACACCAGTGCGGTGGCTGGTCGGGCCGACTTCGCCCGCTCGGCAACCTGGCAACTTCGCGACAACGGCGGGTTCGACAACCTGTACGCCATGACCGCGGCGAACGCCGTCGACTATGTCGCCAACTTCTTCGGGATCTACCCGCTCTCCACCACGACCCGTACGGCGCTGATCAACGCCAGGTCGGCCGAGCCCAACAAGTGGTGGGCCGCCACCAACCTGCTGACGATGACCATGCTCGCCCCCGAATTCCACATGGCATGAGGAGATGACGATGCTCGATCCCGATATCTCCACTGCCGATGCCCGCCGGTTGCTGTCGCGTCCCGACGCGCTGGGCGACGTGCTGGGGCCG
>JANMNE010000251.1:0-50983 GCA_031373785.1 Ilumatobacteraceae bacterium
GCGCCCTCGCGCCGGTCCCTGGCCTGTGGCCGTTCGGCAGGTGGAGGAAAGAACAGGTGCGTGAGCCCTTTGCACGCTGCCTGGTTCATCCAGCGATCGTCTGTGAGCACTCGATGGAAGAAAATCTCCACCGCGGCCATAAAGAACCCCCTCGTGCGACTGTCTGCGGTACTGCAATCCGTGCTGCACCGCCCCCCAAGGGCACCCAATCGGTCAGCACTGCCAGACTAAGTCGGCGTTGACGGCGAGTCAATTGTAGATTGCAAGGAAATTCACCCGAGGAGGTGGCGGATCCCTGCGGCGAACTGCTCGACATCGTCGAGGGTGGTGTCCCATGCCGTCATCCAGCGCACTTGCGACCGGCTGGCGTCCCAATTCCAGAAGAACGCCCAGTCCTGCAGCGGTGCGATCGCCTCGGGTGGAACACTGGGGAAGACGCTGTTCACGACCGGTGGGCCGCGGTGCACCACCGCGGCGATGTTCGACGTCGCCTCGTAAAGGTGTTGGGACATCGCATTGGAGTGCTCGGCCAGGCGGATCCAGCGATCACCTTCGAGGAGGGCGTTGAACTGTGCGGCCACGAACCGCATCTTCGAGGGCAGTTGGTTGACCTGCTTGCGCACGTACCTGGCGCGCTCGGCCAGCGCGGGATTGAGGAAGATGACGGCTTCGCCACCAGCCAACCCTGCCTTGGTGCCGCCAAAGCTCAAGACGTCGACCCCTGCATCGACCGTGAACGAGCGCAATGCCGTCAGCGTTCCGCCGAGCGCCGCGGTGGCATTGGCCAGGCGCGCCCCGTCCATGTGCACCACCATGCCGAGTCGGTGTGCAGCGTCACAGACGGCGGCGACCTCGTCGGCGGTGTAGACGGTGCCGAGCTCGGTGCTCTGCGTGATCGAGACCACACCGGGTTGGGCGTGATGCATGTCGCCTTGGAATCGTGCCAAGCCCTCGATCTGCTCGGGTCGCAGTTTGGCGTCGTCGGCCGGCACGGGCACGATCTTGGCGCCGAGGGCCCGCTCGGGTGCGCCGGTCTCGTCGACGGAGATGTGCGCCCACTCGGTGCACAGTACGAAGTCGGCCGGGCGGATCATCGTGGCCAGCGCCATCACGTTGGCCCCCGTGCCGTTCCACACCAGGAACGCCTGCGACGTGGGTCCGAACATGTCGCGGAACCGGGCCTGCGCTTCGGCTGTCCAGGGATCCGCGCCGTAGGCCACGGCGTGACCGATGTTGGCGGCGACGATCGCCTCGAGCACCGCCGGATGCGCGCCGGCCGCGTTGTCGCTCGAGAAGTCCCGCTGCGGGGCAGGGGGCATGGTGGCGATGCGCTGGGCGAAGTCGGCGTTCACTGTTGCCATTCTGACCCGGCCGGTGTCACCGGCCGAAGTGGGTGGTGATGACCCTGCCATCGCGGTCCGCTGCGCTCGGGGCCAGATCGCTGACGACGAACGTGCGTTGCAGCCACCGATCCAGGCCGTCGAAGCGGGCGGTGAACGGCGATCGACCGTGCACGGCGACGGCGTTGTCGACGACCAGCAGGTCGCCGGCCTCCAGCGCCACCGAGGTGTGACATGCCGCTGTCGCCTCGCCGAGGACGCAGATGGCCTCGTCGGCCTCTTCGTCGATCCCGATCATCAGGTCCGCGTCGAACACCATCGACGGTCGGTGACGATCTCCGGTCAGCACCGCCATCGGTTCGCCCATCACGCTGGCCCGGCCGTGCAGGTAGCTCTCGTCGGTGGCCGTGCGAAAGCGGGGTTGGAAGAGCACGTCGACCACGTCGGAAGGCAACTGCGGCAACACCTCGAAGATCGACGCCAAGGTCGTTCGAGCCTGTGTGTCGCCGCGGAGGCAGAGCAGCAGCAGGTAGCGCGGCCGGTATGGATGAAACGCCGCCTCGGTGTGGAACATCAGTTGCACCTTCGACGAGGTGGAGACCTGTCGATCAGCGGCAGCCCGGGTGGGCACGATGTTCTGGACGAGGTCACCGCCGTGCTCGGGCTCGTAACCGACGGGTTGTCCCAGCCGGCGGGCGACGGTCAAGAGGGTGAACTCGCTCACCGAGTCCTTGTCGGCAGGCGTCGTCGGCGTCGCGGGAGTGAGCGGCAGGTCGCCGACGGGCATCCCGCGCAGTAGCAGGGCGCCGGATTGGTGGGCGTTGTCGGCGAAGTCGACGAGAGCGTCGTGCACCACGGGCGGCAACGACCGTGCAGCGTGCCCGGCAGCGCGAACGAACGACTCGATGTGGGCATCGAGTGTCGGGATCCGCTGCACCGGCCACGAGGGCGACATGATTGCGATCGGATCTGCATGGTGTGTCAGGGTGCTCATTGCCGTCCGTTCCGGTCACGATGACGAGTGGAAGAAATATTCCAATCACAATCATATCGGGAACAAACAGATCAGCAATGCCGGTGCCGCTATGCTCCGCGGCCGTGGAAGTGGCCGATCGTATTGGCAAGACCAGCACCAGCCTGACGAAGGCGGAGCGTCGCGTGGCCGAGGTCATCCTGGCAAACCCGCAGATCGTGGCATTCGGTACGGTCGCCGATCTGGCCGAGGGCGCGGGTTCCGGCGCGGCCACGGTGGTGCGGCTCGCCACCAAGCTCGGGTTCGAGGGGTTCAGCTCGCTCCAGGCCTCGGTGCAACAGGACCTTGCCAACCAGCTGAGGCCTGCGGCAGAACGGATCCGTGATCCGGCAGTGCATGATTCGCTCAGCCGCCATCTGCAGCTCGAGGTCGGCAACGTGCAGACGACGCTGGGCGAAATCGACCCGGTCGCCCTTGCCGACGTGGTCGAGCACCTCGCCGATTCTGCTCGCCGCGTGCACGTGCTGTCGGGTGATGCGTCGCTCGGTGTGGCAAAGCAGTTCGTCGGCGACCTCGCAGCACTGCGCGCCCACGTGGCCATGATCGACGGCAACGACGTCGCGGTGCACCGCACCGTGGCGCTGATGGAGGAGACCGACGTGCTCGTGACGGTCGACCTCCGCCGCTACGACCGCTGGCTGGTCGACGCGGCGCGCACGGCCGCCAAGGCCGGTGTGTGGACGGTGTCGATCGCTGACAGCGTGTTGTCGCCCGTCGCGGCGTGTTCGCAGCGCACGCTCGTCGTCACCGCCGCCGGCGCCGGCCCGTTCGACAGCCACGTCGGCACACTCGCGTTGATGAACGTGTTGGTCGCGGGGGTGGCGATCCGTCTGCGCGGTGTCGCCACCGAGCGGCTGGATCGTGCTGAGGCCGCGTGGCGCGCCAGCAACGCGCTCAGCGAGCGCTGAGGGCGGCTGGCGATCAACTGGCCGGCACTGCTTGCCACGAGCCATCGGTCGCCGCGCTCGTGATGGCAGCGGCAACCAATTCCTGCACTCTCGCTCCGACCGTGAAATCGGGCTGGACCTGCTGACCGTCGGCGATCGCCGTGACCCATTGCCGGGTCATGGCCTCCGTGCGACGGAAGATGTGGCGGTACGTGTCATGGACGTTCTCGCGCGGGGCGCCGCTCCACGCCTCGTCGGGAATCGGCAGGACGTGCGCCGGGCCAGGTTGTCCGGCGCGAAGTCCGCGGACCTGCTGCACGGTGTCCCAGTCGTTGACGGCGTGCAGCGTTCCGCCGCTGCCATGCAGATCGAGCTCGTGGATCTGCCCGAACGGCGTGCCTTCCCAGCACACCGCGCTGACCTGCAACGTGGCCGAGGCACCCGAGTCGAACCGGGCAAGGATCACCGCGCTGTCTTCGACCTGGGTGTAGCTCGAGCCGTCGGGCCGTGGCTCGCGAGGCACGAAACTGTCGCGGTGCGCGCTGACTGCGGTGACCTCGCCGAGAAACCACCTCGCCATGTCGAGCCAATGCGAGCCGAGGTCGCCGAGGATGCCGGCACCGGCCTTCGCCTCGTCGAAGCGCCAGGCGTACGCGCCGTCGCGTGCATAGCCGGCGAAGTAGCGCATGCTGAGGTGGTATGGCTGACCGACGTACCCATCGACGATGAGCTGCTTGATGAACTGGTTGGTCGGCATGAAGCGATAGGTGAACGGGACCATCGTGATCGCGTTGCTGCGTTGCGCCGCGCCCGCCATCTCGTGCGCTTCGGCAACGCTCATGCCCAGTGGCTTCTCGCAGAGCACGGGCAGCCCGCGGTCGAGCGCGGCCATGGTGATCTCGTAGTGCGTCTCGTTGGGGGTTGCGATGATCACGGCATCGATTTCGCCACCCGCCAACATCGTCGACCAGTCGTCGTACACGTGGGCGACCTGCCAGGTGGCAGCGACGCCTTTCGCTCGCTCGAGGTCACGCCCGCAGAGTGCCGTGATGGTGCCGATTGAATGGTCGGCGAGCGCGGGGAGGTACATCGCCTCGGCCCACCAACTGGTGCCGACCAACCCGACTCGTACTGATGGGCGGGAGCTCGGCGCGTCGGGCATGTGGGTCAGTCTGGCAGGGCCGTGCCCTCCGGTGAGGAGCCGTGCGTCAGTCGGTGGGACTGCCGAAGCGACCGTGGTCGAAATCGATGAACGCCTGCCGGACCTCGTCGTCGGTGTTCATCACGAACGGCCCGTAGCGGGCGACCGGCTCGCCGATCGGTTGACCGGTCAGCACGATCACCTCAGACTTCGCAGCGACCCCGGTCAGTGCAAGCTCGTCGCCATCGATCACGGCGAGTACCGCTTCGTTGACCTGCGTGTCGCCGACGGCGATGCCACCGGTCAGCGCATAGGCGAGCACAACGTGGCCTCGAGGCAGGTTGGTCGACACGGTGGCGCCCGCGTCGAGTGTTACGTGGGCATAGGAGATCGGCGTGCGGGTGCGGCCTGGCCCGGTGAGGCCGAACAGTTCGCCGGCGATCACTCGCACCGTGGCGCCCGGGCGCTCGTCACGTGCGTTCTGATCCGCACGGATGTCTTGGTAGGCGGGTGCCGTCATCTTCTCCGATGCCGGCAAGTTGACCCACAGTTGCAGGCCGTGCGTTCGTCCGCCGGCCGCTTGCGCGGCTGCCGATGGGCCCTCCTTGTGCAGCACCCCGGAGCCCGCGGTCATCCATTGGGTGTCGCCGGCGTGAAGGAAACCGTGGCTTCCCATCGAGTCGCGGTGTTCCGCGTCGCCTTCGAGCAGATAGGTCACCGTTTCGAAGCCGCGGTGTGGGTGCCACGGGGTGCCCGTGCCTTCGCCCGGAGCGAAGTCGACCGGGCCCATGTGGTCGAAGAGCAGGAAGGGGTCGATGTACGAGAGCGACGAGGTCGGGAACGGGCGGCGGACGACGAACCCGTCGCCCTCGATGGCGCGTTGGGCGGGGATGAGTCGCGTGACGGTCGCTGTGGAAACGGACATGGCGTGCTCCTTTGTTGTCCTCACATCTGTTGCTATCACAACAATAGTTGGTCAGTAACTATTCCGGAAGGACGCTGGCGCAGGTCAGTCAATGCACGTCGGGGACGAGGGGAGTGGTGCGATCGATGCACGCCTGCAGTCCTGCACGTATGCCCGGAGACAGTGATGGGTCGGCCAGCGTCGTGATCGGTGCGTAGACCACACGCGACACGGGTTCGTTGCAGAGCAGGACCGGCCACGGCACGACTTCGAACACGCCGGGGGAGACCGGCGCGAAGAGTGGGGCGAAGTCGTACCGCGCCGCAGTGCCGGGGGCGAGCGCCGACGCTGCGGCGTTGACGGCGCTCTCCGTCAAGACGTCGCCCGTCGCTACAAGGCTGAACGACCGCAGCGGGGGCGTCGAGCGAGTTGCGGGTTGCGGTGTCGCGGTGTCAGCGGGACCCGAGATCGCCGTGGTTGCCGTCGTTGCGGCGAGCAGCGTCGCGACAACGAACAACAACACGCTCGTCGTACCAAACCGGGCTCGGCGCCCGGTTGTCTGCGTCACCGCTCGAGCAAACGGACCCGTGAAAGCGTGCGAACTCGTGAGCCATCGATGTCGGCCCGCAGCGTTGCCCATGCTTCCTCGACACTTGCCCCGACGGCAGACGCAGACCGCATGGCGCCGTCGAACCGCTCGGCCTCGGCGATCCAGATTGCCTCCACCTCGACCAGGCGGCCGTTCCGGCCACGCACGTGGTTCTCGCGATAGTCCAGCATGGTCCGCCAACCGGCCCGCTCGAGGGCGCGACGATCGACCGGTTCGAGACACGCTCCATGACGCCGAGGTCGCAGGGCGGGATCACGCATGCTGATCGCCATCAACCCATTGTGAACCACCCGACCTGTGGATCGTCAGTGCCAACTACCTGTGGATTCGTTGGGGATAGTGGCGGCGTAGCTGTGCGCGAGACTGTGTGCATGTCCGCACAAGCGCGCCTCGCCGAACTCGGAATCATTCTCCCCGAACTGATGCGTCCCGCCGGGTTGTACCGCAGTTCGGCGCGCGTCGGGGACCTGGTGTTCCTGTCCGGGGCCGCCCCGATCCGTCCGGACGGCAGCGTGGTCACCGGCAAGGTCGGGGGAGCGGTCGACCTCGAGACGGCACGTCACGCTGCTCGACTGGTCGGGCTCCAGTTGCTCGCGGCCCTGCAAGCGGAGTTGGGTTCGCTCGACGCGGTCTCGCAGGTCGTGAAGCTGTTGGGGATGGTCAACTGCGCACCGGGATTCAACAACACCCCCGGTGTGATCGACGGCTGCTCCGAGCTGTTCATCGAAGTCTTCGGGGAGGCCGGTCGCGCGGCGCGGAGCGCTGTCGGGATGGCGGAGCTGCCCTTCGACCTCTGCGTCGAGATCGAAGCAATCGTGCAGGTGCACGCTGACTGACGCGTCAGATCTGTTTGCTCAGCTTGACGTCCCAGCCTGCATGCACCGCAACGCCCAATGCGCCGGTCGACTTCTGCGGCCGGTAGTCGATCTGGAACTTGGAGAATCGCAGCGACACCTCGTCGAGCGGCACGTCGCCCGACGACGCACTGACGTGGTACGCGATGACCGTGACATCGTTGAGGGTGATCTTGAGGTATTCCTGCTGTGACGAGCCGGGGCGACGAGCCACCAGCAGCGCACTGGCGACATGCTTGCCGTTGGCGCACAACAGCATCAGCCTGGGCGACGCCGAGCTCGTGACCGCAGTGAAGTGGAAGTCTTCGATGTGAACTTTGCCCGCACCGGCGCCCGACCCCGCCAGGGGAGCGACGTTGGATTCGCCCCACGAGAACGAGACCACCTCGATCTCGTTCGGGTGGTGAGCATCGTGGCTGTCCCCCGGCACGGTGTCGATCTTGAGGAAGTAGTCGACCATCGTCGGAGGCTAACGCACCCGCGACAGCCTGATGTTCGCTACAGTTTCGTCATGACGAAAGTAGGCGGTGACACAGACGATCGCCGATCGCGGTGCCGATGGTGCCGCCGAGTGCTTTCCGCACAGAAAATGGGTCGGCCACGCATCTTCTGCAGCCAAGCGTGCCGGCAATGGGATTGGGTCGGGCGCCAGCGGGCCCACGAACTGCAGCTCAACGAGAACGAGTTGATCATCACCAAGGCCGAGCTGGATCAGTTGCACGACGACCTCTACGTCCTTGCGTGCGCCGTCGACGACGTCGAACGCGACCTGGCGACCGCCGGCAAGGCCGCGGCGAAAGGAGAGCTCACCGAGATGCTGACGTGGCTGCTCGAGGCGGCACGCCCGATCCGCGACCGAGAGCTGCAACCACAACGCCCATAATCATCGTTATGTCAGATTGAATTCTCATTCTTGGATACAGCTCTGCCCCGCCCTCGCCCGCTGCGCTCAAGATCGTGGTGCAGTTGACCGATCACTTCTGAGAAGCCGCTGTGGACACGCAGCCGTCTGGTCGGCTCGCCGCTGACCTCGGGAGAAGGGCGAGACGGCTTGGTGGCCTATGCGGGTCTCGGGGTTGCTCTGTGCGTTGCGGTGAAGCTCGATGCCCGCCGCGTTCGCAAGCGCGGGCTCCTCATGCTGACGTCGACTCCGAGGTTGCGGGTCGTTCCGGCGACTCATAAGCGCGTCGAGGGCTTCAACGCGATCTGCGATCCGGTGACGGTTGGCCACATGGGCTGAACCGCCCCCGACGTGACCAAGCTCAGCGCGCAGTTCAAGGCGGGTCAGCCGGCGTTGGGGCTCGTACTCGAGCGACGCACGAGTCGAGTGGTTGGGTGCGTGATGCCGAAGCGAGTCGGCAACGGATTCATCATCGTCGGGTGGATCGGTTCCGAGTATCGGCGCCAGGGGTACGGCTCCGAGCTACTGGATCGGATGTGCGCCGATGCCTTCGCTGCCGGGTGTCGCTCCGTTCTGGTCGCTGTGCCGGCGTTCGATCCGCAGCTCGCCCCATTCCTCCAGTACCGCCAGTTCGTTGCCGCCGGGACACACAAGCTGCTGAGCCTCCACGACACCCTGATCGACACGTTGACCTACAGGCGGATGCCGGAGGGCGTGGTCGCGCAGGAGGCGTCGTCGTAGACGAAGAGCGACCACAATGACGCGATGAGCATCGTCGTCGACCAGCCCGCTGACCACGTCTTGACGATCGGGATCAACCGCCCTGCTGCCCGCAACGCCGTCGATGGACCGACGGCGCGGGCATTGGCCGAGGAGTTCCGAGCGTTCGACTCCGATCCTGAACTGCACGTTGCCGTGTTGTACGGCATGGAGGGCACGTTCTGCGCCGGCGCCGACCTGAAGCAGATCGGCTCGGGGAACGGCAACCGGGTGGACGTCGACATGTCGCTCGACGGTCCGCTGGGCCCGACCCGGTTGTTGCTAGACAAACCGGTGATCGCCGCGGTAGAGGGCTATGCGGTGGCCGGCGGGCTGGAGTTGGCGCTGTGGTGTGATCTGCGGGTCGCCGCCGCTGACGCGGTGTTCGGCGTGTACTGCAGGAGGTGGGGCGTGCCGCTGGTCGATGGGGGCACCGTGCGACTCCCCCGCCTGATCGGGCACAGCCATGCGCTCGACATGATCCTGACCGGCCGAGGGGTATCTGGCGAGGAGGCGATGCGCATGGGGTTGGCGAACCGTCTGGTGGCTCACGGGACGGCGCTCGATGCTGCTGTGGCGTTGGCCAGTGAGATCGCCGCGCTCCCCCAGCGGTGCCTGCGCTCGGATCGGCGAAGCAGCTTCGATCAGTGGGGACTCACCTACGACGAGGCGCTGGCCAACGAGACACAGCTGGGCCTGGCCACCATTCGCTCGGGTGAGACGCAGGCCGGCGCGGCGCGGTTCGCCGCCGGCGAGGGGCGCCACGGGGCGTGAGGACCCCCCTGATCGTGACGTCATCGATCTAGAACGAACACGCGTTCGACTACTCTGTCACACCCCTCTGGCAGAGTGGTACGCATGAGGTCAGACGACGTGCACAGCCTGGTGGAGCGGGTGGCAGCGGTTGAAGATTCATGTGCGGATTGGGGTGTGTTGCAGGCTGCCGTCGATGATCTGCGCAGGCTGAAGTCGTGGGTCGAGGGCCGAGAGGTGGCGATCGCTCGGCTCGTCGCTGGGATCTCGTCGTTTCCAGAGAAGTCGTTGGCTGAAGCCGGACGCACCTCGCTACGCCACGGTGAGCAGATCTTGGGGCGGGCGGAAACCGCAGCGCAGATCCCTGCTCTGTCATCGTCGTTGGAGGCTGGTCGGGTGTCGGGTGAGCATGTCGATGTGGTCACCCGCGCGTTGCGCCAACTCGAACCGGCGGTGCGTGCCGGCCTGGTCGAGGCGGTTGCGGGGTTGGTGCCGGTTGCTGAGCAGTCGACACCGGACGAGTTCGCTCGCGTGGTGCGGGCTGAGGCGCGACGGTTGGAACGCGATGGTGACGGGTTGCAGCGGTTGGAGCGCCAACGCCGAGCGATCCGGCTCGCCTCGTGGATCGACAAGATCACCGGGATGGGCTGCTGGTCGGTGACGCTCGACCCGGCGACCTGGGCGACCCTGGAGGTACGCCTCGATGCCCAGGTCGAAGCGATGTTCCACGACACTCACCCCGACGGCTGCCCTGGCGATCGTTTCGAGAAACAGGCCTATCTGCGCGCCTTGGCGTTGCTGGCATTGCTCGACGGTGACGGTGTTGGTGTCGGTCGCCCGGAGATCATCGTCGTCGAAGACCACACCAACCCGCAGCCTGACGGTAGACCGAGTGTTGATTGGGGTGTCGAGGTCGATCTCCCGGCCGAGTTCTTGGAGTCGTTGCGACCACGAGCCCGCCAATACGTGGTGCGGGTGGGTGACGGGGTCGTGGTCGACGCGCCGGGCGAGTTGAACTTGGGGCGCTCGACCCGGTTGGCCAACCGGGCTCAACGCCGCGCCCTCCGAGGCCTGTACGCGACCTGCGCGATACCCGGATGCCGGGTAAGGTACTCGCGTCTCAAACTGCACCACGTGATCTGGTGGGAACACGGCGGCCTGTCCGACCTCGCCAACTTCCTCCCTGTCTGCGAACAGCATCACCAGAAGATCCACCACCACGACTGGCTGATCTCGCTCGGCCCGAACCGCGAGTTGACCATCCGGCTCCCCGACGGACAAATCATGACCACCGGCCCACCCAAACGAAACGCCGCTTGACCGGCGGCGGGAGGTCAGCGGATGCTGACGAGGTCGACGACGAAGACCAGGGTTTCGCCACCCTTGATCACGCCACCCGCTCCCCTGCTTCCGTAGCCGAGGTCCGGCGGGATGGTCAATCGGCGGCGGCCGCCGACGCGCATGCCGGCGACACCCTTGTCCCAGCCCTCGATCACCTCGCGGGCACCGAGTCGGAAATCGAAGAGATCGCCGCGGTTCCAGCTGGCATCGAACTCCTGCCCGCTGCTCCAAGCGACTCCGGCGTAGTGCACGTAGACGCGCTTGCCGATCACCGCCTCCTCGCCGTCGCCGATCGTCTCGTCTTCGATGAGGAGGTCAGCGGGTGGTTCTTGTTCTGGAATGGTGATCGTCGGTCGCTCGGCCATGGGCCACGACGCTACCGGGTCGGTGCTAGGGCAACATCACGTGGCCGTTGCGCGCCTTCCACATGAAGTACTTCTCGAAGCCGAGCTTCATTGCGTGGGCTTGCGGGCCGGGAATCAGCACGCCGTGCTTACGCGGCGGCATCAGGTGGTCGGCCATGATGATCACGCCGTTGTTGCCCGCGTCCATCACACAGACGGCGGGGCTGGCGCCGAACTCGTCGTGGTCCTTGGGCGGTTCGCCCTTGATCTGCGCAGCGATGTTGCGCGCCGCAACCTGTGCTTGGTGTTCGGTGGGCAACCCGGTGGTCGGGATGCCGACGGGTGTCGGCGTCTGCCACGGAGTATCGACGGCTGCGGCGACGCCGACGGCATAGACGTTGTCGTACGGCAGCGTCTGGTAAGTGTCGCGAACGTTGACGAAGCCGTGCTCGTCGGCGATGTCGGTGCAGGACCTGACGACGTCCTGCCCGACCAACGGCGGCACGACCATGGCGTAGTCGAAATCGACCGTGCGGTTGTCGGCCAGGACCACGCGCCCATCTTCGACCGAGGCCATCGAGGCATTGGTGACGGCGTCGATTCGCTCCTTCTTCAACAACGTGCCCAGCAGCGTCTTGCCGAGCGGCAATCCACCGACGCCGAAGTGTCCGATGAACGGCTCCGATGTCACATAGGTCACCTTGACCTGCTTCTTCAGCCCGGCCTTGCGGAGGTGGTAGGAAACGTTGAACAAGTACTCGTATGCGGCGCCGCAGCACGTGGTGCCCTGGGCGGCGCCGACCACGACTTGTCCCGGGTTCTCGAGCAGCTGGCGCCACCCCTCCCCTGCGTGGACGGCATCGTCGAGCGACGTGATCGTGTAGGCATTGCCTCCCGGCCCGAGCCCCGGTATGGCGGCGAAATCGCTGCGGTGGCCGGTGGCGATCACCAGGTAGTCGAAGTCGTGCTGGCCAGAGGTGCTGGTCACCCGCTTGGCAGCAAGGTCGATCTTCGTTGCCGCGGTGTGGGCGAAGTTGATGCCCTGCGCCTCGAACGTCGGGGCCAGGGGGAACGTGATCTCCTCGGGCGCCCGGTTGCCGAACGGGAGCGAGATCAGCGACGGGTTGAACAAGAACTGGTCGTTGGCCGACAAGACGGTCACGTTCACCTCGCCGCGCAGCTCGTGCTGCACGGTGAGCGCGGCGGTCAATCCGCCAAAGTTTCCTCCCAGTACCAGGACCTTCTTGGCCCCCATGCCGATCGCTCGCTATCTGCGGCACTTGCTCGTCCGCTTGGTAGATCGTCCATCAGGCGGTGTGCGAGCGTGTAGGGCCGAAGGGCCCGGGTGCCGCCGATCTGGACCCCCAAACGGCGAGAATGATGCGATGGCGACGCGCGCATGGGTGGTCGGTGCTGCAGGCGTGGTCGTCGTCGCCCTCGCGTCGGCCACCAGTTCGTTCGGCGGGACTGCCGCCAACCCTGGTGCCAGCCCCGTCGCGACCTTGTCTCCATCGTCGGTCGTGGCCACGACCGCTGCGCCAACCGTCGCGCCGCTGACCACCGAACCTGCCACCGAACTGCCGCCGATCACCGAGCCACCGGCGACGGAGCCATCGAGCACGACCACGAGCACCACGTCGTCCACCACCACCACCACCACCACGACCACGACGCCCGCGTACACCGGCCCATTCGACGGCAAGGCCTTCGACGCCGTCGTGGCCGCAGCGACGGTGGCCCATGGCGACATCGCCGCTGGGGTTGCCGTGCTGCGCAACGGCGAGGTGCTGCACACCGCGGCGTTCGGCATGGAGAACCCGTTCGAGTCCAAGCCGGCGACGACGCACACCAGGTTCCGCATCGCCAGCGTCTCGAAGATGCTCACAGCTGTCGCGATCATGCAGCTCGTCGAGGCCGGTTCCATCGAGCTCGACCAGCCCTTCGCCGGCCAACTGGGGCTCGACGGCCCATTCGCCGATCCCCGAATCGGCACGGTCACGGTGCGCCAACTGATGTCGCACACCTCCGGTTTCGCGGTCTCGCGCGGCATCTTCTTCGGCCACGGGGTCGACTCATGGCAGCAGGCGGCGAACAATGCGTTCGACCAAGTGCTGCAGTTCGACCCGGGTACGGCGTTCCAGTACAGCAACACGAACTACTGCCTGCTCGGCCTGCTGTTGGAGACGGTCACCGGTGAACCCTTCGAGACGGCGATACGCGAGCGAGTGCTCGAGCCCATCGGAGCCAAGGCCCACTTGGCCCCGACCTTCGACTCCCAGGCGGGCGACGCACTCCACGCGTCTTCGACCGGGCGCAACTACATGGAAGCGCTCGGGCCGGCAGGTGGCTGGGTCGCTACGCCGCTCGACGTTGCCAAGTTGGCGTCGGCACTGCGACTGGCCGAGATCGCTCCGACGGAAGCCGCCCTGGTGGGCAAGTCGTCCGTCGATGCCATGCGAGTACCGGTTCCTGTGCCCGTCGAGGACCCGCCACCGCTCAACGGGTGGAGCTACGGGTTGGGGTTGATGCTGTTCGGCGACGGCTCGTGGGGGCATACGGGCACGATCGAGTCGACCCACGCGATCGTGGTCAACCGGATTGATGGGTTGACCATCTCGGTGCTGATCAGCGGCAAGGTGCCCGACATCACCGACAATCTCGTCGGCGTGATCGACCTTGCCGTCGCCGCCGCAACGGCCCCATAGGGCAGGTCCTCGCCTCCACCGCGGCTACCTTTCGACGGCATGGAGCTCCCGAACGCAGGCCGGTCGTCCGACGAGGTCTTCTCGCGGCTCGACGAGTTGAAACGAGATGACGTGCGCTGGCGCGATGGTCGAGCCTTCACCCTCGTGTACTACGGGGGCGCCGACGTGTTGGCCGTGGCCGAGGAGGCGTATCGCCGTTACTCGAGCGAGAACGCGCTGAACACCGACGCCTTCCCGAGCCTGCGAACCATCCAGTCCGAGGTCGTGGCGATCGTCGGTGGCTGGTTGCGCGTCGGCGATGACGGAGCCGGGTTCATGACCAGTGGCGGCACCGAGAGCATCCTGATGGCGGTCAAGTCGGCTCGCGAGCGAGGGCGTAAGGAGCGCGGCATCACCCGGCCGAACGTCGTGCTGGCCTCCAGCGCGCACGCCGCCTTCGAGAAGGGCTGCTACTACTTCGGATTGGAAAGCCGCCGCGTGCCGGTGGGCCCCGATTGGCGTGCCGATGTCTCCGCGATGGAGGCGGCCATCGACGACGACACCGTGCTGCTGGTCGGCTCTGCGCCGCAGTACCCGCAAGGCGTGATCGACCCGATTCCCGAGATTGCCGCGCTGGCCCGAGCGCGCGACATCAACTGCCATGTCGACGCCTGCATGGGTGGCGTCACCCTGACGTACCTGGCGCGCCTCGGCGAGGCGGTCCCTCCATGGAACTTCGAGGTGCCCGGGGTGACGAGCATCTCGGTGGACCTGCACAAGTACGGATACACGGCCAAGGGAGCATCGGTGATCATGCACCGCGACAAGCGGCTGCGTGGGTACCAGACCTTCGTCACCGACAACTGGTTGGGCGGTGTCTACGGGTCGTCGGGGGTGCTCGGCACCAAGGGCGGCGGCTCGATGGCCGCAGCGTGGGCGGTGATGCACTACCTCGGCAACGACGGCTACATGCGGGTCACTGCCGCGGCTCGCACCGCGTGTCTGCAACTGGCAGACGCGATCGTGGCAACACCGGAGCTCGTTGTGCGGGCCGCACCGCAGGCGACGTTGGTGGCGTTCGGTGCGGTAGACGAGGCACAGCTCGACGTGTTCGCTGTGGCCGACGCGCTCTGGCGTCGCGGTTGGTACGTCGACCGCCAAGGCCCTCCCCCGTCGCTGCATTGCACGGTCAGCGTCGTGCACGAGGGCAAGATCGACGCGTTCGTGGCCGACCTGCGTGCCAGCGTCGACGAGGTGCTGCAGACCAGCCGGCAGAGTGGTCAGAGCGCCTCGGGCGTCTACGGCACGATCGAGTAGCGCTTGGCCAGCCGTCGGTCGAGCGAGACAGCACCGGCCGCCAGCGCCGCGGCCGCTGCGGTGAGAGCTGCAATCGTGGTCACCACCGCAGCGTATCCGTTGGCAGCGACATCGACGAAGTCGTACGGATAGACATGGATGATCGCGCCACGCACCAGCGTCAGTGCGATCCACGACACCGGGAACACCAGCATCTGAATGGCGTGCTGCCGTAGCAGGGCCCCGCGCGGACCGAGCACGAGCCACGTGCCCACGAACAGCGCCGGCGAGACTGCGTGTGCCAGCACATCGCCGACCTTGGCGATCCCCACGAAGTGCTCGTCGCCGGCCAGCAGGGCGTAGTACACGATGCCCGTGACGGTGATGCAGACCAGTCCGACCAACCGCGGCACCTCGGCGACCCTCCGCCATCGCTCCGGTCGCCACGCCAGAGCGACGCAGACCGCGATGACGATGATGTTCGACTGGATCGTGAAGTAGCACAGCTCGTTGGCAACCCGTCCGAACACGCTCGGGAACTGTGGGTCGGCGGTTGTGGCGGCCTCGCCGAACTTGATGACCAGCCCGGTCGCGGCAACCACGGCGTTGGCGCCCAGGGCGACTCGTGGGGCGAGCGACGCGCGCGTCCGCGCCCGCACGGCGATCGTCGACGCAGAGGGCTCGCCAGATTCGGGCGTGTAGTAGGTCGTTGACATGGCGCTCCTCCGATGCGCTCGTGCACTCGACTTCATCGACGCATCGGGCGGTCTGGATCTGCGATCTGCGCAAATTTGCGAGCAGTCCGCGACCGCCAGCAGCACGCCTCCTAGGCTCGATGGTTCATGCCGTGGCGTCGAATTCTGGTGGCGGTGCTCGTGGTCGTGTCTGCGGTTGCCTGTCAACCGGCCAACCAGCGACCTCACCCGGCGAAGCAATCGGTGCAGGTCTCGGTCGTCGATGAGCAGGGCGAGCCGATCACGACGGCCGTGATGCGCGCAATCGGCAACGACAAACCGATCGATATCCGCGGCACCCGCGAGTTGCAGATCGACCAACCGGTGGCAGGAACGATCGAGGCCGAGCAGTACTTGCCGGAGCCGTTCGTGATGGACCCTTCCGACACGTCGGTGACGGTGAGATTGTTCACTCGCCTCGGTCCGAGTGGCGCCGAGCGATTGTCGCTGCAGTTCGGCGGCGACGTGATGATGGGTCGGCGCTACCAGCAGCCCGAGGGTCGCACCGACACGCCGATCGCGACCACCGAAGCCGGGGCGCGGACCGTCGTGCGCCACATCGCCCCGATCATGGCCGCAGCCGATGCCTCGACCGTCAATCTCGAAACGGTGGTCGGCCAGCTCCCCCCGTCTGGTGCGTACCCTGCCAAGCGCTTCTTGCTGCAGTCGCCTCCCGTGGTCCTGGCCGCATTGGAAGACATGGGTATCGACCTCGTCACGTTGGGCAACAACCACGCCTACGACTGGCAAGGTCCCGGTGTGGCGTCGACGATCGCCAGTCTCGACGGTGCGGGGATCGCCTGGGCCGGCGCCGGCACGAGCGCCGCACAGGCCGAGGCCGGGCGCATGATCGACGTTGGGCATACCAAGGTCGGCGTGGTCTCGGCCACCACGGTCAACGGTGACTTCGTCAACGACAATCTCCCCGGCGCTGACGAGAAACGTGCGAGCGACCTTCCCGAGAAGGATTCGTGGCAGTTCGAGGAGCGGGTGTTCGGATTCGGCAAGGTCGGCGATCCGACCTACGTCCCCACCGAGCTGCGCCGACCCGGCGTCGCGTGGACTGCGTTCACCGAGCTCGAATCGTTGCTCGACGACCAGCAGTCCGGGTCACTGTGGGCAGCGATGGCGACCGTCTATCCGGAGCTGCAGGACTGGGTTGCCCGCCGAGGCCATGGTGGCGCCGCACCCTTCCAATCGGAAGCGATCAAGCGATCGATCAGCGAGCTGCGCGCCGATGGCGCCGATCTCGTCGTGGTCGAGATCCATGGTGGCTTTCAGTTCTCCGATGTCGCCAGCGAGTTCGCTACCAGGGCAGCGCATGCCGCGATCGATGCCGGAGCCGATCTCGTCGTCGGCCACCATCCACACGTGCTGCAGGGCTTCGAGTGGTACAAGGGGCGGCTGATCGCGTACTCGCTCGGCAACTTCGTGTTCGATCAGGACTTCCTGTCGACGTTCCCGAGCGCGATCCTGCGGACCGTGTTCGAGGGCAGTCGCATGATCGATGCTCGGATCATCCCGTTGACGATCGATCGCTACCAGCCGGTGCCCGCCGGCGGAGCAGCCGCGACCCGGGTGATTCGGCTGATGAACGGCAGGTCAGCGCTGACCGCGTACAGCGATCGAATCGCGCCGCGCATCATCGAGTCGGTCATCGATACGCACCTGCCCGGCAACGCGACGGTCTCCGACATCGGCATGACCGGCGAGATCACCGATCACCGCGACAGCGCGACGGTCGACCATCAGCTCGGCGACAGCGGCCGATCGTCGCTGCCACCTTGCACGTTGGTGCGCACCGGTTCCTTCGACGGAGACATCGGTGTCGATCTGTTGCAATGGGGCGACATCGACGATTTCACGGCAGACGGCGAGACCGACGGGGCGACGCAGTGGACGCTGACGGGCAACGTCACCGCGGCGGTCGAGGGCAACAATCGGTTCCTGCGGTTGCAGGCGAGCAAGGTCCGAGGTGCCTCGGCGCGGCAGATCGCCCGCTCGACGACGCCGCCGCATCGCTGGTACGACCGCAACTTCGACCCGGTCGATGGAGACCCCACCTATGCCGTGCAGATGCGAACCCGCGGTACCGGCGTCGTCGGCGCGACGTTGCGGATTGCGGTCTACGACGTGAACGACACCGATCCCACGACCGAGCCGGTCTCGACGTTGCTGCGTGAGACGACCATCCCGTTGCCTGTCCACGACAGCACAGAGTGGATTGACCTCGACCTCGATGTCACCGCGATCGTCAACGCCCCGGTTGGTGACCTGCGCCCGAATGCGTTGCTGTTGTACATCTCCGTGCCCAGCGGCTCGCCACGACTCGACGTCGACGACGTGCAACTGATCGAGTGGCGCCATCCGCAAGCCGGCGCCGACGGTGTGTGGGTGCCTGCCGATGCGGTACGGGGCGAGGCACGGACCACGGTCTCGGTCGAAGAGTCGGGATGTGTGGCTCCCACCGGCTAGGGCCTCGAGCCGCTACAGTTCGATCTGTCGACATCCCCGATCGGGAGAGCCTTCAACGCAGCCAGCGTTGCGGCGCCGAAGGAGCAACCTCCCCGGAATCTCTCAGGCAAACGGACCGATCGGGAAGGCAACGCTGGAAAGCAGCCGGCACAAGGCCTGCTCGCCGACGGGGAAATCCGCCCTCAGCACGATCGAGGCGGAGAAGCTCTCAGGCACCCATGACAGCTGGGGACCAACCTGTTTCCGCGATCCCCAGGAGCGAGCCATGCGACCAGACCTTGACGAGTTGATCGATGCCGGCGAGTTCACGCGCCGACACACATCGCCGGCCGACGACGAGCGCCGGCACATGTTGACGGTGATCGGCGAGGAATCCGTCGAGTCGCTGTTGGCCCACACCGTGCCGGATGCGATTCGCATGGCTGGTCAGCTGGCGCTCGAGGGGCCGCGATCACCGGAATCGGTGCACCGGCAGTTGCGTGACCTCGCTGCGAAGAACCAGCCGCGCACGAGCCTCATCGGGATGGGGTACTACGGCACCATCACTCCCCCGGTGATCGTCCGCAACGTGCTGGAGAACCCGGCGTGGTACACCGCCTACACGCCATACCAACCCGAGATCAGCCAGGGTCGACTGGAGGCGTTGCTGAACTTTCAGACGATGGTCGCCGAGCTGACCGGCTTCGACCTCGCCAACGCTTCGTTGCTCGACGAGGCCACGGCAGCAGCCGAGGCGATGACCATGGCTCGCCGGTTGTCGAAGTCGGCCAGCGACCGGTTCCTCGTGCATCACGACACTCATCCGCAGACCATCGCCGTGCTGAAGACACGTGCCGAGCCAGTTGGAATCGAACTGATCGTCGGTGACATCGCCGACCTTGCCGACGGGTGCTTCGGCGCGCTGTTCAGCCTGCCGACGTCCAGCGGCGCGATCCCCGATTGGACCGCGGCGATCGAGACGGTGCACGAGATGCAGGGACTGGCGATCGTCGCCACCGACCTGCTGGCCTGCATGCTGACGACGCCCCCTGCCCAACTCGGCGCCGACATCGCCATCGGTTCAGCGCAGCGATTCGGCGTGTCGATGGGGTTCGGTGGCCCGCATGCGGCCTTCATCGCGGCTCACGAACCGGCAGCACGCGCCCTGCCGGGCCGCCTCGTCGGGGTGAGCACCGACACCGAAGGGCGCCCGGCGATGCGTCTTGCGCTGCAGACCCGCGAGCAGCACATCCGCCGCGAGAAGGCGACATCGAACATCTGCACCGCTCAGGTGCTTCTGGCCAACATCGCCGGGCTCTATGCAGCGTGGCATGGTCCGGTCGGTCTGCGCCGAATTGCCGAGCGCATCCATCGCCTGGCGTCGATGGCGGTCGTCGGGCTCCAGTCGGCGGGACTCACCCTCGTCAACGACACCTGGTTCGACACGATCCAGGTCCGCTGCCAGGCGCGCGCGGTATTGGAGCGTGCAGCGACCGCGGGCCTCGATGTTCGCTACGTCGACGAATCGACGATCGGCTTCAGCCTCGACGAGACATCGACGACGTCGACACTCGAGGCGCTGTTCGCCGCCTTCGGAGTCGTCGCGGCGACGAACGACACCACCACGGAGGCGACCGATCTCGCCGGGATCCCGCATCGGCGCACCGACGAGTTCCTGACCCAGACTGTCTTCGCTCGCTATCACACCGAACACGAGATGCTTCGCTACCTCCGCCGACTGGCAGACAAGGATCTGGCGCTCGATCGAACGATGATCCCCCTCGGCTCGTGCACGATGAAGCTCAACGCGACCGTCGAGATGGAACCGTTGACCTGGCCGGGGCTCGCCGACATGCACCCCTTCACGCCGGAGGAGGCGACGGTCGGGATCCGCGAGATGATCGCCCAACTCGAAGCCATGCTGGTTGCCATCACCGGCTACGACGCCGTCAGCCTTCAGCCCAACGCCGGCAGCCAGGGCGAGTATGCCGGCCTGCTCGCCATTCGTGCGTACCACCGCAGTCGTGGTGAGTCGGCCAGGAATGTGTGCCTGATCCCCTCCAGTGCGCACGGGACCAACGCGGCCAGCGCGGTGATGGCCGGCTTGAAGGTCGTCGTCGTGCGGTGCGACGAACGCGGCAACATCGATCTGGAAGACCTCGAGGCCAAGGCCACCGATGCCGGCGCGGCGCTGGCCGCGGCGATGGTCACCTATCCGTCGACACACGGTGTGTTCGAAGCAGACATCAGCGAACTGTGCGAGATCGTGCACGCCCACGGCGGGCAGGTGTACGTCGATGGAGCGAACTTGAATGCGATGGTCGGGCTGGCCCAACCCGGCAAGTTCGGCGCTGACGTCAGCCATCTCAACCTCCACAAGACGTTCTGCATCCCGCATGGCGGCGGCGGCCCCGGGGTTGGCCCGGTCGCGGTGCGCGCCCACCTCGCACCCTTCCTCCCTGCGCATCCGTTGGCCACCAACGGTCACCCTGTCGGCGCGGTCGCGGCGGCACCGTTCGGTTCGGCCAGCATCTTGTCGATCTCGTGGGTGTACATCGCCTTGATGGGCGCTTCCGGTCTCACCGACGCGAGTGCGATGGCGGTGCTGAACGCCAACTACGTCGCGACCCGCCTTCACCCCCACTTCCCCGTGCTCTACACCGGCGAACACGGCCGGGTCGGGCACGAGTGCATCATCGACCTGCGTCCGATCAGCAAAGCCACCGGCGTGACCGTCGACGATGTGGCCAAGCGGCTGATCGACTACGGGCTGCACGCGCCGACGATGAGCTTCCCCGTGACCGGTACGTTCATGGTCGAACCGACGGAGAGCGAATCGCTGTACGAGCTCGACCGGTTCTGTGAGGCGATGATTGCGATCAAGGGCGAGATCGACGCGGTCGCGTCTGGTACGTGGCCGGTGGAAGACAGCCCCTTGCGCCACGCACCGCACACCGCCGAAGACCTGATCGGCGAATGGAGTCGACCATACGATCGGCAGCTCGGCGCCTACCCGGTTGCCTCACTGCGATCGGCCAAGTACTTCCCGCCCGTCTCGCGTATCGATGCAGCCTTCGGAGATCGCCACCTGGTGTGCAGTTGCGAGCCGCTGGAGGCCCTCGCCGCTCTATCGGGCTGAGCACGACTGCGGCTACGGTGCGGCCATGGCGCAAAATACTCCCCCAGGGATCAGTGACCTCCTCGGTCTGTTCGGTGGGGTCAACCCGTTCGGCGCGGTCACCAAGTCGATCAGCCAGTTCCAGCGTGGCGTGTCGGATTTTCTGTCAGCGGTCGAGAACTTCAACAAGACGATGGAGCAGCTGCACGGTATGGCCAACCGGGTCAACAGCTTGCTCGACACGGTCGAGGAGCCGATCCGGGCCTTCGTACCGCAGGTGACCCGCACCATCAAGGCCGCTGACTCGATGGTCGAGCAGTTGACGGGGCCGATCGATCGAGTTGCGCCCGGGTTGTCGCGACTGGCCGACGTGCTGTCGGCACCAGCCCTGATGTCGATGCCGAACGACCTCAGCGAGTTCATGGGAGTGCTCTCGGATCTCGCCCGCCGCTTGCAGCCCCTCGGCATGATGGCCGAATCCGCCGGCAGCATGTTCGGGCTGCGTCCATTGGCCGGGCTGCTCGGCGGGAGCGCTCAACCTCCTCCGCCCGCGCCGAAGCCGGCGCTGATGGCGACGCCACCCGAGGTTGCGCCGGCCAAGAAGGCACCAGCAAGGAAGGCGCCGGCCAAGAAGAGCACGGCCAAGAAGGCGCCGGCCAAGAAAGCGCCGGCCAAGAAAGCGCCGGCCAAGAAAGCGCCGGCCAAGAAAGCCCCCGCCAAGAAGCGTTGATCAGCGCTGGGCGACGTGCTCGGCGCGACGCCGATAGAAGTCGTCGATCGGACCGAACTCCGGCTCGTTCGAGAAATGAGCACGAGTTGCCTCGACGATCTCGTCGTTCGACTTGTCGAGGTCGAGCGGTTCACCCTGGGGTTGGCGCACATGCCAGGGCGTGTCGATGAACACCTCGACACCGTTGAACTCGGGATCGCGGAAGTAGACCGACCAGGCATTGCCGTGTGTCAACGGCATGATTTGGGTGACCGAGGCGTCTGCCTGCAGCGTCTTGCGGAGGGCCTTGAGCTCGTCGAGCGTGCCGCCCGAACGAAAGGCCACGTGGTGCACGCTGTTCGACGGATCGGGCCGGTCGCGTCCGGTGATGAACGCCACTTGGTGGTGGTCGTTCGCGTTCTGGGAGAGGAACACGATCTCGTCCGCATCGAGCGGCCCGCGATCGGTCACCTCGAAGCCGAGCGTGTGCGAGTAGAAGGCAATCATGGTGTCGACGTCGTGGACGTAGATCACGGCGTGGGCGACCTCGAGGCGAGGTCCAGTGGCCATGAGCAGAGCGTAGTCACGCACCCGCGGCCGGTCGTGCGCGCAGTCTCAGCGTTTGGCCACGAACGGCGTCGACGCGACGCGACCCGGAAGGGCGCTGCCGCGGACATCGACCACCACTGCGGTACCGACTTCGGTGCTCGGCGGCATGAACGCCAACGCGATCCCATGCCCCAGCATGGGCGAGAAGTTGCCACTCGTCACCACGCCGACAGCTTGACCGTCGACGAGCACGCTGCAGTCGGCGCGCGGTGGCCGGCGACCCTCGGTCGTGATGCCCATGAGCAACCGCGGCACGCCCGCGACCCGCTCGGCGTCGAGCGCCTCGCGGCCGCGGAACTCGTCTTTCGACCAAGCGACAACCCAGCCGAGACCGGCCTGCAGCGACGTGATGCCTGAGCCCAGCTCGTGGCCGTGCAACGGCAGGGCCGCTTCCAGGCGCAAGGTATCGCGGGCGCCGAGGCCTGCCGGCGTGATGCCTGCGTCGGTGATCGCGGTCCACAGGTCTGTGGCGGCACCATTTGGCACGGCGATCTCGACCCCAGCCTCGCCGGTGTATCCGGTGCCGGCGACGACGCAGGGCGTGCCTTCCCAGGTAAGTCGGCTGACCTTGAACCGTCCGACGGCCGCCGCCTCGGGAAACACTGCAGCCAAGCGCTCTTTGGCGCGTGGGCCTTGCACCGCCAGCACGGCGCGGTCATGCGTGGTTTCGTGCCCGCCGATTGCCGCCCGCACACGATCGGTGTTCGACGCATTCGGCATGACGTCGAAGACTTCATCGTCGACCCACCAGATGATGATGTCGTCGAGCACCGAGGCGTCGGTTTCGTCGAGGAGGTGGGTGTACTGGGCGCGACCCGGGGCGATCTTGTACAGATCGTTGGTGAAGGCGAACTGCAACCGCTCGTCGGCGTCGCTGCCCTCGACGCGGACGGTGCCGAGGTGTGACACGTCGAACACGACTGCGTCGTTGCGGCACGCGAGATGCTCGTCGAGCGTGCCGATGGGGTACGACAACGGCATCTCCCACCCGCCGAACGGGACCATCTTGGCGTCGAGCCGGCGATGCACTGCATCGAGAGGGCTGGTTTCGAATTCGCTCATCACATGGCGCGACGAGCCGACGGGGCCGACGATGTCTCGGCGAACTCGACGATCGTCGAGTCGAGATCCGACTTCACGCCGCCGATCGCCAAGACGTTGAGCACGCCCTGGCCGCCTCGACGCATGACATCGATCAACTGATCGCCGTCGCACAGGATCACATCGCTGCCGCTGATCACGAGGTGCGCACTGGCGATGTCGGTGTCGACGTGGGTGCGGAGATACTCGAAGGCGGTGCGAACCGACTCGAGCTTGATGCCGGCATCGAGCAGGCTCCTGATCACGCGAAGCTCGAGCAGGTCGCGATAGCTGTACAGCCGACGACTCCCACTCCCGCTGGCGTCGGCCAGCGAGGGGCGGATCAAGTCGGTGCGCGCCCAGTAGTCGAGTTGGCGATAGGTGATGCCGACGATGGTCGCCGTCTTGGTCCCGCTGAAACCCTGTTCGCTCATGGTCTGCCTGACTCTCATGGTCTGCCTGACTCACATCCGCGTAACTACGGCAATGTAAGGAGTGCCAGGCTACGCCAACGGCGGCCGCAGGTCAAACACCATAGGCGCGATAACTCGCGCGCAGCGCGCGATCAGGCTTCGAAGTCTTCCGGTTTGATCTCGTCGAGAAAGTCTCGGAACTCATCGAGGATCGCTTCGTCCTCGGTCTCTTCGTCGGCCAGGCCTTCCGCGGCAACGAGTCCGACCTCGTCGAGCAACGACTCCTCGGCGTAGATCGTCGCCCCGGTGCGGCACGCCACGGCGATCGCATCTGATGGGCGGCACGACACGATCGTCGGGTGACCGCTGACTTGGAGGTGCAGCTCGGCGTAGAAGGTGTGGTCGCGGATCTCGGTGACGACCACCTTGTCGAGCGTGGCGTCGGTGCTGCGCAACAGCTCGACGATCAGGTCGTGGGTCATCGGCCGCGGCGCGATGATGCCCGACAACGCAGTGTGGATGGCAGATGCTTCCGGCGACCCGATGAGGATCGGCAGCACTCGGTGTGGGTCGACCTGTTCGCGCAGGATGACGACGGGCGTGTTGGCCGGTACCTCGACCCGCACCCCGAGCAACTCCATCGCGATCACATCGGGAGCGTACCCCGCCGACGTTGATCGCCGCGGGTCGGTTCGAGATCAGCCGTCGAGGTGGTGGCTGAGGGCCGAGCGGACGATCGCCGATCGCAGCTCGCCGCCGAGTTCGGCGAGCGATGTCAGCGTCGCCATCGCCTGCTGGCGGGCCTGCGGATTTCGCTGGCGCAACAGGGGCAGGATCATCTGCTCGAATAACGACGCCTCGCGTTCGGCGGCCTGCCGCCACGCCTTGAGATGGCGGCCTTCGACACCGTGTTGCATGAAGCCGGCCGCGGCCTGCGCGATCGCCAGGTCGCCAGCCGTGTAGAGCGTCGAGGCTCCGCTGCCCTTGCCGGTCAGCAGACTGTACGACTCGAGTTCGGCGAGTTGCGGCGCGGTGAGGCCGGCCAGTTGGCACAGCTCCCCGGCGGAGAGGTTCTCGTGCCGGTGATCCGCGGGTGACGATGCCGCCGGCGCTGCGGTCTCTGGCCGATCGGGTTCGGCGGCGACACTCGGCACGGCGGAGACGGCCCGATGTTGCGCTGCCGGATGATGTTGTGTCGGCGGCGGTGGCTCGATGCGGGCGTCGTCGCTCGGCTGATCCGTGTGACCGTTCTGGCCGATTCGAAGATCGTCTTCGCCATCGGGTGCATCCGGGGTCGGCACGTTGCGGATGCCACGTGGAGGCGTGGTCGGCCCGGTCGGATCTTCGATCGCACCGCTCTCCAACCGATCGCGGATCACACGCAGTGGGAGGAAGTTCTCGCGCTGCTCGCGCAGGATCACGCGAAGCAGATCGACATCGTTGTCGTAGAACTTTCGATAGCCGCTGGCCGTCCGCTCAGGGTCGATCAAACCCTGGCTCTCGAGAAAACGGATCTTCGAGATGGTGACGTCGGGGAACTCTTCGAGCAGGAGCCCGAGCACTTCTCCGATCGACAGGTACGGCCGTTCTTGCATGATCATGTTTCTCAGCCGTCAGACCGCTCGAAGAACACCAGACGAAACTTGCCGACCTGCAACTCGTCACCTTGGTGCAGGACGACCTCATCATCGATGCGCTCGGCGTTGAGATACGTTCCGTTGAGCGAGCCGGCATCGCGGACCACGTAGCCGGTGCCGGTGCGCTCGACTTCGGCATGGCGACGCGACACGGTGATGTCGTCGAGGCTGATCTCGCTGTCGGGGTGGCGGCCGAGGCGGGTCAGTTGGTCATGGAGTGCGAAGGCATCGCCGGCTTGGGCACCGGAGCGCACGATCAACGAGGCCACGCCGGACGCGAGGTCGGCGATGCTGACGACGACGTCGTCCTCGGCGCCGGGGGCATCCTGCAACGGATCGACCTTGGCAAGGGTGATGGTGTGGTCGGCGATGCGGTCGAGCACGCTGCCGCACGACGAACAGAACCCGGATTCTGGGGGGTTCCTGTGGCCGCACTGGTTGCAGAACACGTAGGCCATCTGCAGGAGACTAACCGTCGATGAGAGCTTGATAGCCAACGGCGTCGAGCAGGCCGTCGAGGTCGGCGGGATCACTCATCTCGATCTCGCAGATCCAGCCCGCACCGTAGGGATCGGTGTTCAACGCATCCGGTCCATCGCTGAGCTTTTCGTTGATGGCGGCGACGGTTCCCGAGACCGGCGCGTAGATGTCGCTGACCGACTTGGTGCTCTCGACCTCGCTGAAACTGTCGCCTGCCTTGACCGCTGCACCCAACGTGGGGGCCTGGACGTAGACCACATCGCCCAACGCATCTTGGGCGTAGTCGGTGATCCCGATTCGGGCCCGGGTGCCTTCGACGGCGACCCATTCGTGATCGGTGGAGTAGAGCAACTGAGCAGGGACCGTCATGGCCCCGCAGACTAGCGGGCGACTCCGCGCCCCTCGCGCAGACTGGCGCGGATCGTCGGGATGTACGTCACCGCGGTGTAGTAGCTGAGCACCAGGCCGGGGATGCCCAGGATCCACGCCGCAACCTGAAAGCCCTGGTGGGCGGGGAACGTGGTCGAGCCGAGCATGAAGCCGGGAAAGGCGAACATCAGCAGGAACGTTGCCAACTTGCCCCACCAGGTGACGTCGAAGCGCTTCATGCCGAATGCGAGGGTGGCGATCGCGACCGTCCCGCCGACCAGCACCTCGCGGGCAACCACCGCCCAGGCGATCCACAAGGGCGCGGCGTGGTCGATGATGATCCCGCCGATGCCCACGATGAAGAGAAGCCGGTCGGCCGTTGGATCGAAGATCTTGCCGAACTCGCTCGTCTGGTTCAGGCGGCGAGCCAACCAGCCATCGACCCAGTCCGTCGCCCCGAGTCCACCGAGCAGCCACGCTGCGCCGGCCCGGTTGTCGCGACCGAACAGGACGTACAAGAAGAGTGGGATGCAGCACAGCCGGAAGAGCGTGAACGCATTCGGCACCGTGAGGTACCGATTGGGTGCGACTGCTTCCATCGCGCTGAGCGTACAAGCGCGGTTGCGCATCGCTCGGCATCTCCCTCGCCGGCCGCCGCACCCTACGATCGGACCATGACCGATGGGGCGTTGCGAGGAATGGTCGCGTTCATCACGGGCGCCGGCTCGGGGTTGGGCGCTGCGTTCGCCACGCGACTGGCGACCGACGGTGCGGCGGTGGTGGTCAACGACATCGATGCGGAGGCTGCCAGAGCGACCGCGACGGCGGTCGGTGGCGAGGCCGCTCCGTTCGACGTGTGCGACTCCGCAGCCTTCGACAGCGAGGTCGACCAGGCGGTCGCCCGCCATGGTCGGATCGACATCCTGATCAACAATGCGGGCATCGCCCCGACGTTGACCGACGCCCGGTTCGAGGTCGGGATGGCCAACCAGTTGCTGCGGATGGAGGGCCGAATCGCCGAGATGGTCCCGGCCGAGTACCTCACCAGCATGAGCGACGACGAGTGGGACCGCATGATCCGCGTCCACCTCTATGGCTCGTTCTACGGCTGCCGGGCCGCGCTGCGCCACATGCAACCAGCACGTCGGGGGGCGATCGTCAACATATCCTCGGTGCTCGGGATGCACCCATCTGCGGGCGCGGCGCACTACTCCGCGGCCAAGGCCGCCCTGATCGCCTTGACGAAGTCAACGGCACAAGAAGTCGCCCACCTGGGCATTCGGGTCAACGCCGTGTGCCCGGGGTTCATCGACACGCCGCTGCTCGCTCCGTACAACGACATGATGCGCGCCAGCATCGCCATGCGCATCCCCACCGGCCGGATGGGGACCGCCGAGGAGATTGCCGAGGTTGTGCGCTTCCTGGTCGGACCCGAGAGCAGCTATTGCAACGGCGATGTCTTTGCTGCGACCGGAGGCTTCGTCTCGTGACCACCATCTTCAGCCGGATCATCGCCGGCGAGATCCCCGGTACGTTCGTGCACCGCGACGACCGGTGCGTCGCGTTCATGTCGATCAATCCCCTGGCCCGCGGTCATGTGCTGGTCGTGCCCATCGACGAGATCGATCACTGGATCGACGCCTCGCCCGACCTGACCCGTCACCTCTTCGACGTCGTTCATCGCATCGGGCTTGCGCAGCAGCGAGCGTTCGAATGTGAACGTGTCGGGGTGATCATCGCCGGGTACGAGGTGCCGCACGCCCACATCCACGTGATCCCCACCGAGCACATGGGGCAACTGTCGTTCGAGAACGCGGCGACCTCGGTCGACCGTGACGACATGGAGGCCGCCGCCGCGGCGATTCGCGCCGCGCTGGCGACGGCCTGACCGCAGCGCGGTCAGCCCGTCGGCTCGATCAGCTCCGCGCCTTTGTTGCGTACGTTGTTGACTTCGGTCGACACCTTGTGCATCGTCAGCAGGTCGTCGGGTGCAGGCACCAGCAGCCGTTGGAGCCCAGTGACGTCGTTGTTGCTCGGGTCGAGCCACTCGTGCCACGCGGTCGGCGGCAACAGCACCGGCATCCGGTTGTGCACCGGCTCCATCGTGGCATTCGCCGACGTCGTGACGATGGTGCAGCTGTGCAGCCACGGCGCGTCGGGGCCGGCAGCCTTGTCTCGCCAGGTCGTCCACAGCCCGGCGACGGCCAGCGGCTCACCATCGAGGCGGTGGATGAACATCGGCTGCTTGCTCGGCTTGCCCGCCTTGGTGAGCGCCGCGCCTTCACTCCCTTGCTGCCACTCGTAGAAGCCATCCATCGGGATGATGACGCGCTGCTTCTTGAACACCGATCTGTACGCGGGCTTCTCGGCGATGGTCTCGGCGCGGGCGTTGATCATCTTCGAGCTGATCTTGATGTCTTTGGCCCAGACCGGCACCAGACCCCAGTGGAAGACCTGCAACGTCGGCTGGCCGTCCGGCCCGGCCACGACGCCGTAGACGTCGTTGGTCGGTGCCGTGTTGAAGTTCTCGGGCAGCGTGGTCTGCGGATCGAACGAGGCGCCGAAGTACTCGGCGATCCTCTCGGCAGAACTGGACGATACAAACCGGCCGCACATCGCAGCACACCGTAGCCGTCAGCCGAACGAGGTGACCCAGGAGTTGATGGCGTATCCACCCGTTTGATTGACCTGCACGAGTGCCGTTGCGGTGACCCGGGGCTGGATCCCCCCGGTGGTCTGGCTGACGATCTTGAAGGTTCTGCACGACTTGGTTGAGCAGGCCGATCTGCAATGTGGCCGGCTTGTCGGGCGACACGCCGATCGTCCCGGTCAGGATTCCCCCGCCGAAGGAGATCTTCTTGGCGGCCGACATGCCGGGCGCGGTGTTGATCGACACTCCGCCTTGCGGTACCGAGCATCGCCGGTTGTTGTCCAATGACCTCGGCGCTATCGCTGCCCTGTGCTTCGATGTGGGTTCGGGACGACTTCCCGCTCCCCCACGAACGGATGGCACCGAAGACCGCCGTCGTTGGGAGACCGCACTAGCCGTTGCGGCAACAACAGCGGTGCCGGCAAACAGTGACGAACAAGACAAGGTGACACACACTGAGGTGCAGGGCTGGCTGCGCGATCTGGGTCTCGCTCTCAGTTTCCAGGTGTGGATTGCTACCAACGATCACAATCGCCCATTGAATGGCGGTCGTCTCGGAGAATGTTGTCTGGACTGCCTGCTGGCTGGCTGCCGGTGAGATCGCTGCCGCATTCGAGGTCGAGCACACAACATCGATCTATTCCGGGATTGTTCGCCTTCTCGACCTGGCTCTCGGCGCCGGCGCCGCCGCACGACACCTGTACCTTGTTGCTCCCGACGGACGCGAAAAAGATGTTCGTGCCCAACTCGAACGCCCGGCGTTCAGTCGTGTCCGCGACATGGACATCGGCTGGCTCCCCTACAGTGCGCCGCGTGACAACCGTGAAGCGATGGCCCGCTTCGGCACCGGACTAGCTCCACTGGCTGCAGTGTCGCGCCTGCTGTAGGGTCACCCCACCAGCAGCTGCTGCTAACCCCCGGATCAACCGTCGATCGCTTCGACACCCATCTCGGCGCGACGTTCGAGGTGGTTGTACGCCGGCGTGTTAGCCGGTGGCCGAAACACTCGCAGCGTCAACGACGTGGACGATGCCTTGCTGGCCCATTTGGCGGTGCCCGGGGACGTCGCAGAACATGACGTAGTCGCCGACGGTCGGTTCTTGTCCGGTCTTGACGGTCAGTGTTTGGGATTGTCCGGGTGCGAGGACTTGGGTGGATCGCTTCAACAGGACCAGGCTGTGCGGTAGTTCCGAGTCGGTGTTGGTGACAACGAGTTCGAACTTGCCGGCCGGCAGGGTCAGTTCGGCCGGTTCGATGGTGTAGCGACCGAGATGGACCTGGATGACAGGTACAACCGCGTTGGCGGACGCGCCAGTCGAGCATGCGCTGAGCGCGAGAGTGGCGATCGCGAGGCCGGCGACGGCGGAGCGGATGCTCAGATGATGTCTCCTGGGCATGTCGGCCACGTCTGAGGCGATGTGTTCCTGCTCAGTCATGGAAGTTGCCGAGGACGGCGAGCTGAAGTGTGTCGGTGGTGCCGTCGGCATGTGCAAGCGGGACGTGGACGGTGATGTCGTGGGGGCCGTCCATACCCGGGTGCATCGACAGTTCGAAGTTGAACGATGTCTGGCCCCCCGGCTGCAGGGATGTCGGTCCGGCAAAGGTGAACGCCCCGGGGCAGCAACCTCGGTTGATCTGTGCGTGGGGTTCGCCGATGGTGACGACGTCGCTTCCAGCGTTGGCGATCGTCCACGTCGGGCGCACGGCCATGTTCAGCGGTACTTCGCCGAGGGCCCACGATGCGGGACTGGCGGTGATCGCCGCGGCGGTGGCCGTGCCGGTGGAGGTGCCGGGCGTTTCGATGACGGGCATGCCCATCGAGTTCATCTCTCCCGTGCGGACGATGCCGGCGGCCGAGGGTGTGCCGCCGGAAGCGACGACGGCGATGGCCGCGGCGGATGCGCCGAGGCCGACAACCGCGGCGAGGCCAACGAGGATCTGGTTTCGGCGGTGGTTTCGCTGGTGCTGGTTGGCGCGAGTGGTGGTGTTGGTCATGATGTGTGGCTCCTGTCAGGCGATGGGTGGTGGTCCGAAACGGTCGACGATTGTCGTGCGGACGACGTCGATCGGAGTGTTGGTGTCGAGCAACTCTTTGGCAGCGACTGCTTCGGCGGTGCACACGCCACATCCGGAGGCGTGGGCGTCCCAATCGCCGTCCGCAGTGACGAAGCAGTCCTCGAGGTTGCGGTGCCCGAGGCTTTGCTCGCAGCCGCAGAAGCACGGGATGGCCATGAACTCGGCGACATGCTTGGCTGCGTATTGGTAGGTGTCGGCCATCGCCGGGGGCAGGTTGGCGAGGGACACCGTCGCCGGTTTCGGGGCGGCGACGGAGTCGTTCGGATCTGCGCCGCTGGCCCCGCGGACGAGCACGGCGACACCGACGAGGATCATTGCGACGACGGCCAGTTCGGCGATGATGACCCGTGCCCAGCCGCCGGTCTCGGCTCCGTCCGTTTCCGGCGGCACGTCGTGGGCGACGATGTCATTGCTCGTGTCGTTCATCGCCGGGAACTTGTCGTTGTTGGTTCGTGCGTATCGTCCATCCGGCGGTCTGTGTCGGTCGGCTTCGGTTGGCGCATGAGCAGCCACATCACTGTGCCCATCACGATTGGGCAGAGCAGCAATGCAAACCCGAATCCGGCGGCGAGCGGGCCGGCGCCTCCGCGGGCGAACAGCATGACTGCGACGAGTATCGCGATCCCGCCGAGGATCATGTGGTCACGGTGCCTCATGGCTGGCTCCCTGGGTGGTGTGCGGCGTCGCCTGCGGGCATGCCTGGCGTTGCCGGGGCGCTCGAGGTGGTCATCGCATCGTGGGCGGTGTCGCATGCAGCGAGTGCGTCGGCTTCGACGGTGCCAGCGAGAGCGTCGTGCATCGCTGTGTGCATCGCATCCATGTCACCAGCGCCCATCATCGAGGTAACGTCGACCCCGTTCATCATCGAGGGCATGTCCTCGATGTCGTTCATGTGGTTGCCGGACATTGCGTCGGTCATCGTGACCGTCGGGGTGGTCGGTGTCGGGTCGCTGGCTGCCAGCGTTGCGCCGACACCGAGCCCGATCGTGAGTGCAGTGGCGCCTATCGCGCCGATGATCATTGTGCGTCTCATGGTGAGTCGCCTCCTTGTCGACCTTCATGATCGCCCTGGCATGTGGAGGGCGCGTGGAGATCCGGTGCAGGCCGCGCGGTTTCCATCCGGCACGGGTGCGCCCCAGCGCCTGCCGCGGCAAGATGGTCGCTGTGAGAGAGGTGTGCTGATGACTTCGACAGTGCTGGTCGTGGAGGACGAGCTGAAGATCAGAGAGTTGGTCAGGCGTTATCTGGAACGCGAGGCGCTATCAGTGCTGACGACCGGTTCGGGTGCCGAGGCGCTGACCATGTTGGAAACCCAGGAGGTCGACCTGATCGTGTTAGACCTCAACCTGCCCGATGTGAGTGGCGAGACCGTTGCCACTGAGGTTCGTTCCCGATCGGCGATCCCGATTCTGATGCTGACCGCGAAGTCGACCGAAGCGGATCGGATCAGAGGCCTCGAACTCGGCGCCGATGACTATCTCACCAAGCCGTTCTCACCGCGAGAACTTGTTCTTCGAGTCCAAGCAGTGCTGCGCCGCAGCCAAACCAGCGCCACCTCGGACGCACCCGCGGCGTTCGGTGATGGCGCGCTGGTCATCGACGAGGTGCGCCACGATCTGATCGTGCGGGGCGAACCCGTCGAACTGACGCCGACCGAATGGGCGCTCCTCGTCGCGCTGACGGGCACCCCCGGCCGGGTGTTCTCACGGGCCGAGTTGATCAACCGTCTGAGAGGCTACGAATTCGACGGCTACGAGCGAACGGTCGACTCGCACGTGAAGAACCTGCGCCGCAAGATCGAACTCGATCCCCACGAACCTGCCCTCGTCGAGACAGTCCTCGGCGCCGGCTACCGGCTTGGAGTTCATCGTGACCGGTAGACGCCTGCTGAGCCCGCTGGGGGTCCGACTGACGCTCGCGTTCCTCGCGGTCGCAATGGCCGCTGTCGCGGTGTTCGCTGCGCTCATCGTTGTGGCCTCGCGCTCGGAGGTGTCGGGGCTGTCCGACCAGCATCGCCGCGATGACCTGTCCGCGACCGCAGCCACGGCAGCAGATGCCTACGTCCGCGCCGGCGGTTGGGACGGTGCCGACCTCATCTCGGTAGCCTCCGTCGCCGCTGGAGGGCAAGCCACGCTGGCCATCCTGGACTCCGATGGTGTCGTGATCGCTGCGCCCACCGACGAACTGGCCGCGATGATGGCGCGCATGCACGGCCTGGCTGCGGTCGACACCCCACGCGGTGATCCGGTGTCGCAAGCGGTCGTCGTCGACGGCCGGACGGTCGGCGCGGTCATGCTCCGCTTCCCCACCGAGACCATGGACGCCGAGCGCCATGTCCGTGACGCGCTCTCCCGAGCAGCGCTCAATGGGATCCTCGTCGCCGGCGCCGTGGCATTGGTTGTTGCCGTCTACGTTTCGGTGCGCGTTACCCGACCCGTGTCAGCTCTCACCAATGCTGCGGGTGATCTTGCTGCCGGCCGCCGCGACACCCGAGTCGATCTCACGGACGCGCCGGGTGAGTTGCACAGCCTCGCCGAGGCGTTCAACGAGATGGCGGACAACCTCGACCGTGAGGACCAGCTCCGCCGCAACCTTCTCGCCGATGTCGCCCACGAGTTACGGACCCCGCTCACGATCCTGCAGGGCAACACCGAGGCGCTGCTCGACGGTATCGACGAACCCACACCTGCGGCGATTGGCTCGCTGCACGATGAGGTCGTGCGACTCAGCCGACTGGTGGCCGACCTTGAAACCCTCGCCGCTGCCGAAGCAGCGGGGCTTCGACTCGACACCGTGCCGGTCGACCTCGCCGGCATCGTCCGCTCCACCGTCGATCTGCTCGGTCCGCTCGCCGAGGAGCGCAACATCACTATCGACCTCGCCTGTGACCCAGCGCCGACCAACGCAGATCCCAACCGACTGCAGCAGATCGTCGTCAACCTCATCACCAACGCTGTGAAGTTCACGCCACCCGGCGGACGCATCACCATCACAACCGGCACCGCAACCGATCACACGATCCTCAAGATCGCCGACACCGGCCCAGGACTGGGCGACGACGAGCTACCCCATCTCTTCGAACGGTTCTGGCGCGGTCACGCCGCCACGAAAGCGCCGGGCAGCGGCATCGGCTTGGCCGTCGTCGCCGAACTCGTGGCTGCCCACCATGGGACAATCGACGCCACCAATCGACCCGAGGGTGGAGCCGAGTTCACCATCACACTGCCGTCGGCGCGGGAGCCGGCTCCGGTAGGCGGAGCCGCTTGAGGAGCAACGCGTTCATTGCCACGAGAAAACTGGACCCCGACATCGTCAGGGCTGCGATCTCCGGTCGGAGCATGAGACCGAACGCGGGGACGAACACACCAGCAGCGATCGGGAGTGCGATCGAGTTGTATCCAACAGCCCAGGCGAGGTTCTGGCGCATCTTGCGGACCGTGGCTCTCCCCACGATCAGCGCGGAGACGATGTCGAGAGGATCGGATCGCATCAGCACGACGTCGGCGGTCTCGATCGCCACATCAGTGCCCGCGCCGATCGCGATACCAAGGTCGGCCTGGGCGAGAGCTGGCGCGTCGTTGACACCGTCACCGACCATCGCAACCTTCTGACCGGCAGCCTGCAACTCGGCGACCTTCGCAGCCTTGTCACCGGGAAGCACGTCGGCGATCACCCGCTCGATGCCCATGCCGGCAGCGATCCGACGGGCCGTTACGTCGTTGTCGCCGGTCAGCATGACCACCTCGATGCCGAGCGCTTTCAGTTCCCGCACCATCGTCGCGGAGGACGGGCGGGGGGCATCGGCAATGCCGATGACCCCGACTGCCCGTCCATCCACCGCCACGAAGATCGCCGTACGACCTTCGTCGGCGAGTCGCGCCCGCGCGATCTCCAGCACTGCCGTGTCGATCTTTCGTGTCGCCATCAGTCGTGTGTTGCCGACCAACACCTGTTTCCCGTCGACGATCGCGGAGGCTCCCTGACCGCGGGCGTTCTCGAAATGTTCAACGGTGACCTTCGCGAGATGCTCCGCCTCCGCGGCGTGGACGACGGCTTGCGCCAGCGGGTGCTCCGACTCGCGTTCCAACGACGCCGCCAGGGTCAGCAGATCGGCGCGCTCGATTCCGTCGGTCACCACGTCGGTCACCTCCGGGGCACCTTTGGTGAGCGTGCCTGTCTTGTCGCAGACCACCACGTCGAGATGCGCTGAGGTTTCGAGTGCCGTCGCGTTCTTGAAGAGCACTCCACGCCGAGCGCCGAGGCCTGTGCCGACCATGATCGCTGTCGGGGTCGCCAGGCCAAGTGCATCGGGACACGTGACCACGACGACGGTGATGGCGAACAGCAAGGCCTCGCGAGCCGGGCGATCGCTGAACAACATCCATGCTGCAAACGTGCCGGCACCACCGAGCAGGGCGACGAACACCAACCAGAATGCGGCTCGGTCGGCGAGCCTCTGGCCCGGTGCTTTGGAGTTCTGCGCTTCCTGGACGAGTTGGACGATCTGCGCCAGGGCTGTGTCGGCGCCCACCCGGGTTGCGCGCACTCGCAGGACGCCATCGGTATTGATCGTGGCTCCGATGACCTGAACTCCGGCCTCCTTGTGCACCGGCAGACTCTCGCCGGTCACCATCGACTCATCGACATCGCTGTCGCCCTCTTCGACGACCCCGTCCACGGCGATCTTCGCCCCTGGCCGCACCAACAGCAGATCACCGACCGCAACCTCAGCAGTCGGCACCTCCACCGGCTCGTCATCGCGCAACACGATCGCCATCGGCGGGGCAAGATTCAGCAGGCTGCGAATGGCGTCGTTCGCCCCACCCCTGGCTCGCATCTCGAACCAATGACCGAGAAGTACAAACGCTGCCAAGACAGACGCCGCTTCGTAGAACACCTCTCCCCCGCCGGTCATTGTCACAACGACCGAGTAGACCCAGCCAGCACCGATCGCCACGGAGACGAGGACCATCATGTCGAGGGTTCGCGCCCGCAGCGCCCGGAATGCACCGTCGAAGAAGATCGACGACGCCCACAACACGACCGGCAGGCTCAGAACAAGCGACCAGACGTCATCACGCCGTCCAAACGGTGCTGCCACCTTGAAGCCGAGCACGTCACGGCCAATCGGGGACCACAACAGGATCGGAACGGAGAACACGGCAGCAACGATGAATCGGCGGCGCATATCAGCGACCATGCCGTCCATCGACATCCCACCGTGCCCGCCGTGACCCATCGCACCGTGCGGCGACATGACTTGGTGCCCGGCTCCGTCAGGGGCGTGGTGCTCGTGGGCACCGGTCCCGTGTGACTCCCCGTGGCTAGAGCCCGGTGTGGATGGCATCGCCAGTGGGTCGCACACGTGTGCTGGGACTGACCGCCCAGCACAGTGGTAACCGCAATTTTGAACCCACTCCTGCAGGTCCGTGAGCGAGGTGATCGAGGGATCGAACGACACGGTCGCCGTCTGAGCGAGCGAGTTGGCATTCACCGACACGACACCTGGGCGTCTACCGAGGACTGCCTCTACTCCGTGCTTCTGGGTGGCCCATTGCACACCACCAAGCTCGATCACTGCACTCACCGGGTCGGTCATGCCTCCACCTCCGACTCGACACGCTAGCTACTACAGATTGTGGCAGCGGCGCATGGATCGGCGATCAGCTGCCGAGGATCGTCTTCATCTCGTCGATCTCGCTCTGCTGTGCGGAGATGACCTGCCCGGCCAGAGCGACGACGTCGGCGTTCATCCCGGAGGTCTTGACGGTCTGGGCCATCGCGATCGCGCCGGTGTGGTGGCGGATCATCATCTGCATCCACATCGTGTCGAACTCTGCCCCCTTGAGGTTGTGAAGACCCGCCATCTCGTCGTCGGTCATCATTCCGTCCATCAAGTGCATGTCTTGGCTCATGCTCGTGTCCATCTTCATCGGCTGTTCCCACGACGTGAGCCAGCCGCTCATCATTGCGATTTCGGGGTCCTGTGCGCCCTTGATTCGCGTGGCGAGATCGAGGACCTGTGCGCCTGCCCCGACGGTTGGATCGAGGGCGATGTCGGCCATTTCGACAGCCTGCTGGTGATGCGGGATCATGCTCTGGGCGAACTGGACGTCGGCGGTGTTGAAGTCAACTGCTGCCGGCGCCGGTGCCGCGCCAGCAACCGTCTGTGCCGGCGGCGAAGAAGACGACTGTGCGTTGTCTCCACACGCGGCGAGACCGAGAGCGCCCGTCGCGGCGAGGATCGTGAGGTGGCGAAGCTTCATTGGTCAATGGACCTTTCGAGAGGGGGGATCTCTGTTGAATTGCTACTACAAAGTGTAGATGTGGATTCGAGATTCACAACGGAGAGCGACCGTGTGACGATCACGGATAGCCTCGGCGTCGGAGGAAATCATGACGAAGCGACCGGACGGTGCACTCGAGCACGACATCATGGCAGTGCTGTGGTCGGCCGACGGTCCACTCCAGCCAGGGGAAATCAAGGATCGGTTGACGACCGAGCTTGCCTACACCAGCGTAGCTACCGTCCTCGGGCGGCTGCACGCCAAAGGCCTCGTCGATCGAACAGAGGCAGGGCGGGCATTCGCCTATTCCGCCACCGTCGTCGAGTCCGAACTGGCTGCTCGGCGGATCGGTGCCGTTTTGTCGTCGGCAAGCGACCGCGCTGCGGTGCTGGCCGGCTTCGTCGGCAGTCTGTCCAAGCGCGACGCGAAGGCGTTGCGGAAGATACTCGACGAGAACGATCGTTGATGTTTTCGTCGGTGATGTTGCCATTGCTCGCTGCCATCGCACTGGCGGTGACCGTAACGACGGTCCATCGAAGCCTGCCGCCCGTGCTCGCGGCTCGCGCTGTCGCCGTCACGGTGGTCGTCGTCGCCGGTGCTGCCGTGCCGACCTTGTGGATAGTCGGTCTCGGGTACCTCACCCATGCTCCGATTCTCGGGTCAGGTCTGAGGTGGTGCATTGACGTGTTCGGCGCGCACGACCGAATTTCACCTTGGATCGGTCTGCCGTCGCTGCTGCTCGCTGCGATCGGCACCCTTCGGGCAGCGAGAGTAGTTCGCGCTCATCGCCGACTTCGCCACGATCACCAAGGGTTCGTCGAGATCGCCTGTCACGAGCAGCCGTTCGCATTCACGCTCCCAGGGCGTGGGGGCCACGTTGTGTTGTCAAGCGGACTCGTCGAGTTACTCGACGACGATGAGCGGAAAGTCGTGCTCGCACATGAGCGCGCTCATGCCAAGCATCGACACGACCGCTATCTCCTTGTCGCTCAACTGGCAGCCGCCACCATCCCCATGCTGCGACCGCTGACTTCCAGACTGCAGTTCTCTCTGGAGCGCTGGGCTGACGAGGCCGCTGTCGAAGAGTGCGGCGATCGGCGGTTCGTAGCACGCACACTCGGCAAGGTCGCGTTGCGCAGCGTGACTCCCGTCGGTGCGATGAGCTTCGCAGGTCTCGGCGTACCGGCCCGTGTCTCCGCGCTTCTCTCTGCGCCTTCACCAACACCGCGTGCGCCACTGCTGATCGGCCTGTGGTCGGCGATCGTTGTGACCGGGGCGCTCGCAGCGTTCCAGGTTCACCATTTGGAGAGCCTTGTAACCGCCCTCTGCCCTGGCTGAAGGCAGCTTCTACACTCTGTAGGAGTATTCTGGCGCGCGTGGAACCGCCGATGACAACGAGTTCGACGGCGTCAGCTGGCCCTCGCACTCGAACGAAGCTGATCGCCCTGGCGGCGATGGCAGCGCTGGTCATCTACGCGGTGACACGTCCCTCTCACGAGACCGCCTTCGAGCCGTCCGGCGACCCACGCCCGCTTCCAGCTGCGGCAAAATTGACCGAGATGTCCGCCGACGCGTTCGAAGGCGTCCTGGTCGGCCTGCATGGAAAGCCCGTGATCGTCAACATCTGGGCCTCGTGGTGCTCTCCATGTCGAACCGAGACGCCTTTGCTCGAACGAACATGGGAAGCCCACGGTGGCGAAGTCGTGATCCTCGGCGTGGGTTCCAAGGACGTGCCGTCCAACCTGCTCGCCTTCATGGATGAGTTCGACGTGTCATACCCCAATGTGTTCGACAGTTCGGGCGAGATTCGAGCACGCCTCGGACTCCGAGGGTTCCCGACCACATATGTGTTCGGCGCTGACGGCAGGTTGCGCACGACCATCGTCGGTGGACTCACCGAGCAGCGGTTGGCCGCGGTCCTCGAGGATCTTCGCGCATGATCGACGTCGGCCTCCTCGTGTCGATGGCCATCATGGTGACGGTTCCGGCCGTGTTTGTCCGTCCATGGCCTCCCGCTGCCGTCGAGGCGGGCATCTTGGACACCGCCTTGGGCGCTCTCACCATCGGCCTCGCGATCGGTCGACTCACCTCTCTGGCGATCGATGACGCCGGCTCGCTGACGAATCTCAGCGACTTGATGATCATCCGAAGTGGAGTCGAATTCTGGCCGGGCGCGCTGGCAGGGCTTGCCTGGCTGGCATATCGCGCTCACCGCGAGGGCCAGCCGGCTCCGCTCCGCTTGGCAGCACTCGCTCCGGCGGGCCTGATCGCATGGTCGTGCTTTGAGACCACGTGCTTGCTGCGCGACGGCTGCCCGGGCCCGATCAGCGCGATCGGTATCCGACCCGACGGCCTGGCGACTCGAATGTTCCCCGTCGGACTCGGTGTCGCTGCCGCTGCCGCTGCTAGCGCATTCGCACTAGATCGCCTCCATCGGCGAGGTCTGCCAAGCCTGTACGTGGTCCTTCTTGCCATCATCTCGATCGCTGCGATTCGGTCAGTCGCTTCTATCTGGCTGCCACACATCGGCAGCGGCTTGACTCGCCAGCACAAGACCTCGATCGCGGTCTTCGCCGCATCGGTTGTAGCACTCACCGCCGCGCGCCTTCTCCGCCCGAACACGACCCTGATGGTCGAGGTCGAGTGAACGGCGCGTTGCTCCCGTTCGCTGCGGTGGCGGCGGGTGTCGTATCGGCGAGCAGCCCATGCGTACTGCCGGTCCTCCCGGGCTACCTCGCTGCAGTCTCCTCAACAGAGCGAGCCGACGTGAACGGACGGTTTCGTCCGTCGATCGCTGGGGCCCTCGGTTTCGTCGCTGGATTCACGATCGTGTTCACCCTGCTCGGCGCCACAGCGTCAGCGCTCGGGGCTCTGCTCTTCGAGCGCCTGGATACCGCCCTGAAGGTCGCCGGTGTGCTCCTCATCATCCTGGGTCTGCACACACTCGGCATACTTCGGTTGCCAGGTCTGTCGAAAGAACATCGACCGGTCGAACTGCACAAGATCGTTGGCGGCCCTCGCCGCTCCATCGTTCTCGGGGCAGTCTTCGCGCTCGGATGGACGCCCTGCATCGGGCCAATCCTGGCGACGATCCTCACCAAGGCAGCCTCCGATTCCTCGGTCACCGAAGGCATGGTGTTGCTGCTGCTCTACTCTGCCGGCCTCGGCATTCCCTTCGTCTCCCTGGCAATCTGGTTCGAGCGATCCGATCGCATTCGGCGTTGGCTCACTCGACGAGCTCGCACACTTCAGATCGTCGGCGGAGTTGCGATGATTGTCGTGGGGGCCGCGTATCTGTCCGGGCTCTGGTCGATCATCTTCACGGGAGTACAGGGCTGGCTCGCCAGGACCGGCTGGCCGCCCATCTGAGAGAGAAATGACCCTTGCAGCCGGGATTGCTACCACATAGTGTAGTTGCAGCGAATCGGGTCGCCGTCGGTCGGGCAGTTCAGTCTGGCGGCTGCACCAGGCTCGGCGCGAAAGGGACCCCGCGATGACACTGAGACAGCGCCGTGCCGACAATGAAGACGTCGCACGGCATGACCGGGTCGTCGTCGCCAATGAATTGACCGCAGCGCCGAGGGCCTCGTTGGCAGGATCATCAGAACCGTACAGCTGGAACGCCTTTAGGAGTTTATCTATCTGGGCGGGTCGACAGATCTCGGATGAGTCGGTCAGCTCACGGGATCTTCGCATCTGCCGGTGATGTCATCACACTGGCGACAGCCTCTTGGCGGGACCGCCGGTCGATCGCGAGGAATTCGACTGCTGCAACAACCACGATCGCCGCGACCCACTGGTTGAGGCGCAGACCACCCAATACATGGGCCGGGTCGATGCGCAGGCCTTCGATCCAGAATCGCCCGGAGAAGTAACCGGCGAGATAGACGGCGAACAGTCGACCGGGTCTCAACGACATTCGTCGGTCGATCTGAATCAGCAGGATGCAGAGGGCGAGATTCCACAGCGATTCGTAGAGGAACGTCGGGTGGAACGTGGTGCCCGACGAATAGCCCGCCGGGAGCTTGTCATCGGAGATCTGCAGGGCCCAGGGCAATGTTGTGGCTCGCCCGAACAGTTCCTGGTTCCACCAGTTGCCCCAGCGCCCGATCGACTGGGCAAGCGGTATGGCCGGTGCCGCGGCCGTGAGCAGTTCCGGGATCGACACACCCCGGCGACGTGCGCGGTAGACACCGCACAGCACACCGCCGAGCAATCCACCCGGGATGCCCAGACCTCCCTTCCAGATCATCGGGATACGAGCGAGATCGCCACTGAAGTCATTCCAGTCGGTGACCACGTGGTAGAGCCGAGCTCCGACGATCCCGCCGATCACCCCCCATGTCGCGATCGAGCTCATGTCTTCTCGAGTGCCGGCTCGGCTCCTTGTCAGCCTGCGACCCGCCAAGGACACCGCTGCGGCCACACCGAGCGCGATCATCATCCCGTAAGCAGTAAGACGCAATGAGCCGATCGCCATTGTCCCGCTGGTCGGACTCGGGATGCTCGACGGGAACAGGTGCATAGCAACACAACGTACTACGACAACATGTAGTAGTAACCGCACCTGGCATCAGGACACGCGCAGGCAGACTTACACCGGGTTCTGGTTCGCAACTCGGTTGTTCGGTCGGATCTCCGACTGGGGTCAGCAGTACTGGCGAACCGTGGGGTATGGGTTCACTGCTGCCCCGCCGCCCGGGTGGATTTCAAAGTGCAGATGATTGGCGGTTGTGTCGCCGGTGGCGCCGACATAGCCGACGACCTCGCCTGCGCTCACGCTGCGCGAGCTGCCTTCCCAGGCAGAGAGATGCGCGTAGTAGTACCTGGTGCCGTCGACGCCCATGAGCGAGACGATGTTGCCTCCGAGAACGTTGGTCCTCATGGTGGCGGCGCCTGCGACCACTGCGACGAGGGGCGTTCCGGCCGGGCTCATCATGTCAACGCCCTCGTGTTTGCGGCCACCCGGCCGAGGTGCGCCCCATGTGTCACCGAACGCGTTCGGACCGGCGATCGGGCACAACCAGCCACTCCCTGCTACCACGACCGGCTCTGGCGTGGGCACGGGTTCAGGTGTCTGTGCAGGTTCGGGCGTCGGGATCGGTGCTTGCCTCGGAACCACTGGACTCGGATTCGGCTGACCCGGCGGCGGCGGCGGAGAAGGCGGATCGCTTGGCTGAGTTCCCCCGCCTCTCAGTTGCGAAGCCGGCTTGGCTGGAATCGCCGCGGTAGCTGCAGCCTGTTGCGCGGCCAGGTCGCGACGCCTCTTTGCAAGCTGAGCCTCGTAGGCGCGCTTCACTTCCTCGTCCTTCAGGTGCTCGCGTAGCGTTGCCAGTTGGGCAAGTTGCTGCTCGACATCTGCCTGGTTCGCCGTGAGCTGTTGGGCAAGCTGGTCGTTCTCCGCACGCAGGGTGGCAACACGTTCGCGGTCCTTGTCCAGGTCGCTGCGAACGGCGTCGACCTGGTCGAGATCGCCGGCGCCCTGGTCGACGGCAATGCTGAGCAGGGCGTTCATCTGCATTTCCTCGGTCGGGTTGCCGAGCACCACCAGCATCGTGGTGCTGGATGATCCGGTAAACCGGTTGATCGCAATTTGCGTGAGGCCGGCCTCGATTTGGCTGTATTGCGCTGTCGTGGCAGCCAACTTGTCTTCCGCAATTGTCAGCTCGCCGGCGAGGTCTTCCGATCGAAGCTGGGCCTCCGCCCAACGCTGCGCTAGCTGGTCAGCCTTGTCCTGGACCCGCATGATCTCTGACGCCACCTGCTCAGAATTCAGACCCGAATCTGCGGCATCAGCCGGAGCTACCGGAATCAGCGCAGCCGCGAGCAGGCCCACGATCCAAATTCGAACGAACCGCCGAAACACGAAACGACCGTCCCCAAAATATTGCAGTTGCATGACGGACCCAATGTAGCTCCTACATCGTGTCGTAACAAGCATCCCGGCCAAGTGTCCGTCCTACGTCGCAGGTTGTTACTACACCATGTAGTAGCTACGCTCGTTTCGTCATGAAACTGAAACATTACCTTGCCCGACCGTCGACTCCACGGCAGCACCGTCTGGCGGTCGTCGGCACAATGGCGATCGTTTCGGCTGGCGTACTTGCCGCTACCGCCCTTCCGGCCGTCGCGTCGGGTCCACCGATCGCCGTCATCTCGCGCTCAGGCGACCCGGTTGCGGCGCTGGCAGATGATGCTCTGTCGCTGCTGAGCAGCGAAGGGAATGCCTCAGCTGGAAGTGGTTACGCAAGCACGCGAGATGCGGCCGCCGCTGCGATTGCTCTCCGACTCGCGGTCGATCCAGCGGAGATGGTTTCGGCGTGGTCGAGCGCCGATCTCGAGCACCAGCGAGCCTTGTTGACCGGGTTGACTCAACTGGGCGTTCCGTATCGACGGAACACCAGCAAGCCAGGCGTGGGCTTCGATTGTTCGGGTCTGACCACGTACGCGTGGGCGGGTGCCGGCGTGACGCTCGTTCGCCAAAGCACCGCCCAGATGCGAGCCGCAGCGCCACGCACCATCGACACGGCCCAGGCTGGCGACCTCGTGCAGTACCCAGGCCACGTGATGATGTGGCTGGGAGTTGGTCGCGCCGCTCTGGAGTCCCCAAATCCTGGCCGCACCGTCCAAGTCGTGCTCTTCCGGAGTGGTCGACGAGTGCGAATCGGCGACCCGACTGGATGACGCCCAAACCATCGTGTCCCGTATCCGGCGATGGCCCGCTAGATCGCGCCGAAGGCGACGAGGCTGAGGTCGACCACCAGGATCACCGTTGCGATCGCAGCCGTGATCAGCCGAGCGCGTGGCGACTTGCGGTCCACTCTCCAATGGAGGATTCCTTGTCGACCGATGGTGTACGTGGCGAGTCCGGCCACGAACCAGCCACCGCCGGCCGTGCCCTGCTGTAGGACGGCAACCAATGTCGCCAGGCCGACCAGGAGCGTGAAGCCGGCTTCGATCAGCTGGGTCGGAATGATGTAGTGGCGTAACCCGCCGTCGTCACCTCTGTGGCGTCTCGCCAAGCCGGCGTCGATCCGCTCAGCAGTGCAACGCGGGGCCCGCGACCACGTGGTGGGCTATGTCCGCAATTCGACTTCGGGCGGAGACGACTCGTTTGTGATGGGTTGGTGATGTCCGGTGAGCGCCGGCCTTGCATGCAGCGCTGTGACGGCGAGCCAGGTGGTGATCGGGACAGCAGAAACGAGGCCGATCGAGCCCACGAGTGATCGGATGATCTCGGTGGCGATGACCTCTCGGCCGGCGAGAGACCCGACGGATTGATTCGCCTGAGTGAAGAGCAACAGAAGGGGCAAGGCAGCTCCGGCATAAGCGAGGAAGAGAGTATTCACGGTTGAGGAAATGTGATCTCGTCCGATGGTCACCGCCGATCGGTACAGCTGACGAGGCGAGAGTGCCGGCTGCGCGGCATGAAGCTCTGCCACGGCGGACACCTGGGTGACGGTGACATCATCGAGCACTCCGAGGGCTCCAATGACGAATCCTGCGAGCACGATGCCCTGTAGGTCGACGTTCACGCCGAGAGATGTCAGGTAGAGCGCGCTCTCGTCGGCGAGTCCGGTGAGGTTGCTCCAGCCCACGAACAGCAGCGACAACAAGGCGGTGACGGCGAGACTGGCGAACGTTCCCAGAAGTGCAACAGAGGTTTGAAGATTGACGCCGTGAGCAAGGTAGAGGGCGATGAACGCAATCACCGACGAGGCGACGATTGCGACCATCACGGGGCTGTTGCCATCGAGGATCGACGGCAGGAGGAACTTGACGATGATCGCCAGGCTTGCGACGAGCCCGGCGATCGCTCCGAGTCCGCGCCAGCGGCCAAGGATCAGTACCGCACCGATGAAGGCGATAGCAAGGATCCACATCGGTGTTGCCCGCTGGTAGTCGTAAAAGGAGAACGATGCCGTGCCGTCCGGCAGCACGGTCATGTTGACGTAGATGTCGTCGCCGAGGTGAAGGCTGCCGATCGCCGAGACGGGTTGTTCGATAGTGGGGCCGGCGAACGACGTTGGCTGACCACCTCCACGCGGGACAATGGGTGCTGGCGTTTCGTGTCCGGGGAAACGCAGCCCAACGAAGTTGCACGGGGCCTTGTCGGCCTCCGTTGTCCCGGTGCACGGAGCGGTGGTGACAGCGACCACCTCAGCCTTGATTGGGGGATCTGCAAACAAATCGACGTCGGACGAGGTTTGCCGGCCGCTGTGAGGCCAAAAGGCAACAAGGCCGATCACCGTTACCGCAGCCGCAAGTCCGACTGATGTCCAGATCCGGGTCGCGACCCTGCGAGCTTCCACGATTTCGTCCGCCTCACGGCACGACTCGGCGATCGTGTGTTTGAGCCTCCGAAAGCGCATCGGTTCAGTCTTGCGGCCGGGGTGAAGGCGGTTGCAGATGCATAGCGGATGGCGAGGCGACGATCGTCAGCTGTTGGAACAAGCTGCAGTTCCCTTCGTTGGGGGCTCGGACAACATTTACTACAGAGTGTAGGTGAACCGTTCTGACGCACGCGGCAAGCCAGGAAGCCCCATCAGTCGCGGACCTTGAACGGCGAGACCGTCATCAAGCCGCTCCGTAGCATGCCGCACCGTTGTTCCGTAGCCGGCCCGGATGCCCCGATCGACCACTCGGCGCAGGATCGGGTGAGACGGAGGTGATGGCATGGCGATGAGAGCAGAAGTTGAACACGGACCATGCCCGGGCCGCGACACAAGCCCACTGGTTCTCGTGGCCATACAGCACGCCGGCATGCGGCGCTTCACCAGGGAGTTGCTGAGCCGCGGTCACCGCTGCCGAGTTGCGGAGCCCGAGCCGGACGAGTTGCTCGCAGTGAGCCTCTCCAGGCTCGATCCCGACCTTCTGGTCGTCGATGACCGGGATTTCCCGGCGTGCTGTCGGGCTGCGCTCGACGCGTTCTCGCCCGAGCGGGTCATCGTGATCGGGCCGGAGCCTGACCAGGGGTACCGGGCGCTGGCCTTTCTCAATGGGGCGGGAGCGTGGATCCCGCGTGAGCGAGTCGGCGAAGACCTCGCACCGGCGATCAACGACTTGTTGGGATGCCACCGCGTTTCTGGTCAGGAAGGTCTCCGCGAGCCCAACGGCATGGAGAGTTCGGTCAATCGAGCGTTTGCCGCTCGAAGTCAGGAGTAGTTGAGATGGTTTCCAGTGTCATCGTCATAGTGGTGGTCTTCGCCGTCGGCGGCTTCTTAACTTGGTGGTTCTTCGGACCGCGCCAAGCGGCACGCGCCGAGCTCAACGACGGTTGGCAAGAGGCAACGGTGGTCGTCAAGGGCGGCTACACGCCCGACGTCGTTCGGGTGCGGCAGCACACGCCATTGAGGCTGACGTTCGACCGTCAGGAAAGCGGCGACTGTACGTCGCGTGTGGTATTCCCGGACCTTCAATTGACCCAGGCGTTGCCATCGTTCGGCCGGGCGACCATTGAGTTCACACCAACCGAGGCCGGCCGCTTCCAATTCGCCTGCGGAATGAACATGATCCGCGGCACCCTCGTTGTCGAACCAGCGGAGGCACCGGACCGATCCTCACCCCAAACCGACGAACAGCCGCGATCTCCCGGATTGATCGACACCGACGCCGAGGACCGTGAGGCCATCGCCCGCGAGGCTGAGATTCACGACCTCAGCATTCGAACGGTGTTCGGCGCGGTGTTGACCGCACCGGTGCTCTTCGCCGTGATGTTCCATGAACTGTTCGGTGCCGACTGGGTACCGGGGTTCTTGATGAACCGATGGGTGCAGCTGGCGTTCATCGCACCGGTCATGGCATACACGGGCTGGCCGATTCACCGCACCGGCTGGCTCAACTTGCGGCATCGCAGCGCCGACATGAACTCACTGATCACGCTTGGCACGATCGCAGCCTTCGGCTACAGCTTGCTGGTGACGCTGGCGCCATCGGTGCTCCCGATCGAGGTTCGCGAGGTCTACTTCGAAGCGGTGGGCGTCATTCTCACCCTCATACTTCTTGGAAGGCTGATCGAGGTTCGGGCCAAAGCGGGAACTGGCGAAGCGATTCGTGCACTCGTCGGCCTACAGGCCCGCACCGCCCGCGTCATTCGGTCCGGGGTCGAGGTCGAGATCCCCATTGAGGACGTCGAAGTGGGCGACGTTGTGGCCGTGCGACCCGGCGAGAAGATCCCCGTCGACGGAGAACTGATCGAGGGTCGATCGTCCGTCGACGAGTCGATGGTGACCGGCGAGCCGATCCCAGTCACCAAGCAGCCGGGTGACATCGTGATTGGTGCCACCATCAACCAAACGGGTGCCTTCCAGTTCCGTGCCACCAAGGTCGGGCGGGACACGTTGCTGGCTCAGATCATTGATCTCGTCGAGAAGGCCCAAGCGTCGAAGGCTCCGATCCAGCGTCTGGCCGACGCGGCTGCAGGAGTGTTCGTCCCGGCCGTGATCTTCGTCGCGCTCGCGACCTTCGCCGTGTGGTTCTTGGCCGGTCCGGCGCCCGCGCTCACGCTGGCTCTGGTCAGCGCAGTGGCGGTCCTGATCATCGCCTGTCCGTGTGCCCTCGGTCTGGCCACACCCTTGTCGATCATGGTCGGCACCGGCAAGGCCGCGACCTCTGGCATTCTCATCCGTTCCGCAGAGGCACTCGAAACAGCCCACAAGCTTGACACCGTGATCCTCGACAAGACCGGCACGCTCACCGTCGGCAAACCGGTACTCACGGACGTCGTGGTCACGGGCGACATTCCCGAAAGCGAGCTGCTCGAGCTGGTGGCTGCGGCTGAGCAGTCGTCGGAACACCCGCTAGCGGCAGCGATCGTCGAGGGGGCGCGCTCGCGCGGCCTCGCCGGGCGCAAGGCCGAGACCTTCGATTCGGTCACCGGCAAAGGTGTGGTGGCCCGAGTCGCCGGTCGTCACGTGCTCGTCGGCAACTTCCGACTGATGTCCGACAACGGGATCGCCATCTCGGCGCTGGACGACTCGATGAGCCGTCTGTCAGCGGAGGGTAAGACACCAGTTCTCGTTGCGGTCGACGGCCGTGCAGCCGGCGTTGTAGCAGTTGCCGACACACTCAAGCCAGGCTCGGGCGATGCAGTTGCCGCTTTGCAACACATGGGCATCGATGTCGTCATGATCACCGGCGACAATCGTCGCACCGCCGCTGCAATCGGTCGTCAGGTCGGCATCACGCGTGTCCTCGCCGAGGTACTCCCTGAGCACAAAGCCGCCGAGGTGCGTCGTCTCCAAGCGGAGGGCCGCCGCGTCGGGATGGTCGGAGACGGCATCAACGACGCCCCGGCTCTTGCACAAGCCGATGTCGGTTTCGCCATCGGGACTGGCACCGACGTGGCCATCGAGTCGTCGGACATCACCCTGATCTCCGGGGCGCTCGAAGGCATCGTCACGGCAGTGACGCTCAGCCGTGTGACCATGCGCAACATCCGCCAGAACCTGTTCTTCGCCCTCCTCTACAACGGGCTCGGCATCCCCATCGCCGCCGGTGCGCTCTACCCGTTCTTCGGGCTGAGGCTGAGCCCGATGCTCGCAGCAGGGGCGATGGCCGCGAGCTCGCTATCCGTCGTGACCAACGCAAACCGACTGCGCCGCTTCGTCGCCGCTCCGCTGCCACACGCAGCGTCGCCCGCGACCGAGCCACGCGTCGAGGTCGGCAGCGACGACGAGCCGGTTGCTCCGGCTACGGCTGTCGACCCAGTGTGCGGCATGACAGTCGATCGACAGACCGCCGTACAGGCGTTGGGCGGCGGAGAGAGCGTCTTCTTCTGCTCCGACAACTGCCGGGATCGGTACATGCACGAGCACTCACCCGAGGCCAGTCACATCGTGACGGGCGCTTCCGCGGCGTGAGGAGAACATCGAAATGATCGAACCTATCCACTCGGGAGCCATCGAAGCCGTCCTGGTCGAGGCTGTCGCTTGCCACCTCCGCGACGACGCAGCCCAGCTTCTCGCGAACGCCGAGAGCGAAGGAAAGCTCCGAGACCGGCGAATCGCCCTCGAGTCCGAGGAGGGGAAAGCCATCGCCCGGGCCACGCGGGCGCCGATGCCGCCGATCGTACTCATCAACGGCGAGTTCTTCATGCAGATGGCGAAACTCGAAGCTGACGGCGGACTTGCAAAGGCCGGGGTGACCATCGTTCCAGTCGTCATGAATTCCTCCAGCCAGGTCGCTGCCGAACTGCAGCGTTACGGCATCCGCACGCCCTATCTCGTCGATCCCAACGGATCTGTGTCAAACCTCTACAAGACGCTTGGTACGGGGCACCACGCCAACCTTCCCGGCCACAACTTCATCCTCGTGGGATCCGACGGCACCATGAAGTGGCGAGGCGACTATCCGGGCATGTGGGTCGATCCGGCCGAGTTGACCTCTGCGGTCCAAGCCCAGCTCCGCTGATCGCGCACCATCATGCCGAGTGTGGGCGCCGTCTCATTCGTCGCCGGACCGAGCTGGCATCTCGCGATCGCGCAGGTCTTCCTTCACTGCGCGATGGGCGATGAGCCGTGAGCGGGCAAGTAGAAGAGATCCGATTGGGCGGCGGGGGTCCCGAACTGTACGCACGCCTGCGCACAAGCGACCAGGAGGCACCAACGATCGTGCTGCTGTGCGGTCTCGGGTTCCATACCTTCGAGTACGAACCACTCGCCGAAGCACTCACCGCCTCGGGCTACAACGTTCTCAGCTTTGACTATCGCGGGCACGGTCGCAGCGACGGCCCGAGAGGCAGATGGAGCCTTGCCGACCTCGCGTCGGACGCTCGCCGGGCCGTCGGTCTCGTCAGCGGGCGTGGCTTCGAACGGATCGGGGTGTTCGGCAACAGTCTGGGCGCGATGATCGCTATCCAGGTCGCGACTGCGGACCCCAGAGTGCGCGGCGTCGTCGCCAGCAACTGCCCCGCCCACCTCGCCGACTTCCTGCTCACGACGCCACGCCGGATGCTCCTCACCATCGGGACCTACCGCTCGCTGCTCGACTGGGACGGACCTACCGCCGTCCACGCGTTGCACCGTCCGATCCTCGTCATCCAAGGACGGACGGATCACCTTCAACCCGCGGAGCAATCCCAGATCCTCTTCGACGCCGCCAACGACCCTAGCGAGCACCAACTCGTTGAGACGGGCCACCTGCCGCACCTCGAGAACACCGGTCTGAACACAAAGCGGCTGGTCGACTGGTTCGACAACACCACCTGACCGAGGCCCGATGTGCGCTCACTACGGCGCAGCAATCGCGCGGCAGAGAATCACTTTCGATACGACAGTGTCGTCGCCATTCCCGTCTCGAAGTGGTACGTGTTGTGGCAGTGGAGCATCCACTGGCCAGGGTTGTCCGCCTCGATGTCGAACTCAACCGATGACATAGGCAGCACGTTGACCGTGTCTTTGCGCGCGTTGCCCTGCCCGACCATCTCGAAGGTGTGACCATGAAGGTGGATCGGGTGGAACATCATCGTGTTGTTCACCACCTTGAGCCGAAGTCTCTCGCCTTGTCCAACGGTGATGGGT
>JANMNE010000353.1:0-20970 GCA_031373785.1 Ilumatobacteraceae bacterium
GTGACCTTGTCGTGGGTGATCGAGTAACGCCGATCGTGGCCGAGGCGGTCTTCGACCGGCGTGATGAAGCTCTCGTCGCGTCCCGTGAGCTCCAGCAACCGGTGGGTCAGCTCGCGGTTGGTGATCTCGTTGCCCGCACCGATGTTGTAGACCTCGCCGACGTTGCCGGAGCGCAACACGAGGTCCGCTGCGGTGTTGTGATCGTGGACGTGGATCCAGTCGCGGATGTTGCCACCATCGCCGTACAGCGGCACGTTCTGGCCGTCGAGCAGGTTCGTGGTGAACAGCGGGATCACCTTCTCCGGGAACTGGTACGGCCCGAAGTTGTTGCTGCACCTCGTGACCAGCACCGGCAGGCCGTGCGTCGTGTGGTAGCTGAGGGCGATCAGGTCACTGCCCGCTTTGGCGGCGGAGTACGGCGATCGCGGCGACAAGAGGTCGGTCTCGCTGAACGATCCGTGCTCGATGGACCCGTACACCTCGTCGGTCGAGATGTGCAGGAAGCGCTGCACTCCGACGCGGCGGGCAACATCGCACAACACGTTCGTGCCGAAGCAGTTGGTGCGAACGAACGAGTAGCCGTCCTTGATCGACCGGTCGACGTGTGTCTCGGCGGCGAAGTGCACGACAGCGTCGTGGCCGTCCATCGCCGTCAGCACATCGTCCTCGTCGCAGATGTCGGCGTGCACGAACGTGAAGCGGCGGTCGTCGAGCACGTCACGGATGCTCGCCAGGTTCCCCGCATAGGTGAGCGCGTCGAAGATCGTCACCTCGTCGTCGCTGTTGCTCTGCAGCCAACGTACGTAGTTCGAGCCGATGAACCCAGCAGCTCCGGTGATGAACAGTTTCATTCAGGTCCTCATCGGAAAGTAGGGACGGCGACCATCCGGAAGGTCGGCGCGTAACGGGTTGGTCTGATCGCGTGTCGACAGGATCGGGTCGCCGATGCCCCAATCGGCTTCGACCGCTGGGTCGCTCCACAGCACGCCGAGCTCGTCAGCCGGGTTGTAGTAGCCGTCGACGAGGTAGGTGATGACCATGTCGGTGATGGCCGCGAAGCCATGTGCGACACCCGGGGGGATGAACACGCCCGTGTGGTTGTCGCCGGTGAGGTCGAGTTCGAGGGTGGCGCCGTCGGTCGGCCCACCGGCGCGCAGATCGTGGAGCACCACGCGCGCGTGCCCGAACGGCACGTACCAGTAGTCGGCCTGGTGGAGGTGGTAATGCAGGCCCACGAGCGAGCCTGCCTGACGGTTGGCCCGATTGCTCTGCACCATCTCGCGCCCGTTGGGGAACCACTCGCGGCGGTAGGTCTCGATGAACAGGCCGCGTTGATCGCCGTGGATCGACGGATCGACGATCCACACACCGGCGATCTTGTCGCTTTCGGTCACGGTTGGCATGGGCGCTGCCTCGCTTGCTGTTGGCTCATTCGACGTCGATCTGGCAATGGTCGCCGATCATCAACCGCAGGGCGCGGGGCCTGACCTGCGAGCGGGTGACGACCGCCTCTTTGCCGATCAAGCTGTCTTCGAGGCGTTGGATGTCGATCACCTTGCTGCGCTCCATGATCACGGAGTGCTCGACCTCGCTGTTGACGATCTCGCAACCGTCACCGATCGCCGAGAACGGGCCGACGAAGCTGTCGGTGATCACCGCACCCGACCCGATCACCAGCGGGCCGCGCAGGATGGAGTTGGTCACCGTCGCACCGGCCTCGATGATCACACGGCCGTCGATGGTCGACGCCTCGTCGACCTTGCCGTCGACTCGGGTCTCGATCTTCTCCAACAAGAGGCGGTTGGCCTCGAGCAGGGGCGTGAGCTTGCCGGTGTCGATCCACCACCCGGTCAGCAGCTCGCACCGAACCCGCTTGCCCTGATCGACGAGCCACTGGATCGCGTCGGTGATCTCCAACTCGCCACGCGGCGACGGCTCGATCGAGCGAACCGCCTCGTTGATGGTGCGGTCGAACAGGTACACCCCGACCAGGGCCAGATCGCTCGGTGGGTCAGCCGGCTTTTCGATGAGTCGCACGACGTTGCCACCATCGTCGAGCTCGGCGATCCCGAAGCGGTGCGGGTCGGGGACCTGCTTCAACAAGATCTGCGCGGTCGGCGGGTCCGCTCCCTCGCGTGCCGATTCGAACGCATGCACGAACGCACCGAGGTCTTGTTCGAGCAGGTTGTCGCCGAGGTACATCACGAAGTCGTCGTCGCCCAGGAAGTCCTCGGCGATCAGCACGCAGTGGGCCAGGCCGAGCGGCGCGTCCTGCGGGATGAAGGTGAACCTCGCACCGAAGCGGGAACCGTCGCCGAGCGCGGCCATCACCTCCGCACGCGTATCGCCGACGATCACGCCGATCTCGGTGATGCCCGCAGCGACCATCGCCTCGATCCCGTAGAACAGGATCGGCTTGTTGGCGACCGGGACCAACTGCTTGGCGCTGGTGTGCGTGATCGGCCGCAGCCGGGTACCGGCGCCGCCGGCGAGAATGAGAGCCTTCATGACAGTCGCATAGTATGGCGGGCCGCGCTAGGCATTCGCTGCCGGCGCCGGGCCTTGCCCTCGGAAGTAGGCCAGCACTGCATCGGAACCGTCGCCCAACAACAGCACCGCATTGCCCCCGATCGTCTTGCCGAACACGGGAAGCGAGTAGGTGGCGATGCCACCATCGACCGCTGATCGCAGCGACGCGGCAGCGGCGATGGGGTCGAGTTCGTCGTCGACTCGAAGTGAGGATCCGATGGCCGTGACCAGGCGACCGGCCGCGAAGGGGTCGACCTTGATCCGATCCAGCGCGGTCTGCAACGCCAGGTTGACGAACTGCTGCTGGCGCTTCGTCCTCCCGAAGTCCGACGCCGGGTCCTCGTGCCACTTGTCGTCGCGGTACTCCTCGTAGTGACGGCTGCGGGCGTAGGCGAGTGCCTGCACCCCGCCGAGGATGTGGCAACCCGGTTCGGTGATGTTCAACCCGGTACTGACATCTCGCGTGGCGAAATCGACGCAGATCTGCACACCGCCGAGAGCGTCGACCAGGGACTTGAAGCCGGAGAAGTCGATCTCGACGTAGTGGTGGATGGGGAGGCCGAGCTCGTTCTGCAGTGTTTGCACGAGCACCTCGGGCCCGTCGTTGAACGCCGAGTTGATGCGCCGCTTGCTGTCGTGCCCCGATACCTGGACCCACAGGTCGCGTGGAATCGACAGCAAGGCCGCGTCACCGGTGGACTTGTCGCGCCGCAGGATCATGATCGTGTCGCTGCGATGACCCGAGACGTCGGCCTCGGTGCCGATCCCGCCGGCGTCGGCCGATGTCGGGTCGGCACCCGCCCTGCTGTCGGAGCCGACCAGCAAGAAGTTCTCGATCGACCCGCTCGACTGGTCGAAGCTTGACGCCACGCCCGGAACCCGCTCGACCGAATCGATGGTCGTGCGCGCCGCGATCAACATTCCGGTCGCGCCGAGCACCCCCACGAGCGCGGCCATCGCCAGCAGGCTGGGAAGCCGCCGCCGTCGTCGCGAGCGCGGGGCAACGTCGGGGGCGAGCACGTACCGAGGGTACTTGCGCACCCGACCCCTTGTCGGGCACCCCTAGCGCAGGTGAACGATGTCGCCGGTGTCGAACCGATGGGTGATGCCGCAGTCGTCGAGCACGACCAGCCGTCCGTCAGGCGTCACATCGAGCGCCCTGCCCTCCACCGACGAGTCGGTCAGTTCGACGCGGACCGGCTGACCGATTGTCGACAGCGAAGCCCGGTAGAGCTCGGCGATGCCGGACGGCAGTTGGTCGTACGCGTCGAGCAGGGCGTGCAGCACCTCGAGCGGGTCGTGGCCGGTGCCCAGGAACGACGCGCCTTCCGGCGCCCAGCCGACGTTGAGGCCGAGCCCGACGACGACGTACCCCGGTCGGCTCCCGCCCGACTCGTTGCCACCGGACTGGGCCAGCACACCGGCCAGCTTGCGACCGTCGAGCAGCAGATCGTTGGGCCACTTCAGGGTCGGCGACACGCGGGCGATGTCTGCACATGCCCGAGCTGCCGCCAACGCCACGCGCTGCGTGAGCTCATGAGGGTGCTCGGGCACCGCTCGGAACAGCAGCGAGACCAGCAGGTTGGTGCCCGGCGGGGCGATCCACTGACGGTCGAGGCGGCCGCGCCCGGCGGTTTGATGCCGTGCCATCAGCACGCTGTGATCGGGCGCGCCGGAGGCCGCGGCGGCCAACAGATCGGTGTTGGTGCTGCCGGTTTCGTCGACGACGGTGACCAGCCATGTGGCGCGGGGAGTACCCATGAAGCAAGATTGGCACTCGTGCTCACCAAGATCCTGATCGCCAACCGTGGAGAGATCGCCGTCCGCGTCATTCGTGCCGCCCGCGACCTCGGAATCAAGACGGTCGCGGTGTACAGCGAACTCGATCGCGATGCGCTCCATGTGCGCCGCGCCGACGAGGCTTACGCGCTCGGCGGGCAGACCGCTGCGGAGAGCTATCTCAACACCGAGGCCATCCTCAGAGCGATCGAGGACAGCGGCGCCGACGGCGTGCACCCCGGGTACGGGTTCTTCAGCGAGAACGCCGATTTCGCCAGGGCGATCGCTGCCAAAGGGGTCACGTTCATCGGTCCGCCACCGGAAGCGATCGACGAGATGGGCGACAAGGTCAGTTCGCGCCGGGCGGCCCAGCGCGGCGGCGCACCGATCGTGCCGGGCACGACCGAGTTCGCCAAGTCTGCCGACGAGATCCTGGCATTCGGCGCCGAACACGGCTACCCGCTGGTGATCAAGGCGGCCTACGGCGGTGGTGGCCGCGGCATGAAAGTGGTGATGAGCGCCGACGAGGTGCAAGCGGCGATGGAGAGCGCCAAGCGCGAGTCAAAGGCGTTCTTCGGCCGTGACGAGATATACATCGAGCGATACCTCACCTGGCCGCGCCACGTCGAGGTGCAGATCGTCGGCGACCAGCACGGTGATGTGGTGTGGATCAGCACCCGCGACTGCTCGGCACAGCGCCGCCATCAGAAGCTGATCGAGGAAGCCCCTGCCCTCAACCTCGGGCCCGGCGTCGAGGCGGCGATGGGCGAGGCGGCGATCAAGGCAGCCAAGGCCGTGGGCTACTACAACGCGGGCACGGTCGAGTTCATCTACCAGGACGGCGAGTTCTTCTTCCTCGAGATGAACACTCGCCTGCAAGTCGAGCACCCGGTCACGGAGGCCATCACGGGCATCGATCTCGTCGAATGGCAGATCCGAGTGGCCAGCGGCGAGCCGCTGCCGATGACGCAGGAGCAAGTGGCGGCGTGCATTCGTGGCCACGGCATCGAGGTGCGCATCAACGCCGAGAACCCGGCGGGCGGCAAGTTCCTGCCGTCACCCGGCACGTTGACCAAGATGGTCGCCCCCAACGGTTTCGGCCTGCGTTTCGACGCCGGATACCAGACCGGCGACACCATCAGCCAGTACTACGACAACCTGATCGGCAAGCTGATCGTGTGGGGCAAGGATCGCCCGACCGCCATCGCCCGCACGATCCGCGCCTTGGAGGAGCTGGTGGTCGAAGGTGTTGCCACCACCATCCCCGCCGACATCGCGATCCTCAGCCATCCCGACTTCCAGGCAATGGAGCACTCGACGAAGTGGGTCGAAGAGCGCCTCGACCTCTCCGATGTCGAACCGCCCAGACCACCGGAGCCAGCCGACGACCAAGCACCTGAACTGGTGCAACGCACCACCACGGTGGAGGTCAACGGCAAGCGCTTCGAGGTCAAGATGTGGGTTCCCGACGCGCCGGCAGTCGCCGTCGGCGGCGCCGCGAAAGTGGCCCGCAAGGCGCCACGATCGTCGACCGGCAGTGGTGCCGCGGCAGTCGGGTCGGGCAACGTCGAGGTGCCGATGCAGGGGACCATCGTGAAGGTGCTGGTCGAGCTCGGCCAAGCAGTCGAGGTCGGTCAGGCCGTGGTGGTGTTGGAAGCAATGAAGATGGAGAACCAGATCGCCGCCGACAAGGCCGGCACCGTGAAGGAGATCAAGGTGAAAGCAGGCGACACCGTCGGCGCCGGCGACGTCGTCGTGGTCATCGCCTGATCAATGGATGGTCGTGACGAGCTCTACTTGACGCGGCTCGGGCGCACCCGCGACGCAATGACCGCGGCGGGCCTCGACGTGCTGCTCGTGACCGACCCGGTCAACATCCAGTACGCCACGGGCGCCACGAACATGTCGGTGTTCACCGCCCGCACACCGGCGCGATACCTCTTGGTCTTCGCGTCCGGCCCCGTCATCCTGTTCGACTTCTTCGGCGGCGAGCACCTCGCCGCCGAGCTTCCGACGATCGACGAGGTTCGTGGTGCACGTGCGCTGTGCTTCGTGAGCAGCAATGGCTCCGTCGTCGAGCAGTCGCAGGCGATGGCCACCGAGATCGCCGGGATGGTGCGCGATCAACTCGGCCGACTCGACCGCCTGGCGATCGACCGGTTCCGCTTCGAGACGGCCGACGCCTTGCGAGCCGCAGGGTTCGACCTGGCCGACGCAGATCCGATCTTCAGCCGCGCCCGGCGGGTCAAACCACCGATCGAGTTGTCGTTCATGCACGAGGCCATGCGGCGAGTGGAGGACGCCACTGTGGTGTTCGAGGAGCGGCTCCGGCCCGGGGTCACGGAGAACCAGGCATGGAGCGAGTTTCATGCGCCGTTCATCGCATCGCACGGCCACTACATCGTGGCGCGTCTGATGCAGAGCGGGCACCGCACCTTCCCGTACTTCCAGGAGTGCAGCGACCGGGTCATCGAATCGGGCGATCTGGTCTGCCTCGACACCGACACCACCGCGTTCGAGGGCTACTCGGTCGACTTCTCACGCACGTTCCTTGCCGGTGATTGCACGCCCACCGGCGACCAGCGCTCGTTGTACGCGCGTGCGCATGAGCAACTGATGCACAACAGCGCGCTCATCGGCCCCGATGTGTCGTTCGAGCACGTGGCCCGTCACGCCTGGCCTGTGCCGGCCGAGCATCAGGCCAGTCGGTACTACTGCCTCGGTCACGGACTCGGCATGTCTGGCGAGTTTCCCAACCTGCCGCACGCCGTCCCCGGCGAGCCATATCCCCTCGACGACGCGTTCGAGCCGGGCATGGTGTTCTGCGTGGAGAGCTACGTCGGCTCGGTTGCCACGGGCCAGGGTGTGAAGCTCGAGGATCAACTGCTGATCACCGAGACCGGCACAGAGGTCATGAACCGCTACGGGTTCGACGCGCGTCTTGGCTGAGTCAGGCGACTGCGTCGGGGGCGGCGTGGCGCACCACCAGGGTGCCGGCCGCCTTGTCGTGCAGGCCTTGGCGTAGCGGGTTCCACAGTGCGATCGAATACACCAAGACGCCGAGGAACACCCCGACGCGCGGGATCGCGCCCAACGACAGCGGCACCAGGGCGCGCATCACCGCCTCCCACCAACCGGGGCGTCCCCCGTCGACCAGGCGGACCACACGGGTGCCCATCGCGAGCTTGCCGACCGTGCGGCCGAGCAGGGCGATCATCAGCGTCTCGTACACGAACGCCAGCGAGGTCACAGCGATGTTGAACACCAGCAACGACTTCGATGTCACCGTGTCGCTCGGTGTGAACCCGACGGCAACCACCACGGCGAACACCGGCAAGGCGACGAGGATCTGATCGATGACCAGGCCCCCGACCCGCCGGACGATGGGCGCCAGGGTCAAGCCGGCCGGGACCGCCGCGTGAGCAACCTCGTCGCCGGCCGGGAACACCTACTCCGCCGCTTCTGCGAGCGCCTCGGCAAGGGCGGGATGGACGAGCAGGCTCTCGACGATGTCGGTGACCTTGAGGTTCGCCGTGACCGCCAGGGCGATGACGCTGATCAGTTCTGCCGCGTGGCGTCCGACGATCGACCCACCCAGCACCACGCCCGTGGCCGGGTCGCTGATGATCTTGACGAAGCCCCGGAAATCGTTGTTGATGAGTGCCTTCGGCGTTGCGCTGAACGGCACCTTGGTGACGCGGATCTTGCGGCCGACGGCGAACGCGTCGGCTTCGGCGAGCCCGACATCGGCGATCTCCGGTTCGGTGAAGATCGCGCTGGCCGCCTTGTCGTAGTCGAGGTGGCGGTGGGCGACCTTCTGCAATCCCATCACGTGCTCGGCGACCTTGCGGCCCTGCATCGCCGCGACGCTGCTGAGCGGCAGCTTGCCGCTGACGTCGCCGGCGGCGTAGATGTGCGACACGTTGCTCTGGCAGTGGCGGTTGATGGTCACGAACCCGCCACGGTCGACGTCGACCCCGGCCTTGTCGAGGCCGAGACCGTCGCTGTTGGGGATCGACCCGATCGCCAGGACCGCATGCGAACTGCGGACGACCCTGCCGTCATCGCAGCGCACGACGACCTCATCGCCCTCGCGTTCGATCGAGATCGCCCGAGCACCCTTCAACAGGTGCACGCCGCGCTGCAGGAAATCGGCTTCGAGCACGGCGGCGACTTCCGGATCCTTCTGCGGCAGCACCTGCTGGCGACTGACGACCAGGGTGACCTTGGCGCCGAAGCTGCTGAACATGTGCACGAACTCCACGCCGGTCACGCCGGAGCCGATCACGGTGATGTTCTCCGGGAAGATCGACGGTGGATAGCACTCGCGTGTGGTCAGGATCCGCTCGCCGTCGGTGGTGCACCAATCGGGGATGCGCGGCCGCGAGCCGGTGGCGATCAACACGGCGTCGGCGGCAATCGTTCGTGTGCCCTCCACGGTCGTGACCTCGACATCGTGGTCGCTGAGCAGGCGCGCCGTGCCGTGGAGCATTTGCACGCCCTGGCTGTCCAGCAGCCGGGTGGTGCCCTGCTGCAGCCGAGCCTTGATCCCTTCGATGCGCTCGGTCAGCGCCTCGATGTCGACCTCGGCTTCCTGCTGCTCGAGACCCATCCCATGGATCCGACGCGAGAAGCTCATCGCTCCGCCCGTGGCGATCATCGTCTTGGACGGGATGCAGTCCCACAGGTGGGCCGCGCCGCCGACGACGTCGCGTTCGATCATGGTCACCTGGGCCCCGAGACGTGCGGCGTATGTCGCCGCAGTGTTGCCAGCCGGCCCGCCGCCGATGATCACGAATCGAGTTGCCACCGGGACGAAAGGCTAGCGGCGCTCAGTCCCCGGCGAGTGCCCAGCCATCGTCCGCGAACATGACACCGCGACTGTCTCGTGTGAGCGCGAAGGATTGGATCCCACCGCCCGCAACGTTGGGGCAGTACCTCGACGGATACTGGTACGTGTTGCGTGGCTCGCCGACCCACTCGAAGTGCATGCCGTCGGGGTTGACGAAGTTTCCCCCCCACGCGAAGTTGTGGGCGCGGAAGATGCGCACCACACGACAGTCCATCTGCGGGACACAACCCTGACAGTTGCTCGTCGTGTTGGTGTCGAATGCCTGCCCCCAGGTGTGACGCGACAACGTGCCGAGCTGGGTCCCGACGATCCGGGTGAACCTCGGGCCGAAGCACCCTCCGAACGTGTTGGCGTTGGCAACGTCGATCGATCCTGCAAGACCCGCATCGACGACGGCCTGCAATGCTGCTGCCAGATCGGCCTTGATGGCGTTGTTGCAGGCGGCGCGGATACCGGTCGGGTATGGCTCGCGACCAGGGATGTAGGCCGCCTGCCAGGCGCTGTCGACCAGCATGGCCCCGCTGGAGGTCAGGGTGTAGGCCAACTCGCCGAGCAACTTCTTGGTCTTGGCGAGGCCGATGGTGCCATCGGGGTCGAGGGGATCCCATGACCGCCTCACACGGACCCTCGGATTCGTGCTCAGCCCTCGCCCGGCCAACGCGGTGTCGAGCGCCGTGCGATCAAACTGCCCGTAGATCAACACACTGGTGCCGATGATCGCTCCAAGGAGGTCGGCCTGGGAGGTCGACATGACGATCTCGGTGCCACCGACCTCGGCATCAGGGGCTACTCGCCCGACGAGGTACTGCACGATCGAACCGTCTGCAGTGGCGAGCTCCAAGATGTCGCCGGCCTGGGCGCCGCTGAGACTGGCCGAGGTCGCTCCCATCACCACGGTGCCCGCAGCGATGAACTTCGACACCTCGCGGCCCATCGCCGCGCCGATCGAGTCGAGCGGCAACGCCGTGACCGACGTCGGGAAGTACCACGACCCGAGTGGGCCTGGCGCCTGATGGATCGGCACGCCACCGCGGGTGACCTGCACCAGGCCGATGCCGAAGCCGCGACCGACCACGCCCCAGCCACCGGCATCGACGGCGGCGCCGATCGCTGCGTCGACCACGGCCGGCTGCAGCGGCCCGAAGTTGTAGATCGAGACGAGGTCGCCCGGAACGCTGAGGTTTTGAGCCGGAGCGCCACCCGTTGCCGGTTCGGCGATGACCGCCGCGGGACCGGCGGCCTCGCCTGGAATTGCCGCCCATGCCCCTGAGGCGATGACCAGCAATGCGGCGGTTCGGGTGAGTCGAGTTCGTATCATGCAGTCAGTTCCTGAGGTCGTCCGGCGTGGTGTCCGGGTCGTTGTCCAGCCGCATGTCGGGCACCAACCTACCAGCGACGCCGAAACGGCTCGCGGTCAGCACGGTCGAAGCGATACCGTCATGCCCTTGTGAGTCACGACGATCCCGACCTCGAGCCAGACAACACCGGCAGCGGTCTAGCGGCAGAGAAGGCCAAGCGACTCGACAAGGTCGGGGCCTTGCGCGATGGCGGGACCAACCCCTATCCCTACCGGTTCGACCGCTCCCACTCCCTCGGCGACCTGCGCGCCCAGTTCGGCACGCTCGAGCCCGGCACCGAGACCGAGCACCGCGTCACCGTCGCGGGGCGGATGATGCTGCGTCGCCAGCAGGGCAAGCTGATCTTCGCCACACTGCTCGATCGCAGCGGCGAGGTGCAGTTGTTCGTCTCCAAGGCGATCATCGGTGACGATGGATTCGACGCATTCGGCGAGTTCGACCTCGGCGACTGGCTCGGGGCCGAAGGCACGGTCATGACCACCCGCAAGGGCGAGCTGAGCGTGAAGGTGGACCGTGTCGAGCTGCTGGCGAAGGCGGTACGGCCGATGCCCGACAAGTGGCATGGCCTCACCGACACCGATACGCGGTTCCGCCAGCGATACGCCGACCTGATCGTCAACGAAGAGGCACGTCGGGCGTTCCGCATCCGCCACGAGATCATCGCCAGCTTTCGTCGCACGCTGCACTCCGATGGGTTCATCGAGGTCGAGACACCGGTGCTGCATCTCGAGGCCGGCGGCGCGCACGCCAGACCGTTCGTCACCCATCACAACACCCTCGACATGCAGCTGTACCTGCGCATCGCCCTCGAGCTGCACCTCAAGCGGCTCATCGTGGGCGGCATGGAACGTGTCTTCGAGATCGGCCGCATCTTCCGCAACGAGGGGATCTCGACACGCCACAACCCGGAGTTCACGATGATGGAGCTGTACCAGGCCTTCGCCGATTACTCGGAGATGATCGACATCACCGAGCGGCTGATCACCCAGGCGGCCATCGACGCCACGGGCACCTCGGTGGTGACGATCGGCGAGGACCAGGTCGATCTGGCCCAGCCGTGGCGGCGGGCCCGGATGATCGACCTCACCAGCGAGGCGATCGGCACAGAGGTGCATCCGTCGATGCCGGTCGAAGCGCTGCGAACGCTCGCCGAGCAGCACGGCGTCGGGTACAACCCGTCGTGGGGCAGCGGCAAGATCATCGAAGAGCTGTTCGAGGCGACAGCCGAATCGTCGTTGATGCATCCGACCTTCGTCACCGGTCACCCCGTGGAGATCTCGCCGCTGGCACGAACCGACCGCAACGATCCGTTTTTGACGGAGCGCTTCGAACTGTTCGTCAACGCGCGCGAGTTGGCCAATGGCTACAGCGAGCTCAACGATCCGGTCGAGCAGCGGGCCCGCTTCGAGGACGAACAGGCAGCGCGCGAGGCCGGCAACGTCGAGGCCGGGACGGTCGACGAGGACTACCTTCGGGCCCTGGAGTACGGCATGCCGCCGACCGGCGGCCTCGGCATCGGCATGGACCGCGTGGCGATGTTGATCGCCGGTGTCTCGTCGATCAAGGAAGTCATTCTGTTCCCGACACTTCGCCCGGAGGTGATGTAGTGAGCGCCGCACGCATGGCATGGGGACGTGGGCTGGCCACGATCGCCGCCGATGGCTCCGTGCTCGACACGTGGTACCCCGACCTCGGGCTCGGCGAGTTCGATCCATCGGCGGCTCTCGTCGACCGCGAGACCGCCAACCGACACGACTCGGTGCGTGGCGTCGAGGTGCGAGTGGTCGAGACGTCGATCGATCTCGACGCGGCACCCGAGTCGCCCAGCGACATGTACCTCCGATTGCATCTGCTGTCGAACCGCTTGTGCGCGCCACGCACGATCAACCTCGACAACGCCTTCGGGTTGCTGACGAACGTGGCGTGGACCAACCTCGGACCCGTTGCCGTCGATCAGGTCGATTGGGTCCGCTGGCGCATGCGCTCGACCGGGCAGATGCTGACGGTGCACGGCGTCGACAAGTTCCCGCGGATGACCGACTACGTCGTGCCCAGCGGTGTGCGAATCGCCGATGCCGATCGTGTGCGTCTCGGCGCTCACCTGGCAGCCGGCACGACCGTGATGCACGAAGGCTTCGTCAACTACAACGCGGGCACACTCGGTCGTTCGATGGTCGAGGGTCGCATCTCTGCCGGCGTCGTCGTCGGCGACGGCAGCGACATCGGCGGCGGCGCCTCGATCATGGGCACGCTCTCGGGCGGCGGCAAGGACCAGATCACCATCGGCGAGCGCTGCCTGCTCGGCGCCGAAGCCGGCATCGGCATCAGCCTCGGCGACGAATGCGTCGTCGAAGCCGGGCTCTATGTCACCGCCGGCACGCTGGTGAAGCTGCCGGACGGCGAGGTGGTCAAGGCTCGCCAGCTCAGTGGTGCGAGCGGCCTGCTCTACCGGCGCAACAGCCAGACGGGTGCGGTGGAGGCCATCCCCCGCTCCGTGGCCTGGGAAGGGCTCAACGCCGCGCTGCATCACAATTAATTGAGCGCGCAAGCACATCTCGTATCACAAGCGCACAAGCAGCTACCATTTTTACCGTGCCGTGACAGTCGTCACGCACGTGGAATGGGGGTTTCACATGGATGCTCACGACATAGAGAACGCTCTCGACGTCGACGACCGCTACCAGGACTGGGTCTATCGCCACCCGCTTCAAGGGGCGGCGCTGGCCGGCTTCATCGCCGTTCAGATCACCACGATCTGGGGCTACTACGCCAAGGGGATCGGCCTGCCGCCGCTTCCTTGGCCCAACTTCAACGGCGGGCTGTTCGCACCGGCGTCGTTCGCCGCTGACTTCAGCAACTATGGCAACACCGGACAGTTCTTCGTCGGCCAGTCGATCCACATGGTCAATGGAGTCGTCTTCGCGATTCTGTTCGTGCTCACACTGCGCGCCAAGATCCCGTCGTTCGGGTCGAAGATGCAGAGCATTCAGAAGGGGTTGCTGTTCGGCGTCGTGCTGGCAATCATCAGCATGGGCTTCTTGGTTCCGTATGTGTACGTGCCGAAGTCGGGCTACGGGTTCTTCAGCTTCTACACCGCCGACGGCGCCAAGCTGCCGCTGGCGATCCTGATCTGGCACTTGGTGTACGGCGGCATCCTCGGGATGCTGTACGACCCAAAGAAGTCCGACGCCACATAGCGCCTTGGTTCACGCAATGGGCCGGGTCCACGCAAGCAGGCCCGGCCCGCTCGCGTCCGGGCGCCACTCGCGAGGCATGATGTCTCGGTGATCGACCACTACCGCCAAGCCTGCAACGACCTCGACGCCGGACCGTTCGCGACCACCGAGATCGTCGTCCGCGGCGTGCCGATGCGGGTGTTCGCCGCTGCACCGCCGACGCTGCGCGTGTTGTGGCAACTCGCCGCGGGGCATGCCGACAAGACCTACATCGTCTACGAGGACGAGCGGCTGACGTACGCGGAAGTGCAAGCGAGCGTGCGATCCCTCGCCCACTACCTCCATCACACGTGCGGTGTCGGGCGCGGCGATCGCGTTGCGATTGCGATGCGCAACTATCCCGAGTGGGTGATCTCCTATTGGGCGACCGTCTCGATCGGCGCCGCGGTGGTCGGCATGAATGCATGGTGGACGAGTGCCGAGATGGAGTACGCCCTCACCGATTCGCGACCGAAGGTGTTGGTCGCCGACGACGAGCGACTGGAGCGCGTGCTGCCGGTGCTCGATGGCGTCCGCTCGGCGTCACCGCTGCACCTCGTGTCGGTGCGCACCGATCGCGCCCTGCCCATCGACTCCGTTCGATGGAGCGACGTCGTGCAACCCGACACTGCGCCCGATGCGTTGCCGGATGCCGAGATCGACCCCGACGACGATGCGTGCATCTTCTACACCTCGGGCACGACTGGCTTCCCCAAGGGCGCACAACTGACGCACCGTGGCTCGATCCACAACATCCTCAACATCGCCTACATGACCACGGCGATCTCGATGGCCGAGGCCAAGGCTGTTGCAGCCGGTGACGTGGCGGCGCCCGCATCACCCCCGACGGCGCCGGCGCAGATCGTGATCATGGCGCCGACACCGCTGTTCCATGTCACCGCGTGCAACTGCCTCATGCACCCGGCAACGCTGACCGGTGGCACCGTCGTGTTCACTCGCAAATGGGACGCGGGCCGGGCGCTCGAGCTGATCGAGCGCGAGCGGGTCACCAACTTCTCTGGTGTCCCCACCATGAGCCGCGAGCTGTTGGCGCATCCCGATTGGGCGACGCGCGACACCAGCTCGCTCGGCGGGATGACCGGCGGCGGTGCTGCCGTGCAGCCCGACCTCGTCGGCAAGATCGACAAGGCCTTGAAGAATGGCGTGCCGGGCACCGGCTACGGCCTCACCGAGACGCACGGCATCGTCACCGCCAACTCGGCACGGCTGTACCTGGCCAAGCCCGACTCGGCCGGGCCGATCGTGCCGACGCTCGATTCCAAGCTGGTCGACGACGATGGCAGCGACCTGGCACCAGGCCCCGACGTGGTCGGCCAGCTCTGCGTGCGCGGCCCCATCGTGATCAAGGGATACCTCAACCGCCCCGAGGCGACCGCCGACGCGATCCGCGACGGCTGGTTCAACACCGGCGACATCGCCCGCATCGACGAGGACGGTTTCGTGTTCATCGTCGACCGTGCCAAAGACATGGTGCTGCGCGGTGGCGAGAACGTCTACTGCAGCGAGGTCGAGGCCGCGATCTACTCGCACGACGCCATCGCCGAAGCGGCGGTGTTCGGCATCCCCGACGAGCGACTTGGAGAAGAGGTCGGCGCCGCCGTGGTGCTGCACGCGGGCGAAACGCTGACCAAAGCAGAGCTGCAGCAGTTCCTCGCTGAGCGCATCGCCAAGTACAAGATCCCGTCGGCGATCTGGTTCCTCGACCAACAACTTCCCCGCAATGCGAACGGCAAGTTCGTCAAACGCGAGCTGCGAGCCCAACTGCTCGGTGCGTGACCCAGCCTGCGATCAGCCGCGGTGCCTGGCGCTGGTCTCACCCGGGGTGGCGACGCGGTGGATCGACGACTTCCTCGAGCCCGTTCGCGGCAGGTGACCCGAAGATCCAGCTGAAGCGAGCGTCTAACAGGGTGCTGAAAATCTGGTCCTGAGGGTGTTGGTTGGTGATCGGGGTTCGGCTGTCGTCGGTGTACTCGATCGAGCTGCTCGCCCGGTGCCAGTTTTGATCGTCGATGTTGGTGTCTGGTGATCCGTCACTGGCCGATCACTCGCCGGGCACCGGGTGGCGGCCTCGCCGGAACGGTTGTCAGGCGGTGGCGGCGTCGAGTGCGGTGATGCGGATCAGGTTGTAGACGGCGGTGGTCATCTTGAACCAGGCCCGGTTTCTGTCCTGGCCGATGTAGCGGAGCTTGCGTCCGGCCCCGACGGTCTTGACCCAACCGAAGGGTTCCTCGACCCGTTTACGGATCCGTTGGCTGACGTCGTAGCCGGCGTGGCGGGTGGTGCGCCCATCGATCGCTGATCTTCGGTTGCTGGTGTTCTGCGCGACGTGCGGACTGAACCCTGCGGCACGGACATCGGCAACGAAGCCTTTGGTGTCGTAGTTCTTGTCGCCGGCCACGGTTCGTCGCCGCCGATGCTTCGGGAGCCGCTTCAACATTTCCGTCGCACAGTCCCGCTCGGCGTAACCGGTCGCTGTCGTGAGGTCCGCGTCAACGATCAACGCCGATCGGTGCTCGATCAACAGGTGCCCGGCGTAGCAGAGCTGCGCTGCGGTGTTGCTCGACTTGCGATACAACCGGGCCTCAGGATCCGTCGTCGAGGCATGGGTGTCGTTCGAGCGTTTCTGACCATGCCATTGCACTTCGGCATTGCGACCAGCCGGGCCATCACCGTCCGGGTCGTGGTCTTTGGGCTTGAAACTCTTGTGCGATGCCCACGCCTCCAACAACGTGCCGTCGACACTGAAATGATCCGACGAGATGTAGCGGCGCAACTTGGCCTGGCGGACCACCGCAGCAAAGAACTCGTCAGCGACATCGGCATCGAGAAGGCGTTGGCGGTTCTTCGAAAACGTCGACGCATCAAACGATGCGGCATCGATCGGCAGATCGAGGAACCATTTGAACAACATGTCGTAGTTCAACCGTTCGCAGAACGCCCGCTCCGAACGCATCGAGTACATCGCCATCAACACCGTCGACTTCAACAACATCTCCGGCGGCACCGACGGCCGACCCTCAGCCGAGTACATCGCTGCGAACGTGTCATCAAGCTCGGCGAGCACCGCGTCGACCACGACACGGATCCGACGGATCGGATGATCAGCCGGGATCAGGTCCTCGGTGCTCAACGACGACAACATCGACAACTGCCGATCAGGGGTTCCACGCATACCCCCCATTCATTTCGATCCAGCACCAAAACGCGAGCACCAATCAGAGGTTTTTCAGCACCCTGCTAAGCGTTCAGATCCAACGGAGGGGCTCGCCGGCACCCTCGTCGGCGGGTCGCTCGCACGTCGGGCAGTAGAGCCGGGTCTCCAACGCGGTGCCGCACTCTCCGTGCACCGGGCCTTCGGCATCACCGATCTGGCGCGAGCCCCACGCCGACAACAACGCAATCGCGCCACCGAGCTCGCGGCCAGCATCGCTGAGCGCGTACGCCAGACGCACGGGTCGCTGGCTGTAGGGCGTCGCCGTGATCAGGCCGTCGCGCTCCAACTGACGCAGTCGTGTGGTCAGCACGTTGGGAGCGATGCCGTCGAGCGTCTCGGCCAGCTCACCGAACCGCTGCGGGCCGTCGAGCAATCCGGCGATCACCTGCAGGGTCCAGCGATCACCGATCACGGACAGTGCGTGTGCGAGGTTCGTCGACATGCTGCTAGCTTACTACTCAATGCATAGTTACTAGTGGTCAGCAAGTAACTGCCGAGTCAAGGAGCCACAGATGTCCATCGTCGAGAATCTCTCCGCATCCGCCCGTACCGTGCTCGGCGAGCTCGGTGAATCCCTGGTCACCATCGGCCAAGACGGCCGCGGCAGCGGCATCGTCATCGCTGCCGGCAAGGTGCTGACCAACGCACACAACCTGCGCGACCGCACCACGCTGGTGACGTTCGCCGACGGCCGGGCCGAACAGGGCGCAATCGCCGGCGCCGACGAAGACGGGGATCTCGTCGTGCTGGACGTCGACACCGGCACCGTCGCGCCGGCGACATGGGCCGAGCAACTCCCCCACGCCGGTGATGTCATCTTCGCCCTCAGCCGCGGCGGGCACCGAACTCGCATCTCGTTCGGCATGGTGTCGTCGGTCGACGTGGCCTTCAATGGCCCCCGCGGACGACAGGTGCACGGCGGCATCGAGCACACCGCGCCGCTCGTGCGCGGCGCGTCCGGTGGGCCGGTTGCCGACGACAGCGGCCACGTCATCGGATTGAACACTCACCGCACCGGCCGCGGCTTCTACGTCGCCCGCCCGATCGACGAGGCGTTGCAGTCGACCATCTCCGACCTCGCCGCCGGCAACTCCATCGTGCGTCCCCGACTCGGCGTCGCCCTGGCACCGCCCGAGGTCGCCGCCAAGCTGCGCGCCTCCGTCGGTTTGCCCGAGCGCAGCGGAGTGCTCGTCCGTGGCGTCGAGCCCGACGGCCCGGCCGCCAACGCCGGTATCGCCGAGGGCGATCTGCTCGTTGCGGTCGGCGACGTCGCACTGGTCTCGCTCGAAGTGCTGCACGACGCATTGAGTGCGGCCGGCGAGACGTTGACGCTGACCGTCGTTCGCGGCACCGACGAGCGAGTCGTCACGGTGACGTTCACGAAGTGAACTCGATCAAGCCAGCGCAGCCTCGATCCGGTCGAGTGAGCTGACAGAATCAGTCGGGTCGAAGTACACGGTCGACATGCCGACAGCTTCAGCACCGCGCAGGTTGATCTGCTGATCATCGACGAACACGACGTCGGCTGCTGCCGCACCGAACGCGTCGAGCGCCAGACGAAACGCGTGTGGGTCGGGCTTGAGATACCCGGTGATCGAACCGTCGACGATGAAGTCGAACTCGGCGATCACAGAAATCCCGGCCTTCCATTCGGGACCGTGGAACGCGTTCATGTCATTGGTCAGCACGCCGACGATCCGTCCCGCGGCGCGATGCCGTGCGATCAGTTCGGCCATCGCTGGGCGGACGAGGTAATCACCGGGCGGGTCGTAGAAGTGGCGCATCAATCCACGCAGGTCGAGACCGAACGGTGCGGCGCGAATCGACCAGTACTCGCGCTCGGTGATCTCACCCGCCTGCCACTGCACGTACTCCGGGTCGGTACTGGTGTCGAACGGGCCGCGCCACGGCAGGTGACCCAACGTCTCTTGCGCCTTCCCGATCAGCTCGAACGGGGTCAGCAACACCGGGCCCCCGAAGTCGAGCAGCAGATGCTTGAGCGGCGGCGTAGTGGTCACGAGACGAGTAGACCAGCACCGTTGTCGTGGGGCAACGCGATCGTTCTCGCCGGCGGAACAGTTCGGTGCACCACGCAGTGGTTCGCCAGGCTGGGGTGTCAAGGGCAAGTCACGGAATCTCCGGTGCAACCGGAGATTCGGTGACCTGCTCGCCGCTCGGACCGACCAAGTCGGATACGTTCGCGGGCATTCAACGGCGACTGCGAGATCTACTACGAGTCCTTCGGCGATCCGGATGATCCGACCGCTACTGCTCGTCAACGGATTGGGCGGGCAGTGCATCAACTACCGCGAGGACTGGTGCGAGATGTTCGTCGCCGCCGGGCTTCGGGTGCTGCGGTACGACAACCGCGATGTCGGGTTGTCGTCGAAGTTCGACGATGCCTCACTCGGCGAGTACGGCGAGGCATACACGCTGTCCGACATGGCTGCTGACGGGATCGCCGTCCTCGACGCCGTCGGTGTCGAGCACGCCCACGCGATGGGGATGTCGATGGGTGGCTCGCTGTCCCGACGCTCATGATGCACGCCGACTGCGACACGCTGATCGACATCAGCGGCGGCCGCCGAACGGCCGAACTGATCCCCGACGCGCGATTCGAGGCGATCGAAGGAATGGGCGACTGCCCACCGCAGCTGTGGCAACGATGGGTCGACGTGATCGATGAATTCGTGTCGTCGGTCTCGCAATCGGCGTAGGGGCAACGCTCAGTCGAGGATCGTCACCACACCGTTGTCGCCGTCGACGCGCAGGCGCATGCCGGTCTTGATCGACTTGGTCGCGAACGCTGTGCCCGTGACGGCCGGCAAGCCGTACTCGCGACACACGATCGCGGCGTGGCTCATCATCCCGCCCGAGTCGGTGACCGTGGCGGCGATCCGGCGGAAGATCGGCGCCCATGATGGTGCGGTGACCGGGGCCACCAGGATCTCGCCGTCTTGGATCTCGGAGACCTGCTCCGCGCTGCTCAGCACACGGGCGATGCCCTCGACGACGCCCGGCGAGGCAGCGAAGCCACTGAGCCCGCCGTCGGCGCTGACACCACCCAACCACTTCTGGATCGAGTCGCTGGTGATGCCCCACAACATGATCGTGAACGGCTCGGTCACCACGTCGGGCGGCGCGCCCAGTGCGGGCGGCGCATCCCATGCCTGACACGCGGCCATGATCGCTCGTCGCTTGGCGACCACGTCGGGCCAGTACGACGGTCCGCGCGGTGCAACACCGGCAGACCAGGCAAACGTCATGTCGCTGATCGCAGTCGGGATGTCGTCGCGCTTCAGCATGAAGATGTCGTCGACGTCGCCCCAAAAGCCTTCCTTGATGAACACGTTCGACAGCTCGCGCATCTTGCGCCACATCACGCTGATGCCCCAGTGCTCGACGTAGAAGTTGTGGTTCTCGACGTAGTGGAACACTGTGCGGCTGAGACCCAACTTGGCCTCGAAGTTGGCCTGGTCGTCGCCGTCGAGCAGATCGATGTACTCGGACGCAACACGGTCGCGTTCGGCGATCACAGCCTCTTGTGGCGTGTCGATCTCCTCCCCCGCCTGCAGTTTGCGGATGTAGCCGCGCATGAACGAGAACGGGATGTCGAGACGCTCTGCCCACACCGCATCGGTGTGGTAGAAGCCGGTCCCGTTGGAGTAGTTGAACCACGGGTACTGCGCGGTCGCGTACTCCTGCAGCCACGCTTCGCCACCGGCTGCCGACTGCACCGCGGCCAGCGCCTGATCCACGGTTCCTTCGCACAACGTGTCGCCGAGGCCTGTCTCGACGGCGAGCCGAGCGAGGCGGCGCAACTCCTCGTCGGGACGGAACAGATCGACGTCGATGCCGGCAACCATCTTGGCGATCGACAGGTCGGGGATGTTGGGGAAGACCTGCTTGCAGAAACCGAAGTAGTCGAGGTACGCCGCGTAACCGAGGTTCAACATCTCGAAGTGCAACTGCCACAACTCCAGCGACAGGTCGATCAACTGG
>JANMNE010000372.1:0-6211 GCA_031373785.1 Ilumatobacteraceae bacterium
TCGACCGATGCCGGCGAGGGTGCCCCGAGCCTGCGACAGGCGATTCATCACCTGCTGATGGCGACCAAGCAGGTGGCAATGGCGGGCACCGACGCGCAACGGCAGCGTGCCACCGAGTTGCTCGACGAGACGCGCCGCAAGGTCTACGCGCTGCTCGCCTCCGACGAGGACTGAGCCGGTCCCTTCACACGCCGGCTCGGCGAACGAGGACGACCATTCGGCCAGGTCAAGGCTGTACGAACCAAACGGGAGGGCGAAGTGTCGATCTTCACATACAACGTGGAGCATCCGGAGCAACGCAACCGGATGACGGTTGCGTTCCGCATCATCCTCGCGATCCCCCGCCGCCCCTACCCCTCTGACGTGAGTCGCGTCGTGGCCCACACCGCGTAGAGCGGATCGCCGGGAGTATTCGGCGGCGTGCACAACGCTGTTTGTGGTTCGTCCCAACCGCCTGACTGGCGAAAGTACTCGGCGACGACGCGGCACCGACCTGCGTCGTCGGTGCTCAGCCAACCATGCACGGCTTTCGTCGGGAAGCACCGATTCGAGAACGTGCACACCAATTTGCCACCGGGCACCAGCACTCGACGAACGTCGGCGAACACCTCGATCGGTCGCACGAGGTAGTCGACCGAGACGCAGCACGTCGCCGCATCGAACCGGCCGTCGTCGAACGGCAGCACGGGGTCGAGGTTGAGATCGTGGACCACGTATGCCGTAGCTGCCTGGTTGGCTGCCAGTTCGTGTTCGTTCATGCCGAGTGCGATGAGCTCGCGTGGTGGAGCCAGGAAGTGTGAGATCCAACTCGACATCAGGTCGAGCACCCGCCCGTCGAGACCGAGGTGCTCGTAGAGCCGGCCGACCGCACGAATCGCCCGGTCATCGATGTGGGTGACGAACCGGTCGAACTCGTAGAACGCGTTGTCGGAGTCCTCGTCGCTGCGGCGAAAGAACTCCGGCGGGAAGGTGCTCATGAAGCCACGAGGCTACGACGAAGGGGTATGGTCGCGGTCGTGCTTGACGACGTCGATACCGATATCAGCGACCTCGACCTCAGCGATGCGGAACTGGCCGAGCTGGCGATGGCGGCCGACCCAGATGTGCAGGTGGAAGACGACGCCGTCCCGCTGCGGTCGCTCGGCGCGGACGACTCGACCCTGCTGCCGGAGTGGTACATGCCGGTCGTCCAACGCAGGGCCAGCAGCGACTGGCGCGCCGCCGTGGCCGTGTCGATCGCGGTCGGTCTGGTGTTGATCAACGCGTTCGCGATCTGCGTGACGTACGGCTCTCCCTCCATGCCCTGACGCGCTTCACGCGATCGGGTCGGCGGGCGGTCCCTGCAGCTGCACGTAGCGCCCGAGGTCGGTGAAGCCCATGCGGCGGTAGATGGGGTAGCCGACATCGGAGGCCTGGAGAACGCCGTGCGTGCAGCCGCGACGGGCCCCCTCGGCGAGGACCGCCCACGTCAGTGCTTCGCCATACCCCTTGCCGCGGAATCGCTCGGGCGTCGCCACGTTGTAGACGCCGGCAGTCGTTCCGCTGACAGCGAGCAGTGAGCAGCTGACGGGCTGGCCGTCGACGCGCCCGACGAACGCGGCGATGTCGGGCTCGTCGAGCAAGCCCGGCTGCACCAACCGGTCGACGAACTCCTGAGGCATCCCAAAGCCGTCCCGCAACATCGATGCGTGATCCCGCAGCGCCTCGGGCGTCGATGCGACCTCGATCCGCAGCTCGGCCGGTGGAGCCGGGGGAGGAGGTATCGGCACGATCCCCATCGCCGGTGGCCCGCCCGCATCGCGCAGCCCGGCGGCCCGGCCGGCGGCGAGCGTCTCCGGCGAGACCGTGTCGCGAACCCACAGGAGCCACGGCAGGCCGCGGTCGCCGAAGAACCGGATCGCCTCGGCGACGAGGTGCTCCGGCTCGCGGGGCGCTGCCCGCAGGAAGGCACCGTTGAAGAACGACAGCGGGAGACCCGTTGCGACCATCGTGAGGGACTCGACCGTCGTGATGTCGGCTCCGGCAGGGCCACCGAGCGCTGCCCAGGCCGAGGCAAGGTTCACGTCTGCAGCGGCGGCCAACTCGGTCTCGTTCATGCCCCAAGCATCGCGCGGTGCGACTGTGTGATCTGATGGCGCGATGCCCGACGACCGATTGGAACCGATGCCGGAGGACTGGGGCAGGGCGCTCGGCATCGTCGCCCATCCCGACGACATGGAGTACGGCGCCGCCAGCGCCGTCGCTCGATGGACGGACCACGGCAAGGACGTGCGCTACCTCCTCGTGACACGCGGTGAGGCCGGTATCTCGACGATGCCGCCTGCGACCGTCGGGCCCGCCCGCGAGATGGAGCAGCGGCGCAGCGCCGAGGTGGTCGGTGTCTCGGTCGTCGAGTTCCTCGATCATGCCGATGGCCTGGTCGAGGCCGGTCTCGGGTTGCGACGCGATATCGCCGCAGCGATCCGGCGGCACCAGCCCGAGATGATCCTGTCGATCAACCACCGCGACGGCTGGGGTGGTCCGAGTTGGAACCATGCCGACCATCGAGCCGTCGGCCGCTCGCTGCTCGACGCCGTGCGCGACGCCGCCAACCCGTGGCTCTTCCCCGACGCCGGCCCCGCCTGGGCGGGTGTTCGCTTTGCGGCGTTCAACTCCTCCCCCCAATCGACGCACGCTATTGACGTCACCGGGTACCTCGGCCGCGGCATCGAATCGCTGCGGTGTCACGAGTTGTACCTGTCCAACCTGGGCGGCGACGCGACCGACCCCGGCGAATCCCTCCGTTCCAGCGCCGAGGCGACCGGCGCCCGCTTCGGCGTGACCCACGCCGTCGCCTTCGAGCTCGTCACCTTCTAGACCCGTGGAGTTGTTCGAGGCACCCAGGTAGGCGTCGAAGACTCGACAGGGAGGGCGTGCACCCGCGACGCCGTTGGGCCGGGTAGTATTGGCCACCGGGGTCGGCAACCCCTCACGCGACGATGCCCCCTACGGGACAGGGCATGCACGCAGACTTCGATGCCGTACCGCGCTGCCGGCGCAGGACCAACATTTGACACGCGAATCACAACAACTCGAAGCGGCGATCTGGTCGATCTCCGAAGGCCGGGGATCGGATGACGAGCTGGCGCTGTTGCGCGCCGACGAGCGCACGTCGCTGATGATGCTCGACCGCCTGATCATCGACGCCGAAGACGATCTCGACTCGGTGAGGAACCTCACCGGCGAAGAGCGCGATCAGGTCGTGGCTGACTTCACCGACACGCTCGAGGGCCTTCGGGCCACTGCGGCCCGGTTGCGCCCGCCGCCGCCCCCGTCCGCACCGGCGTCGTCGATCGCAACGACCTATCTCGACGACGACCTCCCGATCATGTCGGAGCCGTGGGAACCGGGCGAAGTGCAGTTGCAGGCATCGTGGTCGGCCGGACAGGTCGTCGTGTGGGCCGCCGGCCGAGGTGCGCAACCCGACGGCAACGATGCGCTGGCGACGCGCTTGGAGTCCATCGGTGGACCGTCCGTCGGCTGGCAACTCCACCCCAGCGTGCCGCTCCCGGGTGGCATGCGCGCCGAGGCTGTGGCGATCCCGCTGAAAGATGCACTCGGTTGGCTCGTCGCGATCGGTGGTGGCCACGAGCTCGAAGGCATCGGTGGCAGTGTCCGTTGGCTGGGTCGCGCCGCACTCGAGGGCGTGCGCCTGGTAGCCAGCGGGTCGGTCCTGCCCAACCTGAAAGTCGGTGGACGGACCGAGAACGGCATGGTCGATGCCGAGGTCAAGTGGGTGCCGGCACTGCTGGACGGTGCGATGGTCAACACCTTGGCGGCAGCGATGCCCGGCGCAGTCGTCGCCGTCGGCGGCGGCAACGGTCGATCCACGGCGATCGCCGTGATCACGGCGGCAATCGAAGCGATCGTCGCCGAGAGCATCGAGCGCACCGAGTTGCCCGCACCACCGCCCGCCGCGAAGTCGGCGATGGACATCGACGACACGGTGATCGCCCGGATGGACGGCACGTCGTTCCGAGCCAACGTCGGCCTCGCCTCGGCGTTGTCGCGCCGCCTGGAGCATTGGTCGCGCAGCGTCACCGAGCCGACGCGCCCGAGGCTGGTCGTGCAGCTCGACGCACCGGCGCCTGGAGGCGTGTGGCTCGTCACCGTGTCGGCGCCGTCGGGGAAGGGGACGTTGATCCCACTCGACGCCGCGCTCCGTACGGAAGGTGGGCGACGCACGCTGACCCCGGAGTGGCAGCGGCTCGGCCGCCTCTTCCCGGCGATCGATCGTGTTGGTGTGTCGCGTCGCGGGCAGGTGGCGATGAGCCAGGACGAGGCATGGGAGTTCATGACCGTCGTCGGGCCCACGTTGTCGACCGCGGGGTTCGATGTTCGCTTGCCGGCGCTGTCGCGTCGCAAGGCCCGCCCCTCGCTGCGGCTCTTCGCCGAGACGCCTGCCAACTCCGTCGTCGGGGCGCACCAGCTCAGCAACGTGGCATGGACGGTGCTGTTCGACGACGTTGAGCTGACCGCCGATGACGTCAGGCGTCTCGCTCGTCAGGCTCGCCCGTTGGTGCAGTCGCGTGGTCGTTGGATCGAGGTCGATCGGTTCGACGTGCAGCAGGCCGCCGCAGCGCTTGCGTCGCGAGAGAACATCACCCAGCTCACCGGCGCCGAGATCCTGCGCCACAGCATGGGCCTCGGTGGCTCGGGGTTGGCCGGCGGCGTGGTCGTGCAGGGCACCAGCTGGGCCAACGACATCGTCCGTGCTGCGGGCGAGGTCTCGATGTCGCCGGTCACGCAACCCGAGGGGTTCATCGGCGCACTGCGCACGTATCAGGCCGAGGCCGTTGCCTGGATCGGGTTCCTCGACGCGACCGGCCTCGGTGGTTGCCTGGCGCTCGACATGGGCCTGGGCAAGACCCCGACCGTGCTGGCCCACCTCGCCCGGTCGGCCGCGACGGGCAAGACGCTCGTGATCGCGCCGGCTGCCGTCGTCGGCAACTGGGCAGCGGAAGCGGCACGGTTCACGCCGTCGCTGCGAGTCGTGGTGCACCACGGTGCATCACGTGCTTCGAACGGCGAGTTCGCCGCCGAGATCGCCAGCGCCGACATGGTGATCACCACGTATGCCACCGCCGTTCGCGACGTCGAGGCCCTCGCCGCCGGCACGTGGCGCACGATCGTGTTGGATGAAGCGCAGGCGATCAAGAACCCGGCCAGCGACACGTCGCAGCAGTTGCGCCGCATCAAGGCCACGACCCGCCTGGCGCTGACCGGGACGCCGATCGAGAACGGGCTGGGTGACCTGTGGGCGATCCTCGACTTCACGAACCCGGGCCTCGTCGGATCCCGGCCGTCGTTCATCGCCCAGATGTCGGGCGACGGTGAGGCCGCACTGCGTGCCCTCAACGGACTGTTGCTCTTCCGTCGGACGAAGACCGAGCCCGAGGTCGCGGCCGAGCTGCCCGACAAGATCGACGAGCTCGACCACTGCACGATGACGCCCGAGCAGATCGGGCTCTACCAGGCGGTGCTCGACGAGCTCGTGGCCAGCGTGGCCGACTCCGCCGTGCTGGGGGAGACGAAGAAGGGTGCGATCCTGGCGGCGATCACCGCGCTGAAGCAGATCTGCAACCACCCGGCCGCGTTTCGCGACGATGGGCTGCCGCTGGCCGGGCGATCCGGCAAGTTGGCCCGCCTCGAGGAGATCGTCGAATCGGTCTTCGCCGCCGGCGAGCGCATCTTGGTGTTCACCCACTTCGCCACGTGGGGCCGCCGATTGGCCGACCACCTCACCGAGGTCACCGGCGTGCCGATCGCGTGCTACGACGGCAGCCTCAGCCGAGGTGTGCGCGACCAGCTGGTGACCGATTTCCAGAACGCGACCGGGCCCGGTGCGATGGTGCTGTCGTTGAAGGCAGGCGGCACCGGACTGAACCTCACCGCCGCCAATCACGTCGTGTTGTACGACCGCTGGTGGAACCCGGCAGTCGAGGACCAGGCACGCGACCGGGCGTGGCGAATCGGGCAGAGCCGCACCGTCATCTCGCACCGCTTGGTCTGCCCTGGCACGATCGACGAACGCGTCGAGGAGATCGTCGCCGGCAAGCGCCACATCGCCAACGTCGTGTTGCCACGCTCGAGCTCGCTCGCCGACCTCAGCAACGATCAACTGCGCCTCGCCCTCGGCCTGCGACCCGACGAGTTGCTCGAAGAGGAGGAT
>JANMNE010000063.1:0-3204 GCA_031373785.1 Ilumatobacteraceae bacterium
CGATGCCAGGCGTCGTGTCGGTGAGGCCACTCCAGGCCGTCGGCGACAGCGAGCTCCCGATCCCCTTGCCGGAGATCCTGGCGGCGACGCACGCCGCGTTGAACCCGGCGACCGCCAGCGTCAGCAGCCACGCCGACCGCAGGAAGCGCACCGTCAAGATGTACTCGACACCTTCGGGCCAGGCGGTGGCGATCAGGACCAGCGCGCCGAACAACGTGGCGACGCCGAGCGAGATCAGCAACCGCGAGAGCCCGAGCGGCCCGCCGGAGCCGGATTCGGGTGTGACCGTGTCGGTGCCGGAGGTCGTCGTCGGCACCACCGTCGACCCCGTGATCGGGGTGGTACCGGCAGCGGGTGTCGTGACCAGCGGCGCCACCGTCGCGACGGTGTCGTTGGCCACGGTGAACAAGAACGTCGAGCTGCCACCGCCTTGGCCATCGGGTTGGCTGACCTGCCAGGCGACCGCACACTCACCCTTCGGCAGTGGATTCGGTACCGACACGCTCAGCGACACCGCGTCGAGGCCGACCTGCGGAGTGCCCACCGCGATCGGTGACCCGTTGCACACGACGTCGATGGTGTTGGTGGCACCCAGCGGGTTGGCGAAGGTGAGCAACAGGGTTTGCGGTGATGCCTCGACCGTCGTGCCCGCAGTCGGTGTCGACGAGACCAGCGAGTTGTCCGCCGCGTCGACATGCGCGACACCGAAGGCACCGACCGCGACAATGCCCGCGAATATGGCGAGGGCAAAGGCGGCGGGGGCGCGACGGATGGCGCGTGCGGGCGGGGAGATGCTGTTCATGCAGGTAGCTCAACGCTAGAGGATGGGCGTCAGCTGCCCACGCCACCCCACACCGGCCAACGTCGCACCCCCTGAGTAGGCTCGACCTCGATGGCTACACAGTCGCTCTACCGCCGCTATCGCCCACGCCGTTTCAGCGAGGTGCGCGGGCAAGAGCACGTCGTGCGTGCGTTGCGCAACGCCGTCATCAACCAACGCGAAGGCCAGGCGTATCTGTTCTCCGGTCCGCGCGGCACCGGCAAGACCACGTCGGCGCGCATCCTCGCCAAAGTCCTCAACTGCGAGAGTCCGGTCGACGGCGAGCCGTGCTGCGAGTGCGCCTCGTGCCTCGCTGTCGAACGCGGCACCAGTTACGACGTGCACGAGCTCGATGCCGCCAGCAACAACGGTGTCGATGCGATGCGCGACCTCATCGAGAAGGCGTCGCTCGGTACCCCCGGGCGCCACAAGGTGTACATCCTCGACGAGGTGCACATGCTCTCCAAGGCGGCCGAGGCCGCGCTGCTGAAGACGCTGGAAGAGCCGCCCCCACATGTCGTGTTCGTACTGGCCACCACCGACCCGCAAAAGGTCAGCGACACCATCCGCAGCCGCACGCAGCACCTGCAGTTCCATCTCCTGCCCATGGACGTGCTCGAGAAGCACATCCGCTGGTTGGCAGGCGACGCCGGCATCGACGTCACCGACGCCGCGGTGCAGTCCGTCCTGCGTCAAGGTGGCGGGTCGGCGCGCGACACCATCTCGGCGCTCGAACTGGTCGCAGCCAGCGGTGGAGAAGCCCTCGAGGCCACACCACTCGACGAGTTCGTCGAGGCGTTCATCGAGCACGATCCGGGCCGGGCACTCGCCGTCGTCGCCCACGCCGTGCTGCAGGGTGGCGATCCGCGAACGCTCACCGAAGAGATCATCCGCCATCTCCGCGATTGCTTCCTGGCCCTGATGGCGCCCGAGTTGGTGCAACTGCCCGCCGAACGCGAGGCAGAGGTGTCGTCATTGGCTGCACGGTTGGGTGCAGCCTCGATCGTGCGGGCGATGGAACGACTGGGCGAGATGCTGGTCGAGATGCGTCACGCGCCCGATCCACGGTTGCTGCTCGAGGTCGCGCTGGTGCAACTCACCCACGACGCAGCCGGTGCGGATCTGCACAGCCTGATGTCGCGGCTCGAGCGCCTCGAGCAGACCGTCGCGGCAGGCGTCACGGCTGCGCCCCCGGCGCGTGCCGTGCCGACCGACCCCAGCACCGGGCGAGCCACGATCGGTGGTCGTGCTCGGCGCGACCCGACACCGAGCTCCGGCACAGCAACCCCGTCCGGCACGGGCAGCGCGCCGTCCACCGAACATCCCTCACAGCCGTCCACCATCGATCGGCCGGCGGCAACTCCCCCGCCGGCGGCCGCCGCTGCGGGGATCGACGACAACAAGATCCCGGCGTTGTTCGAGACCCAGGTCCGCCCGGCATTGCGCGGCATGACCAAGGCCATCTACATGGGCGCCCATGTCGGCGCCATGGCGGGTGGCGCCCTCGTCATCGGCTTCGCCGGAGAGCCACATCGCGTGCGCGCCGAGGAGTACCGGGCCGAGGTCGAAAAGGCGCTGGCGGCCGCCGCCGGACGGCGCATCCCGCTGTCGCTGGTGGTCGATCACGCCACCGCCGACCACGATGACAACGTCGTGCAGTTGAAGCGCTCCGAGCCGGCACAGGCCGACGAAGACATTGACACCGGCGACCTGGTCGATGTGCCGCCCGATGCGATCGTGTCGCCGATCGATCGCCTCACCCAGGCCTTCCCCGGCTCCGAGATCATCGATGAGCGCACCTGATGGCCGTCTACACGCAACCGGTGCAGGCGTTGATCGACGAGCTCGGGCGCTTGCCCGGCATCGGTCCGAAGTCTGCGCAGCGCATTGCGTTCCATCTCCTCAAGCTGCCCACCGACGACGTCACCCGGCTGGCGATGTCGATCACCGACGCCAAGGCGCGGGTGCGGTTCTGCGTGCGCTGCTGGAACTTCGCCGACGGCGAGCTGTGCCCGATCTGCCTCGACGACCGACGTGACGCGACCATGCTGTGCGTCGTCGAGGAGTCGCGCGACATCGTCTCGATCGAGAAGACCGGCGAGTTCCGTGGTCGCTATCACGTGCTCCTCGGGGCGATGAGCCCGCTCGACGGGATCGGGCCCGAACAGCTGAAGATGAAGGAGCTGTTCGCCCGGCTCGAGCCCGAGGGCGTGCAAGAAGTGATCGTGTGCACCAACCCCAATACCGAGGGCGAGGTCACTGCGTTGTACCTGGCGCGGATGTTGAAGCCGTTCGGCATTCGGGTCACGCGCATCGCCAGCGGTCTGCCCGTGGGTGGCGACTTGGAGTACGCCGACGAGCTGACGCTCGGCCGGGCCCTCGAA
>JANMNE010000388.1:0-9721 GCA_031373785.1 Ilumatobacteraceae bacterium
GCCGTCATCGTGGCGACCATGGCCGAGTGCCTCAACGAGCCCGTGCGTGCCCACATCGTGCAGCGCGGCATCACGCCGCTGCTCGGCCTCACCGAGGGTCTGGCCGCGCTGCGAGCCGCGGCAACCGTCGGCACCCGGTGCGACGCCCCGCACGCCCCGGTTGCCGATGCGAGCGGCACGCGGCTGCTGGACGAAGCAGCAGCGAAGCGCCGACTGGCCACGTACGAGATCGATGTTCCCACCGGGACCGTGGTCGCCGCGACCGACGTCGTCACCGCTGCCGTCGAGATCGGCTATCCGGTCACGTTGAAGGGCCTCGGCGCGGCTCACAAGAGCGAGACCGGGGCGGTCAGCGTCGGTTTGCGCAGCGACGAGGCGGTGGTCGAAGCACTCGCATCGATGCCGTTCGCCGAGCACTACCTCGTCGAAGCGACGGTGACCGATGTGATTGCCGAGGTGCTGGTTGCTGTACGTCGCGACCCACCGATCGGCTGGCTGGTCACACTCGGCTTCGGTGGGGTGACGACGGAGCTGTGGGGAGATGTGACACACCTGCTCGCCCCGGTGACCTCGGATGACGTGCGCCTGGCGCTCACGAAGTTGCGCAGCTACCCGCTGCTCTGCGGCTTTCGCGGCAGGCCGGCTGCAGACATCGACGCCTTGGTCACCCTGGTGGTGACCCTGGCCGAAGCCGTTGTCGGTTCCAGCGCGGTCGAGGTCGAGCTCAACCCCGTGCTCGTCGGTCGGAGCGGAGCCGTCGCCGTCGACGCCTTCTGGTTGGAGGAGATCACATGAGCGGATTCCACGTCGAGCTGAACGGCGCCACCGCCATCGTCACCATCGATCGACCGAAGGCCAACGCGATCGATGCGGCCACCAGCAAGGCAATGGGTGAGGTGTTCGCCACGCTCGACGGTGATCGCGAGGTGCGGGCGATCATCGTCACGGGCGCCGGGCCGAAGTTCTTCTGTGCCGGCTGGGATCTCTCCGCCGACGAAGAGTTCGACAGCGACTACGGCGTCGGCGGGTTCGGCGGGTTCCCCGAGTTGCCCGATCGATCGACGCCCGTGATCGCCGCGGTCAACGGCATCGCGGTCGGTGGCGGATTCGAGATCGCGATGGCGGCCGATCTGATCGTCGCCGCCGATCACGCCCAGTTCTGGCTCCCCGAGCCTGCTCTCGGCATCCTGCCCGACGCCGGGGCGGTCAAATTGCCGCGTCTGCTCCCCCCGCACGTGGCCCGCGAGCTGTTGCTGACCGGCCGCCGGATGGACGCCGCAGAAGGTCACCGCTGGGGTCTCATCTCGCGCGTCGTGCCCGCCGATGACCTGCTCGTGGCGGCCTGCGAACTGGCCGACGCCATTGCCGCGTCGGCGCCCCTCAGCATCGCTGCGTTGCTCGATATCGAACGCCGCACCATCAACCTCTCGACAGACGAGGCAATGGTCGCGCTGAAGTCGCTCGACAGCTACCGCCGGGCCATCGACTCCGAGGACGCCGTCGAGGGCCAAGCCGCCTTCACCGAACGCCGCCTCCCAACCTGGACCGGCCGCTGACATGCCCGACGAGGACAAGCAGACCTGCAGCCGCTGCGGCGGCCAACTCTCACCCGGATTCATCGAGGACACTGGCCAAGCCAGCCAGGGGCGAGCACGTTGGATCGCGGGTCAGCTCAAAACCGGGCCGCTCGGTGGCACGCGGAGGTTCGGCAAAGATCGCTACGACATCGACGCCTATCGCTGCGAACGGTGTGGGCGGCTCGAGCTGTTCGTCGACTGATCGCGCGCTCAGTCCAGCCAGCTGTGAGCCCGGTGTAACCGCCTGCGCGACATCCGACTCACGGCCCGCCCGGCCACAGCTGGGTGTGAGTCCGGTGTGGCTGCGAGCGCGACATCCGACACACAACGGCGCGGCTGGTCAGCGCCGAGTTGTGTTTGCGCCAGGGGTCGGGCACGATGCGCCGATGGATCGTCAGGTGTTCGATGCTCGTCGCGGGTTGTTGGCGTTGGGCGGATTCCTGGTCGGTGTACTCCTGACCAAGTGGTTCGGCGTGATCGGATTCATTGCGCTGGCGGTGCTGCTGGTCGTCGGTATTCCACTCATCGCGATCATCGGAGCCAAGCGCGCCGCCGCACGAGCGTCGAGAACGCCACCGTCCTGAGAGCGCTGTCAGCCGCGCTCGCGGCCGAAGCCGAACAACTGCTGGCCGACCTTGCGCATCTGGATCTCCTCGGAGCCCTCGGTGATCCGGTAGCGACGGTGATGCCGGTAGATGTGCTCGAACGGCATGTGTCGAGAGTACCCCACTCCTCCGCAGGTCTGCATGGCCCGATCGGCGGCGTCGCATGCCAACCGGTTGGCGCGGTAGTTGCACATCGCCACGAGGTGTGTGACCTCCATGTGGTGCTTGTGGTCGAGCATCCACGCCGTGTATCGCACCAACTGGCGGAGCATCGCCGCCTCGGTGTGCAGCTCGACGAGCGGAAACTGGATCCCCTGGTTGGTCGACAGCTTCTTGCCCCACGTGACCCGGCCGTTGGCGTAGGCGACCGCCTCGTCGATGCAGAACTGCGCGGCGCCGAGCGACGACGCCGCCTGGCGGATGCGATTCTCGTGCACGAAGTGCTGCGCCAGTTCCAAGCCGCGGTCCACGGTGCCGAACAGCGTGTCGGGGCCGACGCGCACCTCCGTCAACGAGACCTCTGCGTGGTCGGTCGGCATGTTGAACGTCCACCAGAAGAACTCGACCTTGAAGCCGAGCGCGTCGGTTGGCACCAGGAAGGCGCTGATCCCCTTGGGGCTGCCCTGCTCGCCACTCGTGCGGGCGAAGATGATGTCGTGGGTGGCGTGGTGCAGCCCGCTGTTCCACCGCTTCATCCCGTTCAGCACCCACTCGTCGCCATCGCGCACGGCCGTCGTCTCCATGTAGGTCGCGTCGCTGCCATGGTTCGGCTCGGTCAGCCCGAAGGCCAACCGTCGAGTGCCGTCGAGGAAGCCGGGCATCCACTCGGCGATCTGCTCCGGCGTTCCGAAGTCGCGCATCATCAGCACCGTCGGGAAGTTGCCGACGATCGACGACTCGTTCTGCAGATCGTTGTGCAACCCGAGGCCCTTGGTCGCCAGATGCTCGCGGATGATCGCCATCTCCAGGTTGCTGGCGTCGCGGCCGCCGAACTCGGCCGGCAGTGCCAGCCTCAGCCATCCGGCGGCGTCGGCACGGCGGCGCATCTCACGCAGCAGTGCTTCCCAGTCGGCGCGGGGCACGCCGCCATTGTCGAAGTCGGTCCGGGCCCATTCTCGACGGTGGTCGAAGAAGCGCATGTTGTCGTCTTCGCGCTCGAGCGGCTTGATCTCCCGCTCGATGAACTCGTCGAGTTGTTCGAGTGTCGTTTGGATCTCGGCAGGAATCGTGAAGTCCACGGTTCACGACGTTACGAGAGCCGCCGCCCGTCGCTGCCACGGAGCCAGGGCCGCCAGGCCGCCGGCCAGCACCAGGCCCGAGCCTGCGGTCGTCCAGCGCAGCCCGATGGCGTCGGCGATCTGGCCCTGGATCAAGGTTCCCACCGGGAAGAGCACTCCCAGCACGAGGAAGTTGACGGCCAGCACACGCCCGCGCATGTCGTCGGGTGCCGACTGTTGGGCGACGCTGGCGAACGACGTGAACGCATACCCGTAGCACAGCCCGATCACCATCAACATCGGCGCCGCCAGCCACAGCTGCGGCGCCAACCCGTAGGCGACCAGCGCCGGGCACAGCAGACCCACGCCACCGAACATCACGGTGCTGACACCGAACCGCGTGGTCACCGAGCCCAGCGTGAACGCCGCGGTCACGGCACCAATGCCCTGCGCGGTCACGAGCACCGACGTGGCTCGAGCGTCACCGTGCAACACGTTGGTCGCCATCTGCGACACGAAGGCGATGAAGGGTGAGGCGATGCCGATGGTCAGCACCATCACCACCAACATCCGGCGCATCATGGGATGAGCGATGGCGAACCGGATGCCGTCGGCGAGAGCGCCGAAGATGGGACGGCGATCACCGTGACGATGGGGAACCTTCACCAGGGCGACCGCGATGATCACCGCGAAGAAGCTGATCGAGTTGCACCACAGCGCCGCGCCGATGCCGCCGATGGAGATCGCCACGGCAGCGAGCGACGGGCCAATGATGCGGCCGAGATTCCACTGAGCATTCGACAGCCCGACTCCTGCAACGAGATGCTCGCGCTCGACGAGATCGGGCAGGGTCGACTGGAACGACGGGAACGTGAACGCGCCGATGCAGCCGGCGACGAAGCTGAGACCGGCGATCCCCAGAGGGGTCGCCGTCCCTCCCCCGACCCATACCGCGAGGATCGCGGCCACCACCGCCGACAACGCGTTGCCGACCACCAACAGGCGCCTCCGGCTCCATCGATCGGCCATGGCCGACCCGATCGGGCCGAGCACACCATTCGGCAGAAAGCCTGCTGCGCCGACGATCGCCGACCACGACGCCTTTCCGGTCGTGTGGGCGACGTGATAGCTGAGGCCGACGGCCTCCATCCACGTCCCGATGTTCGACAGCAGCGCACCCGACCACATCAATCTGAAGTTGCGCGACCGAAATGGTGCGAGGGACGCCGAGGCCATGCTTGCTCGACATTACCGGTAAGGTGTTGTCGGCGCGGCGGCTGGACACCGTAGGTGCTTGCCTTTGGTTCCCAGATATCGCAGAGTCTGGAACCGATGCCCACCGAACTGGCACCCTCCGTCGCCGAAGACAGCACGCTGCCGTTGTTCGCCGTGCCCGCGGAGATCCGGCAGTGGGGTGCCCGCGCCCGTGTTGCGGAGCGCAGCGCGGCCCGGGCAACGCTGATGCTGATCGAGACCGTCGCCTTCTACGCAGCGTTCATCGCCATCGGTGAAACGGTCGGCCATTGGTGGGGTTGGGTCATCGCCTGGGTCGGCCTGGTCATGTGCATGATGCGCATCGACGCCGCCCACCACGAGGCCATTCATCGCAGTCTGTTCGTCCGCCGATGGCCCAACGATCTGGTCGCCGCAGTCACCGGCGCGGTCGAGGGCTTCCACGGCCCGACGTACCGGTGCTTCCACCTCACCCACCACGCCCTCACCCGCCGGGATCATGGCCAGTCGGATCCGGAGGCCTTCTACGACGAAGTGCTGACCCGACCGCTGTCGGTCGGCCCCGTGCACCTGCGGGCCCGCACGGTCTATGTGATCGGCCTGCTGATCGGCGGCGTCTCGTTCGCCGTGCAACTGATCGTTGGCGCCCTCGGCACGCTGCTGGGTCGCCCGCCCGCGTATGTGGGCGCAGCGTCACTCGAGCGGCACGTGCGCCGGTGGGGATGGCTGCCGTTCGCGCTGTGGTCGGGCGGAGCGATCGGGGCGATCGTCAGTGGCCACGGCGCCGAGCTGTTGCACTGGTGGCTCGTGCCGATGCTGCTGTTCCTCAGCGGCCCGTACACGTTCTTCGCCCTGCCCGAGCACTACGCCGCGCCGCACAACAACCCGATGGTCACGGCAACGGGATCCGTGCGTTCGGCGGCGATCTATCGCTGGCTGACCCTCGACGGCAACTTCCACCTCGCCCACCATGTGTTCCCGACCGCGTCGTGGTGGCGCCTCGGCGACGCCGACGTGCAGCTACGAGGCGTCACCACCCTGCGGTACCGCGGCTACCTGGCCTTCCACCGGGCCGTGTGGCGTGACCTCGCCACTCAATAGTGCGTCTGGCAATGCGGTACTGGTGACGTGACGAAGAAGGCGTCGCCCCGCCGCAGCACCTCGGCGTTGCGAGCGTGAAGACGGCGGCCGGCCGCCAGAACCGACGGCCGCACCCCGCCGAGCAGCAGCGCCCCCAGTGAGGCGTGGTCCACCACGAGATCCGGTCGCGTGCGAACCGTGCGGCATGTCGCGCCGTCGGGCCCGCCGTCGATCGACCACCGAACGCCATCAACCTCGACGACGAGCCGATCGGTCGTGCCGTAGGCCCGCGACGCGAGGCATGTGGCGACATCGCGAACGTTGACCCACACCCCGTCACTCAACCCGGTCGTCTGCAGCGCTCGCTGGTTGGTCAACAGGTACGGCAACGGATCATCGACGGGAACCTGACGCGACGTGACCGGCCCGACGAGGTCGACACCGAGCAGCGTGTGCCACAGCGCAGCGTGCGCCTCTGGTGTGATGGCCACCAGCTCAACGACGTTCATGCTGTGCGCCGGATGCCCGTCGTTCCAATGCTCGGCGATCCGGTAGATGGCGTAGCCGTCGCGGTGCGCAAGGTACATCGACGCACCGAACTCTCCACGGGACATGGCGTGGACGTCGGACAGGTGGCGATGCCACGCGTCGTTGCGGTCCACTTCGCCGGGCCGTAGCCGGTGATATCGCGACCAGACCCGGGCGACGTGCGTGATCGCATCCTCGCCCTCGACGAACTGCACGGTGCCGGGTGGCGGTGCGAACTCCGGACGAAGTTGCGTCAACCGTCGATCGATCGATGTCAACCGCACCTGCGTTGCGATCCCGAATCCGTACCGCTCGTAGATGCCGCCTTCGCTGGCACCCAGCATGGCGACGGGTTCGCCACGGCGATCGATGTCGGCCATACAGCGAGCCATCAGGTGCGTCAGCACACCCTGGCGACGATGCGTTGCTGCCGTCGAGACCCAGGTCAGGCCACCCATCGGCAATTGCCCGCCACCCGGCACGGTGACCTGCAGGGAGAACGCAGCGACGATGCCGACGATCCGGCGACCGTCGAAGGCCAGCTCGAATCGACTGAGGTCGTGGATCGGGCGAACGCTCGCCATCAGCTCCGCGGTGTACGTGAACCCGAAGGCGCGGGCGTCTGCGAGGCAGATCGCCTCCCAGTCACTCTCCTTGGCGGTCCGGAACGTGATCGGCATCGGGCGAGTCTGTCCCGCGAGCGGGGGCCCGAGCCAGTAATTTCCACGCATGACCACCTACGAGCCCGAACGAGTCGTTGCCGATCTGCGCGCCCTGGCCGAACACACCGGAGGCCCGGAAGGCAGTCGCCGCCTCGCCTGGACGCCCGAGTGGTTGCAGGCCCGGGCAATGCTGCGCGAATCGTTGACCGCATTGCCGGTCGAGGTCGACGAGGACGAGGCCGGCAACCTGTGGGCGGTGCTGCGCGGCGAGCGAGCCGACACGCTCGTGGTCGGGAGCCATCTCGACAGCGTGCCCAAGGGTGGCTGGCTCGATGGCGCGCTCGGCGTGATGTCGGGCCTGGAACTGCTGCGATCGCTGGCCGCGGAAGGACCACCACCGATCACGGTCGCACTGGTCGACTGGGCGGACGAGGAGGGCGCCCGTTTCAGTCGCAGCCTGTTCGGGTCGGCTGCAAGCGTCGGCACGCTCGACATCGACGTGCTGCGCGGCTTGACCGACAAGGAGGGCAACATGCTGCCCGACGTGCTTGCCGCACACGGTGTCGACATCGACAACCTCGACGGGGCGCGCACGCGCATGGCCGACGTGAAGGCGTACGTCGAGGTGCACATCGAACAGGGCCCGATCCTCGAGTCGATGGGTCGCGGCATCTGCACGGTGACGGGGACCAAGGGCATCGAACGCGAGCGGCTGATCTTTCGCGGCCAGGCCGCGCACGCCGGCACGATGCCGATGGAGATGCGGCGCGACAGCTTCCGTGCCGCAGCGCGCTTCGCTCTCGAGATCGCCGAGATCGGGCGTCGACACGATGGCGTCACCACCGTCGGCGTCGCCGAGTGCTGGCCGGGTGTCGTGACCGCAGTGGCCGGGGAGACCCGACTGGCCATGGACATGCGCCACATCGACGCCGACGCGCTGCAGGCGATGTTCACCGACGCCCACGACGCGGCCGAGCGCGCCGCCGCGGCAGAGGGTTGCACCGTCGAGTGGGAGCACATCTTCCGGATCCCACCCATGCCGTTCCATCCGGCGTTGCTCGACGCCGCTCGGCAGAGCGTCGAGGAAGTCGAGGGGCACGACGTCGAGCTCCCCAGCGGCGCGCTGCACGACGCCAGCGAGATGGCCCGCGAAGTGCCGACCGTGATGATCTTCTCGTCGTCGACGAACGGGCTCAGCCACACCAAGGAAGAAGACACCCCGGTCGAGCACCTGCACATGGCCGCCGACGCGTTCCACCTCACCTGCCGCAGGGCCATCGACCTGATCGTGGCCGGCGAGCTCTAGTAAAGATGTGAGGAAGTTCGTATTGCTTGGCATGCGATCTTTGGAGCGTTTGAACGTCGAGGGTGCTGATGTCACGCATGTCTTTGTTGGCACTTGCCAAACCCGATCCATAACGGCAATCTGCTCGGGTGGTGGACGAGTCGAAGTCGAGCGAGGAATCCCACGAGGAGGGCCCGACGAGCGAAGCTCAGAGGTTCTCGGCCTTGCTCTCGTTGCTTCACGAGAACGTTCCTGTACTCGAAGCGTGGAGACAGGAGGATGCCTACGGCGACGAGTTCGATTCGGAAGTCCTCGGCCTCTCCGAAGCCTGGATGTTGGTGAATCGACACCTCTTCGACGATGATGACCGTCCGATCGACGGCGAGGGTGTGTGGCCGCGCCTGCTGGCCGTCATCGAAGTCGCGCTTGAGCTCTGCGATCTGCTGTTCGACGACGCACGAGATGACGACGGGCTCGTTGTCGATGTGTTCGCGGGCTCAGGGATCATGTGTGACGTCACGCGCAATGTCGCATCGCTTGAGGTGCTTCTTCCGTGGATGGGTCCGGTGTCGCTGGAGAGCGCTCGCATCGAGATCAGCAATCACACGACCAGTCGTGGTTATGACATCACCGACGTCGATTGGAGCAAGAGCGGACTCTCCTACCGACCGCTGGCTATCTCGCCGCAGGCGCTTGTCCCCGCTCGCCGAAGCTGAACGCACCGAACTGCCGTTCGGGGTGGTCTTCTCGCGTGGTCCTTAGCGGCGCGGGCGACCGGGCTGCAAGACCTGGCTCAGGCGGGTGGTGATGTCGTCGAGGTCAGGGTTGGACGCGGCGACCCAGATGACAAATTCATACACTTCGTCGTTGGACGCCCGTGAGGCCTTGACACCGTTGAGTTCAAGGAATACAGCCGTGGCCAGCCAGCCCAGTCGCTTGTTGCCATCGACGAGGGCGTGATTATTGACGATCGATTGCAGCAACGCTGCGGCCTTGGTGATGAGGTCCGGGTAGGCGTCTTGGCCAAACGCGGTCGCTTGCGGCCGCGCCGCGGCGGAGCCGAGAAGACCGATATCGCGGATTGGTGGTGGATCGCCGAGCAGCGTTCGGGCGAGACCGATCAGGTCATCGAGATCGAGATACTCGATCGGGTCGCTCATTCGCCGAGGCGTCGCAGGGCGTCGGCGTGTCTGTTCATGATCCGCGCCGCGGCAGTGTTGACGCGGTCGTGATGTTCGCCTCGGGTGACGAACTCTCGGACCGCTCGGCGTGCGGCTTCTTGCATGGAGATGCCCTCGGCGTCGGCGCGTTCGCGGAGTGCTGCTTGCTCGCTATCAGTGAGGCGTAGCGTCATGGCCATGCGACAATGGTATCAGTTCGATACCGCCCATATCTGCCGTTATACGGGTGATCGTTGTCAAGCGCATGTTTGGGCTCGGTTGATGAGGTTGTTGAAGAGGTCGGCTCGTTCGGTCTGGTGGTGGTTGCGGGCGTGGTCTCGTTGGCGGAGTAGGACGGGGATGAACTCGGGTCC
>JANMNE010000390.1:0-2585 GCA_031373785.1 Ilumatobacteraceae bacterium
CCGGACCACGAGCGCCGATACCGCGCCGGTCGTTCCAATCGCAGCGTCGGCATCATGCTCCTCGTGGTGACGGCGCTTGTCGCCGGCGGCGTGGTGTCCTATGTGCTGTCGCAGTGGCAGGACGCCAGGTCCGGGGTGGCGGCATTGCCGACCGCGGCGCCGACCGTTGCGTCGACCTCGACGACATCGACGACCACATCGACCACCCTCGCGCCGACGACGACCAGCACGACCACGACGGTGCCCATCATCGACGGAGCCCCGGTGGTTGGTGACCACATGGTCTTCGCCGACGGATATCCCCTCGGTCATGTATCACCCAGCGGGTTCGCGGTCTACCAAGGTGATGCCGTCTCGCAGCTGCGTCTCGGCCCGGCGCAGATGTCGTCGGTGGTCAACTTCGTCGGCGCGCAGTTCAGCGTGCAGGTCCGTGCGCTCGATCCGTCGGAGGTCTCGCCGACCTGCCCCATCGCCGTCCAGCCCCGAGCCTCCGACAACGCCATCCCGTTGGGCCTCTGGGTCGAAGCGCCGAACTGGCAATTGCAGCCCAAGACCGCCACGCCGGTGGCGTTGACCGATCCGTCGGTCACGGCGGTCATCCAACTGATCACGGCTAACAACGGCGTGTCTCCGGCGCCACCCCCTCAGCGCGGCAGCGCGGTGCTGGTCGACCTGATCGGCGATGGCGTGCCGGATCTCGTGGTGTCGGCGACCTACAGCGGCGACTCGATCTACTACCGCCTCGTGGCCATCGCACCCGACGACAACCCCGACGCCGCCAGCACGGTGATGATCGAGTTCGGCGGCTCGTTCCACGACGACGGGACGCGTGACCCACAGTCACGGGGCGAGCTGCGCGTCGACGGTGTCGTCGAACTGACCGGTGCCCCGCCGTTCGAGTTGTTCATCCGGCGCACGACCTCCAACACCAAAGGTGTGTCGATCCGTGACCTCACCGGCGCCGAGTTGGCGTCATCGTCCTGCCCCCGCTGACCGCCTGGAGGGCTGGTGCAGAGTGTTTGACGCCCGACCGGGTGCGCTGAAACACTCCACATGCTGGCGAACTCAGTTGGCTGCGAGCAGGGCCTCGATCACGATGGCGACGCCGTCGTCGTCGTTCGACTCGGTCACCTCGGTGGCGGCGGCGCGCACGCGAGGGGTGGCGTTGGCGACGGCGACCGAATGTCCGGCGAAGCCGAACATCGCCAGGTCATTGATCTCGTCGCCGAACACCAGCACGTCGGCAGCATCGACGGCCAGGTGGGCGCACAGCCAGCGCAGCCCGGCGCCCTTGTCGGCGCCGGCGGGCCCGAGCTCGACTGCCTCGGTGCCCATGTGACTGACCACCAGGTCGGTGCCGACGATCGGTGGGATGATGTCGAGCAGTTCGACAGCGGAGTGGTGGTGATGGAAGGCCAACAGCTTGATGGCCTCGGTGGCACCGTCGTGTCCGCTGAGCACGTCGTCGACGGTTTCCCGGCGATGGTGCACCGGCATGCGCTCGGCGAAGCCGACCTCTTCGGTGAAGCCGCGGTCGGTGGCCAAGGCGAACCCGAACAGCGGGTCGTGGGCCCGCAACCGCCCGATGGCGGCGACGGCCAGGGCACTCGGGAAGCCGATCGTGAACAGCGGCTCGCCGTCGGGCAGCGAGCAGATCATCGATCCGTTGGCCATCACCCCGTACGCCACTGCGGCGCCGACGGCCGACACCTCGCGGGCGGCAACCATCGGCGGCCGTCCGGTGGCGAAGACCACGATCACCCCCGCGGCATGGGCCGCACGCAGGGCCTCGATGGTTCGCAGCGACACTTCGCCACGACTGTTCAACAAGGTACCGTCGAGGTCGGTGGCAATCAGACGAGGAAGCAAGCCACGATTCTGCAACCTGGCGAACCATGTTGACGCATCGGGCAATGTTGATAGACTTCGACTCAAGATTTCTGTTGACAGATAACTGAGAAGCAGAAAGAGCCCGAAAAGAGAGGCATCGCCGTGGCGTTCGATCCCAAGAAGTGGACCCTGAAGACGAACGAGGCGTTCGCCGCTGCCATCGACCAGGCCAAGGCGCTCAGCAATCCCGAGTTGACCCCCGACCACCTGATGGCGGCGATGATGCGCCAAGACGACACGATCGTGCCCGCGGTGCTGGCCAAGTTGGGCCTGGCTCCGTTGATGGTGCGCAACAAGGCCGACGAGGCCGTGCAGAAGTTGCCGAAGGCCTACGGAGGCGCCGAGCCGCACGTCAACCGCGAGCTCAACAACATCGTGGAGCGTGCCGAGCAGCACCAGAAGGACCTGAAGGACGACTTCTTGTCGGTCGAGCACCTGCTGCTGGCGATGAACCAACGGCTGGGGATCGGCAGCGAGGAGTTGCTGCAGGCATTGAAAGAGGTGCGCGGCAGCCACCGCGTCACCAGCCAGAACCCGGAGGAGAACTTCGCCGCCCTCGAGAAGTACGGCCAGGACCTGACCCAACGGGCCCGCGACGGCAAGATCGACCCGGTCATCGGGCGCGACGACGAGATCCGCCGCGTGATCCAGGTGCTCAGCAGGCGTACCAAGAACAACCCGGTGCTGATCGGCGA
>JANMNE010000399.1:0-5857 GCA_031373785.1 Ilumatobacteraceae bacterium
GTCGTATCCCAGATGACGTAGCGCGACAGAATTGCCAGCACCCCGATCGCCAACAGGGTCAACATGAGGATCGGCACCCACCGCGGACTCTCGTAGAAATCCTTCGGCGTGGGCGGCGTATAACGCGAAGACGCCGACACCCCGGCCGACGACGCCGAGATCGGCTCGTGCGTCGTTGTCGCCTGCCCTGGTCTGGTGCCCTTGGGGGTCACCCGACCCGATGTCTTGCGTTTCGGTGGAGCCACGGCGAGAGAGCATAGGCCACAGAACACATTCGACACGACTGGTAGCGCCGCGGCAGGCTGGTGTGGTGGCAGCGCAGCGGATCCTGGTCATCGACAGTTACGACAGCTTCGTCTACAACCTCGTGCAATATCTCGGTGAGCTCGGCGCCGACCCGATCGTCGTCCGCAACGATCAGGTCACCGTCGATGAGGCGCTGGCGATCGAGCCCGACGCATTGTTGCTCTCGCCGGGGCCAGGTCGACCCGAGGATGCCGGCATCATCTGCGCAGCCGTGCCGGCGTTCGCCGAACGCGGCATTCCGGTCTTGGGTGTCTGCCTCGGTCTGCAGGCGATCGGTCACGTGTACGGCGGATCGATCATCCACGCCCCATCGTTGATGCACGGCAAGACATCACCGATTGAGCACACCGGGGTCGGCGTCTTCCGCGATCTTCCGTCACCGCTGACCGCAACGCGCTACCACAGCCTGGTGATCGATCCGGCGACGATCCCCGCATGCCTCGAGGTGACCGCCACATCGGGTGACGTCGTGATGGGTGTTCGGCATCGCGCTCTGCCGATCGAAGGTGTGCAGTTTCACCCGGAGAGCATCCTCACCGCCGTCGGTCACGACCTGCTGCGCAACTTCCTCGCCGGCGAGCGCCAGCCGACCGAGACCTAGACCACGGTGTCGGAATCGGTGGCCGAGTTGTTGCTCGGCTGCACCTCCGACACCCCGCCGGGCCCGGAGATCGTCACGGTGTTGACCAGGTTCCCCGACGAGATCGACACCGTGCCGGTCACGGTGAAGGTCACCGCTCCACCGACTGGCAGGTCAACCGACGTGTTGATGTTGCCATTGCCGTTTGCCGGGCAACTGGCGCCCCCGCTCGCGGTGCATGTCCACGTCACACCGCTGAGACCGCTGGGCATGATGTCGGACACGAATGAGGATGCGGCTGGGGACGGGCCGGTGTTCTTGCCGACGATGGTGTAGACGACCGTGTTCCCCGACGCCGTCGTCGATTGACCGTCGGTGATCGTGACGGACACATCGGCGCTCGGCGCGGGCGTGGTCGGCGGGGGTTGCGTCGTGGTCGTCGACGTGGTGGTCGGCGCGGGTGCGGCCTTGCCGACCTTGAGCCGGATCGTCGTGCCCGGGTCGACCGACTCGCCCGGCGGGATGCTCTGCGAGATCACGTGGCCGTCGTCGGTCGAACCGATGGCAACCGTCACGAACTGCACCTCGGCGACCAGCCCGCGGTTGGTCAACTGGTTGCGTGCCGCGGCCTCGGTCAGGGTCTCGACCGGCGGGACCTTCACCTTCGCCGGGCCGGCCGACACGATGATGGTGACGTTCGAGCCCTTGGCGACCGGCGTGTTGAGCGGCGGGTCGGTGCGCAGTACGACATTGGCCGGGATATCAGCACTCGGCTCGGTGGTGATCGCCACGACGAACGTGTACGGCTCGGCCTCGAGGATGGCCTTCGCTGCGTCACCGGTCTGCCCGGTCAGGTCCGGGACACCGACCTGATCCGGTGCTTTCGACACGGTGAGGATCACGACGGTGCCCTGCACCGCGGACTCACCGAACGGCGGGTTGGTGCTCAGCACGTTGCCGGGTGCGATCGTGGAATCGACCACGAAGACCGTGTCGGGCGACACGGTGAACCCGGCGCCGGTCAAGATCGTGGTGGCCTCGTCGACAGTCTTGCCCTTCACGTCGGGGATCGGCTGCGGCGCCTTGATCGGGTTGTAGACGACAGTGATCTCCTGGCCCCGCGTGACCAAGGTATCGGCCGGGGGATCGGTGCTGATGACCACACCTTCGGCGACGTCTGGGGTCGGTTGCTCCACGAGCTTGAGAGTCAGACCGAGGTCGTCTTGCAGGGTCTTTCCGGCGACGTCGAGTTGTTGGCCGACAACGTTGGGCAATGCGAACGTCGTCGACTTCGAGTCGTTCTTCAACACGTTGAACAACACGATGCCACCGGCGACGAGTGCCAGCAGGGCGATGAACGCGGCGACGCCGTACCAGTTGTTGCGGTCCGGGCGGCGTTGCTGCTGCATCGGCATCGTGGTGGTGCGAGCCATCACGGTGGTCGCCCCCTGGGTCGGGTTCGCTGTAGTGCGCGGCATCGTCCGGGTGACGTTGGCGGCAGAGCCGGTGTCGCCCGAACGCGGCAGCGACGCGGGGGCCCCGGCGACCGACGCCAGGGCCATCACCGGCTCGCCGCTGCGATAGCGACGAAGGTCGTCGCGCAACGCCTCGGCGTTGGGGTAGCGCATGTTGGGGTCTTTGGCGAGCAGCTTGGCGACGATCGCTTCGAACGGTCGAGGCACATCGGCAACCAACTGGTTCAGCGGCTGCGGAAGGTCGTGGACCTGCTTGTAGGCGATGCTGACCGGGTTCTCACCGGCGAACGGCGGCTTGCCGGCCACCATCTCGTAGAGCACGATGCCGAGCGAGTACAGGTCGCTGCGCGGGTCGGGTTGGGCACCCTGGGCCTGCTCGGGCGAGAAGTACGTGGCCGTGCCCATCACCGAGCCGACCTGGGTGAGGTTGTTCTCGCTGGGGGCGTTCATGGCCCGAGCGATGCCGAAGTCGGCCACCTTCACCTGACCATTGGCGCCGATCAGGATGTTGGCGGGCTTGATGTCGCGGTGCACGACGCCGCTGGCATGGGCATTGCCTAGCGCTGCGGCAACCTCGTTGGCGATCTCGGCGGCCTGCACCGAGTTGACGTGCCCGTTGGCGCGGAGGATGTCGGCCAGCGTGCGGCCTTGCACGTACTCCATCGCCATGAAGTACGTGTTGGCGTACTTGCCCCAGTCGTACACGGCAACGATGTTGGGATGGGTCAGGTTGGCCGCGGACTGCGCCTCGCGACGGAAACGCTCGACGAAGTTCGGGTCGGTGGCGAACTCGGGGAACAGCACCTTGATCGCCACGAGACGGTCCAGCAAGAGGTCGCGCGCCAAGAAGACGTCGGCCATGCCACCGCGCCCGATGCGCTGCTGGATTTCGTAGCGGTCGTTGAGTACCGTCCGCTCGCCGTTGTCTGTCACGTGCTGCCTACGCTGCTTTCTTGCGCGTCGAACGCGCCACGAGGTTACCCATCAAGGCCATTTATCTGACGTCACCCGTGTCTCACCCTCCGGTCGGGCTCGGATGAGCGAACAGGTAATCGAGCACTTGTTTGGCGACCGGGCCGGCCAACTTTCCGCCCGTACCGGCGCTGACTTCGTCGTCGGGACCGCCTTTCAACACGACGGCGACCGCGTACTGCGGCGCCTCGGCGGGAGCGAATCCGATGATCCACGCGTTCGATCGCTCCGGGCCGGTGGTGTTCAACTGGGCCGTGCCGGTCTTGGCCGCGGCTTGAATTCCGCCCTCGAGTTGCATCGGTTTACCGGTGCCCTGGTTGACCACGCCGATCATCAGCGTGGTCAGGGTCTCGGCGGTCGCCGCCGAGATCGGGGCCTTCCACACCGAGGGAGTCGTCCGCGAGAGCACGCCCCCCTTGTGGTCGAGTCTCGCGTCGACAACGTAGGGCTTCATCATCTGGCCGCCGTTGGCGAACGTGCTGGCGATCATCGCCATGTGCAGGGGAACCATGGTCGTGCTGCCCTGGCCGAAGCCCCCGATGGCCAGCAGTGGTAGCTGGTCCGTGAAGTCAGCGACCTCACCGAAGCTGCTCGCCGCGGGCGCGGGCAGATCGAGCGGGATCTTCTCGCCGATGCCCCACTTCTTGGTGCCCTCGACCATCCTCTCGGGGCCGATCTCGACGGCCAGTTTGGCGAAGGGGATGTTGCAGCTGCGATAGAAGACCACGACCATCGTGCCGCCGCACACCGAGCCGCCGTAGTTCCCGATCGGGTCGGTCGTCTGCGGTGGGATGTACTGCTTCTCGTCGGGGAAGACCCGGTCGAGTGAGGTGACGCCGTTCTCGAAGGCGATCGACGTGGTGATGACCTTGAACGCCGAGCCGGGCATGTACCGCTCCTGATACGCGTTGGCCAGCAGCGGCTTGCCGGGGAGGGCGTTGAGGAACGTCAGCGCGTCTTCGGCGGCCTTGGAGTTGTGCACTGCGACATCGGCGGGGTTGTAGCGCGGGTTGCTGATCATCGCGATCACCGCGCCGGTGTGCGGATCCATCACCACGACCGAGCCCTCACGCGTGCCGAGCGCGTCCGCGGCAACCTGCTGCACGTCGGGGCGCATCGTCAGAACCACGCTGCCGGTGTTGTCGTCGCCGCTGAACAACCCGCCGATGGCGCTGAGCTTCTGCGCAGTGGTGTCGCCCATCAGCACGTCGTTCTGGGTCCGCTCGATCTGCGTCGACCCGAAGCTGAACGTGTAGTAACCGGTGACGTTGCCGAACAGATCGCCGGTCGGGTACTCGCGCTGGTACCGGAACTGGTCACCGCGCGGGGTCGGCACGCTGCGCGCCAGCACGGTGCCGTCGGCGGCGACGATCGGTCCACGCGGCCGATTGAAGTCGCGCTCGGTCTGGCGGTTGTTGCGGGGGTCGGCGTTGAGCTCGCGTTGCCGACCGACCGCCAGCACGTTCAACTGCACGAACAGCACGAGGTAGCACGCCAGCAAGGCGATCGCGAGTCGGCGGATCTGCTTGTTCATACGCCGGCCTTCGCTGCCGTGCGCCGCTGGCGGTAGGCGTCGAACCGTTCGCCGGTGGTCAGCTCGTTCGGTGTCTCACCGAGACGCCGGGCCGTCGAGTCGCTGACGCGCACCAGGAGGGCGAGGAGCACGTAGTTGGCCAGCAGGCTCGAGCCGCCGTAGCTGACGAACGGCAGGGCGATGCCGGTCAGCGGCACCACACGGGTGACGCCGCCGATGATGATGAACGCTTGCATGCCGACGATCGTCGTGAGCCCCGTCGCCAGCAACTTCTCGAACGCCCGGTCGGCACGGATGGCGATCCGCAACCCCCCACCGATGATCAACAGGAAACCGATCAGGATCGCGGTCGTGCCGATCAGCCCCATCTCCTCACCGATCGCGGCGAAGATGAAGTCGGTCTTGGCCACGGGGATCTTGTTGGGGCTGCCGAGCCCGAGGCCCGTGCCGCCGGTGCCGCCGTTGGCGAAGGCGAACATCGCCTGCACGATCTGGTACCCCTTGCCTTCGTACTGCGGCCACGGGTTGCGCCAGATGGCGACACGGGTCTGCACATGGTCGAACAACCGCCAGGCCACGAACGCCGCGCCGGAGAACAACATCAAACCGATCACCAGGTAGCTGGCACGCTCGGTGGAGACCCACATCATCACCACGAAGAGCGTGAAGAACAGCAGCGACGAACCGAGGTCCTGCTCGGCCACCATCACGACGACGGCGAACCCCCAGGCGAACGCGATCGGCAGCAGGTGGCGCAGCTCGGGAAGGTGGAACGGGCCCACACGCCACGCTCCGGCGGCGATCAGTTCGCGGTGGTCGGCGAGGTAGCCGGCGAAGAACAGGGCGAGCGCGATCTTGGCGAACTCGCCCGGCTGGAAGTTGATCGGCCCGAGGCTGACCCAGATCCTGGCGCCGCCCTTGGTGTTGCCGAGCCCCGGGACGAGCGGCAGCAGCAACAGGGCCGCGCCGATGGCGAGGAAGCTCCACTGG
>JANMNE010000410.1:0-4018 GCA_031373785.1 Ilumatobacteraceae bacterium
CGAAGCCATCAGCCGCCAACCCGACAAGCTCACCCACTTCCGCAAGGAAGCCCACAAGGAGCTCGGGGCGGCCGGCGCGCCGGCGCTGGCAGCCAAAACCGAGAGCATGCGCGAAGACTGGGTCAAAGACCAGCTCGTCGAAGCCGGGCGGGCGCGCGCCGGCAGCGTCGGCTGGCCCGACGCCTACGCGTACACGAAGGCCCTCGGCGAGCAGGCCTTGACCGAGGTCAAGGGCAAGGTGCCGGTGTCGATCGTGCGCCCGTCGATCATCGAGTCGGCGCTCGCCGAACCGTTCCCGGGCTGGATCCGTGGGTTCCGCATGGCCGAGCCGGTGATCCTCAGCTACGCCCGCGGCCTGCTGAAGGAGTTCCCTGGTGTACCGGAAGGAACCGTCGACGTGATCCCCGTCGACCTCGTCGTCGCCGCCATCATCGCCGTCGCTGCGCTCGGCCCGGTTGCCGCGCCACGCATCACTCACGTCGCCAGCGGCGGCATCAATCCGTTGAAGTACCAGACCCTCGTCGACAATGTTCGCAGCTGGTTCACCGAGCACCCGCTGTACGACGCCGAAGGGCAGCCGATCGTTGTTCCGGAGTGGCAGTTCCCCGCCCGCGGTCGGGTGAAGAAGCAGCTCGAGCGAGCGAAGATGATAGCGGAGAAGACCGAGCGGGTGCTGCAGGCACTGCCGTTGCGAGGCAAGCAGGCGACGTGGGCGGCCAAGCTCGACGAGACCAAGATCGAAATCGATCGCGCCTACCAGTACGTGCAGCTCTACGGGCTGTACACCGAGTGCGAGGCGATCTATCAGGTCGATCACCTGATGCACATCTATGACGGTCTCGATGCTGCCGATCAGGCTGCCTTCAACATCGATCCGCGCACCGTCGACTGGCCGACGTACGTCAGCACCATCCACCTGCCGTCGATCGTGCACCATTCGCGGGCCAAAACGAAGCCCGGCAAGAGCCGCAACGACCGTGCCGACCGGTTGCGCCGCAGCGTGCTGTCCCCCGACCGTCATGTGGCCGCGTTCGACCTCGAGAACACGCTGATCGCCAGCAACGTGGTCGAGAGCTACACATGGCTGGCGACGCGCCGGCTCAATGCGCCGGAGCGGATCCGCTACGTGCTGCGGACCCTGGCGGAGGCCCCCAGCCTCAGCGCGATGGATCGCAAGGACCGCGGCGACTTCCTGCGATTCTTCTACCGTCGTTACGAGGACGCGCCGGTCAGCCAGATCGACGAGGACTCCAACGAGCTGCTGACCAACCTGATCCTGACCAAGAGCTTCCCGCGCGGGATCCGCCGGGTGCGCGAGCACCGAGCACTCGGGCATCGAACCGTCCTGATCACCGGCGCACTCAGCTTTGCCGTCGAGGGGTTGCGGCCACTGTTCGACGAGATCATCGCCGCCGAGATGACGACCAAGCCGGACGGCACGTACAGCGGTCACCTCTCGAAGGTGCCGCCCACCGGTGAGACCCGTGCCCAGCTCCTGGCCGACTACTGCAGTGCCGAGGGGCTGAGGTTGGACGAATCGATCGCCTATGCCGACTCGACCAGCGACCTGCCGATGCTGGAAGCCGTGGGCTTCCCCGTCGCGGTCAATCCCGAAACCCGGCTCGCGGCCATCGCCCGCAAGCGTGGGTGGCTGGTGGAGCACTGGTCGAAGGCCGCTGGAGGACCGCGGCCGCTGCTGCCGATCGGGCCGCTGTTGACCGAGCGCGAACGCGGACGGAAGTTCGCATGAGACTGATCTTCGAGCGCAAGCCGATCAAGTTCGCTGCCGCCCGGCTCGCCGGCACGTTGGCTCCCGGCCGCGGCGCAGCGGTGGGCCCGTTGAAGCTCGAGCCGAACGAGCCGTTGCCGCTCCCGGGGCCCGACTGGGTGCGCCTGACGCCTCGGCTGTCGGGCATCTGCGGCTCCGACCTGGCCATGATCGACGGCACGGCCTCGGCGTACTTCGACCCGTTGGTCAGCTACCCGTTCGTGCCCGGCCACGAGGTCGTTGCCACGACCGAGCGCGGCAAGCGGGTGGCGCTCGTGCCGGTGTTGTCGTGCGTGACCCGCGGCATCAGCCCGGTCTGCGCGCAATGTGCGGCCCGTCGAACGAACCTGTGCGAACGCGCCGCCTTCGGCCATCTCGAGCCAGGGATACAGAGCGGCTACTGCACCGACACGGGCGGCGGCTGGAGCACGTGGATGGTCGCCCACACCAGCCAACTGGTCGACGTGCCCGAGGATCTCACCGACGAGGCAGCCGTGATGATCGAGCCGACCGCTTGTGCCGCGCACGCTGCGTTGCGCTACGAGGGTCACGAGACCGTGATCATCGGCGCCGGAACCGTGGGGTTGCTGACCCTGGCCGCGATCACGGCAACGCGCGACAAGGATCGCAGCGGCCCACTGATCGTCACCGCGAGATATGCCGAGCAGCGCAGAATGGCGAAGGGGTTGGGCGCGGACATCGTGTGCACGCCCGACGAACTGCCTCGCTGGGTCCGCTCGGCCACGAAATCGATGGTCCTCGCCGACCAACTGACGTCGGGGTTCCGCAACGTCATCGACTGCGTCGGGTCGAGCGAATCGTTGCGGCAATCGCTGCGCGTCGTGGCCCCCGGCGGCGAGGTGCTGCTCGTCGGCATGCCCGGCAACGTGTCGCTGGAACTGACGTCGCTGTGGCACCGCGAGGTCGGAATACGCGGCTGCTATGCATACACCCGCAACGACTTCATGGCTGCCATCGAAGTCGTCCGACGCTTCGACCTCGGCCGACTGGTTTCGGCGACGTATCCACTCGACGACTACAAGGACGCGATCGCTCACGCCGCCTCGGCCGGTCGCCGCGGTGCCGTCAAGGTCGCCTTCGATATGAGAGAGAACTGACTATGCCTCGTCCTGGATTCGTCCTCGAAGTGGATCGCTCCACTCCCCCGATCATGTTCTGGCGCGGCGAGAACTTCAGCCTCGAGAAGCTGCCGGCCGGGCGCAGTCGCGTGATCTATCCACCCGAGCCGCTCGCCGCGATCGAAGACATCGACGGCGCGATCCGCGCCGCGTTGCTCAATCCGCACGAACAAGATCCACTGCCGGCTCAACTGTTCCCCGGCATGAAGTTGACCATCGCGTTCGACGACGTCAGCCTGCCGTTGCCGAAGATGCGCACCCCCGACAACCGCCAACGCGTGATCGAAGCAGTGCTCGACCTCGCAGCCGACGCCGGGGTCGACGACGTGCACATCATCGCCGCGCTCGGCTTGCACCGTCGCATGCACGAGTACGAGTTGCGGCACGCGCTCGGCGATCGCGTCTACGACGCCTTCCACCCACGCGGCACGCTATATCAGCACGATGCTGAGGATCTCGACAACCTCACCGTGATCGGCACCACGCCCGAGGGTGAGGTGTTGGAGATCAGCAAGCGTGCGGCCGACAGCGACCTGATCGTGTACGTCAACATCAACTCGGTGGCGATGGACGGCGGCTGGAAGAGCATCACCACCGGCCTGGCCAGCTACCGCAGCCTCAGCTTCCACCACAATCCGGAGACGCTGCAGAACACCCGCAGCTTGATGGACCGTCACAAGAGCGAACTGCACAAGAGCGTATGGCGCCTCGGAAAGATCATGCGCGACCACGGCCCGCCCGTGTTCCAGATCGAGTCGACCTTGAACACCGACATGTTCCCGTCGCCGTTCGACTTCCTCTCCAAGCGCGAATGGGAGTGGAAGGCCAAGGATCGCGCCACGTTCCTGGCAACGACCAAGTCGCTCAGCCGCACGCCGACCCGCTTGGCGCGCCGGATCTTCCACAACATCGAGGGCCCGCACCAGATGACCAGCGTGCAGGCCGGCGACACCGAGGCTGTGCACAAGATCACCCTCGAGTGGGTGCACAAGCAGCAACTCGTCGAGGTGCACGGCCAGACCGACATCTTGACCCTCGGCATCCCCTACGTCTGCCCGTACAACCCCGACGGGATCATGAACCCGGTGCTCGTGATGTGCATGGGCTTGGG
>JANMNE010000423.1:0-5058 GCA_031373785.1 Ilumatobacteraceae bacterium
GGAGCATCGGCGTCGCGTTCTGCTCGAAGGATTTCGCTGCGCCCAGCGACCCATAACCCAAAGCCGGGGAGGGCGAACTCGATCACGCCGCGCTCTGGCGAGTAGATGAGCTGATGCTCGCGTAGCAGCGCGCCGTGGTGCTTGGAGACCTGCTGCGGGGACTGGTCAAGCTCGGCAGCAATCGCGCCGGTGCGCGCCTGTCCGTGTGTGTCGAGGACGGTGACTGCGGCGAGTACGTAGTTCCGTTCTGCCGGGCTGAGGCGTTGCCATCGTTCGGCGAAGATGCCGTCCAACCGCTGGCGGGCGCGTTCGATCCCAACGACGACGTGGGCGGCGCTCAGCAACTGATCGTCGCCGGCAGCCTCGACGGTGTGATAGCCGACGAGTTGCACTGCGTACGGGTAACCGCTGGTGAACACAACGAGACGTTCGAGTTCATCATCGGCGATGTCGCGGCGCTGGGCGAGCAGTGGTTGCAACAGCGCGTCGCGACAGTCGCCGTGGTCGAGATTGCCGAGAAAGGTGGTGGCTTGGCGCTCCAGAAACGTGACCCCCTCGATTGCTGCAAGCCGGGTCGTGGCCGTCGGCAGACCGACAGCGACCATGCCAACAGGGAGCCGTTCACCGTTGGTCTCTTGGAGTGCCGAGGACAAGGCGCGCAGACTTTCGGCAGAGCCGGACTGCAGTTCGTCGACAAGCAGCACGACGTGCCGGTTGGCATCGCGGGCTCGGATGCCGAGGTGGCGAAGCTGGGCGTGCACACCCACCGGCCGCTGGCGGGCGTTGAGACGAAGCGAGGCTCGCCCGACGCCGGCGCCGACGGACACTTCTCCGCCGGCGATGGTCGGCCCGCGCCGACCGGTGAGGTTCTGGTTGACGTCGTCGAATCTCTCGTCGATCGCGTCGACGAGGCGGCGATCGGGACCAGCCGTCCACCGAATGGTTGGCCAGCCGAACTCGCCTTCGACGTGGTGGCGAATCTGGTTCAAGAAAACGGTCTTGCCGACCCCTCTCGGACCGAGCAGCACCGTCAGATAGTCAGCTCGGCCGGGGCCGTCGGCCAAATTCGCCAGCACGCGGTGCAGTTCCCCAGCACGGCCGGCCAGGTAAGGTGGGTCGACCCCGAAGCCCGGATTGAACGGGTTCGGATACTCTGGGATACTCCGAGAAATCACGCTAGTGAAACATATCGCGAGCTGGTGGGATACAATGGGATACTTTCACCACGGCCTACCCCAGCACTCGAGATGCGACCACGTCGGCGGCGTCACGCGCGATCGACGGCGTGACGTGAGAGTACAGGTCGAGGGTGACACCCACGGTTGCGTGACCGAGACGCTCCGACACGATCTTCGGGTGCATTCCGGCCTTCAGCGCGAGCGTGGCATAGGTATGGCGCAGATCATGCAGACGGATCCGCTTGATACCAACCTTGCGGAGGAGACGCCAGAACTCGTTCGAGAACCAATCGGGATGGATCGCAGCGCCGAGCTCGTCTCGAAACACGAGATCGTTGCCGGCGTCCCATGCAGGCCCGGCAGCAAGGCGATCTTCGCGCTGACGCTGGCGGTGTTCACGCAGAATAGCGAGCGTCGCATCATCGAGGAAAACGTGCCGTCGACTGCGCGGCGTTTTCGGTGGCCCGGACACGAGTTGGCCGAATCCGGCCGTCGTAATCGTGTGCGCCACGGCCAACTGACCAGCATCGAAATCGAGGTCGCCCCACCGCAGACCAAGCACTTCGCCGCGGCGCATCCCGGTTGTCGCCAGGAGCACGAAGGCGGCGTACAGCCGATCTCCTTGAATCGACGAGAGGAACTCTTTCAACTCGTCCGTCGACCAGGTGATGTGTTCTGGTCGTTGGACCGATGGTGCCTTTGCCGTGCCGGCCGCATTGCGGTGCACTAGCTCCAGCCGCTCGGCGTCAGCCAGGGCCTTGCGGAGCACGACATGTGTGTTGCGAACCGTCTTGGCCGCCAACGCTCCACCACCCGACCTGCCCGAGTCGAGCAGCATCGAATAGAACTTCTCGATCTGCAACGGTGACAGGGCTTGCAGCTTGGCCTTGCCAAGGTGACGTTTGATTCGCTCGACCGCCATCTCGTAGCCGTGCCACGTGGTCGGCCTGATCCGCTGCCGCTGCACGTCGAGCCACTCGTCGAGGAAGTCTCCCAACGTCGTGGTCGAGCGGCGAGGCGTCGAACCGTCCTCCAGTCCCTTGAGCACCGCGTTGAGGGCGGTCTCGGCGTCGCGCTTGTTCCTGAACCCCTGCTTGGAAAGCTGACGTCGCTTGCCATTTGCCGGGTCAAGCCCGGCGTCAATGCGGTATCCCCAAGCGCTATCAGCCCGGCGAACAGAACCTCGTGCCATAGGTCGAACCATAACACTCTGTGCAGGATCTGTGCAGGATTGCCGAAACTCAACTTTCTTGGGGTGGACCGAAATTGACATTATCCCAGCTCAGCACTCGTGCCCGGGGCGGGGTTCGAACCCGCATGACTCGAAAGTCAGGGGGGTTTAAGCCCCCCGTGTCTGCCAATTTCACCACCCGGGCGGGTGAGGAACCTCAGGCTATTCGCATCGCCGACCGCCCTGGGTGAAGGGCCCGTGGCAGACATGTGCCGTAGCGTGACGAGCGATGCGGCCCAGACGTCGACTGCAGGCCTTGCTGGCCACCGCGACACTCGCTGCATGCGGCACGACTTCGACGGTGCACACGACGCGCGCTGATCCGCTCGACGGCACAATTGTGCCCTCCAGCGCACCATCCGAGACGGTGCCGGGCGACACCACAGCCCCCAGTACTGGCGCGCTCGACTGGAAGCAGTGCGACGATCCCAATGTCCACGACCCGTCGCTGGAGTGCGCCACCTTGCAAGTGCCACTCGACTACGACAACCCGACGGGCGACACCATCGACATGGCATTGATCAGGGTTCCGGCGTCCGGTGATCGTCAAGGTGCGGTGTTGTTCAACCCCGGTGGGCCCGGTGGGTCGGGCTTCGACTTCATCGCGTTCAGCGGAACTGGTCTGGCGTCGGCGCTGGGCGTGACGTCGTTTGATCTCATCGGGTTCGACCCTCGCGGTGTCGATCGATCAAGTGGCATCCACTGCGTGACCGACCAGTTCCAAGATCAGCACCTCTACGTCGACGAGACGCCCGATGATGCGCAAGAGCAGGCGTTGAAGGACGAGGCGCACAACGGTTTCATCGATGGCTGCAAACAGAAGTACGGCGACACGCTGCGCTTCTATTCCACGGTGAACACCGCCCGCGACATGGACGCCATTCGGGCTGCGATCGGCGACGACCAGATCTCGTACCTCGGTGTCTCCTACGGGACGTACCTCGGGGCGACGTACGCCACGATGTTCCCCGATCGGGTACGGGCCATGGTGCTCGACTCGGTCGTCGAGCCCAAGGGCGACACCGACGAGCAGCAGTTCGGGACGCAACTGGTCGGGTTCGAAGGGGCATTCAATCACTGGTCGGCGTGGTGCGAGGGCGAGGCCGCGTGTGACTTCAAGGCCGCCGATGTCGGGGCTCGATGGGACGCGCTGCGTCAACGACTCGATGACAACCCGATTGCGGCCACCGGCGGGCGCGGGGTCAACAGCGCCACCATGCTGCGCGCCACGCAAGCCGCTCTCTACACCGAGACCGACTGGCCGGTGTTGGCGCAGGCGTTGAACAACGCCGAGGACGGCAACCCCGCCGGCATTCTGGCGCTGGCCGATTCCTACAACCGCCGCAGTGACGACGGCTCGTTCAGCACGCTGTTCCAGTCGAACAGCGTCATCCAGTGTGCGAGCGGCATTGCCTCGCGCCGCCCTGCGGACCCCGAAGCCACGCTTGCCACGCTGCGCGCCGAGGCGCCTCGATTCGCCAAGAACCTCACGACTGCGGATCTGGGTGCTGAAGCCGACACCTGCGACCAGTTGGTCGGCCCCGTCGAGCCGATCGACGTGTCGTACACCGGTGACGGTCCGATCGTGCTCGTGGCGGGAACGAATGACCCGGCAACGCCGATCCGCTGGGCGACCAAGATGCTCGGCGAGCTCGGCTCGAAGGCCCGCATGGTCACGTACACGGGCGAGGGCCACGGTCAGCTCGTGGCCAGCACATGCATTGCGAACATCGAGGGCGCAGTGCTGTCGGACCTGACGCTGCCGCAACCCGATTCGATCTGCGAACCTGATCCCATCGTCGTCAAGCCCGATTGGTGGGACGCGCTGCCGGTGCCCGACGGAGTGAGCGATGTGGTGTCGTTGCCGGCGGTGTCCGCTGCACTCGGCGCGGCGCCGACGCAGGTCTTCAGCGAGATGCGTACGACCACGTTGAGCAGCGACGAGGCGGTCACCGCATACACGACCGCGTTGATCGGCGCGGGGCTGCAGAAGTTCGACGCACCGTCGATCTTCCCGTTCGACGACGTGGTGCAGGGCGCCTACAGCGACGGGAGTGCCACGCTGGTGGTGCTCGCCCTTGGCTCGCAGGCCTTCGACAAGGAGCCGTTGCAGACCGCCAAGCCCGATCTCCCACCCGACACCACCGTGGTGTGGCTAATCGCGGTCGGCGCTTAGGCCACCGACCGAAGACGCGGCGCCTCGAACCCCAACGCCTGCCACAGCTCGGCCCGCAAACGATCGGATCGCGGTGGCTGGAGCTGGTTGGTGACGATCACCCCCTCGATCATGTCGCCGACGATGGCCGCCCATGGGCGACCCTTGAGTTGTACGGCGATCACGGCACCGTTGGCAACTCGTCGCACCGAACGATCAACACCGGCGATGCGCGGCGGGCAGCGAAACCCGGGCGCGACCAATCCGCGACGGCGAACCTCGCGACCAATCGTGCGGGCGGCGTGGGCGAAGTCGAGGGATGTGTTGCTGACGGGCATGGGCTCAGTGTCGCGCAGGGGTGTAATGAAGTTTCTGAACCCGTGCCGCAGAAGGGTTTGGTTGGGGTTAGGCAGCTGCGGTGAGTTCGACGTTGTAGCCGAGTTGTTCGAGTTGTCGAACGAGGAGTTTGCGTCTCCGGTCGGGCTGGTCCTTGC
>JANMNE010000424.1:0-6190 GCA_031373785.1 Ilumatobacteraceae bacterium
TGCGACAGATACGGCGGATTTGTACAGCAATCTTGGTATTGCTCGGCGCGATTGTGGTCGTACCAGCGTTTGGTGGCACAGCGAGTGCCCACCACTCCAACATCACGGCCTCGGTGGCCTGTGGCGGCACCGTGTCGTGGACTGCAACGTCGTGGGCCACTGGCCCGTCGGGCACGAACACCGACATTCGGGTGTTCAAAAAGATCGGCAACACGACCACCCAGATCGGTTCCGGCGCCTTCGACAACGCCAACAACTACCAGTTCTCGGGCACGCTTGTCTGGCCGGCCAACACCGCCAGCATGATCATCTCGTCCCAGCCCTACGCGGCGTGGGGCAACGGAGTGGTGTCGAACGTCGGCAGCTCCGTCACGATCTACAAGCCGACCAACTGCCCCAACCAACCAGCCGTCACCAAGTCGGTTTCGTGCGTCAATCCCGAGCCCGGCAGCGGTGATGGCCAGGTCGTGTTGACCTTGACCAACAGCGCCGGCCTCTATGGCTCGGACGCCATCTTCAAGGTGTACAACCCGGATCAAACGACGCTCTTCACGAACTACACGGTTCTGTCAGGCGGGTCGACGCCGGTCACGTTCAGCGGCCTCGCTGACGGCAGTCACACTGTCAAGATTCTCGTGGGCGCCACCGATTACAGCCAGACGTTCACCGTCGACTGCGACTCGCCGATCCCTGCTGTCACCAGCACCTCGGGCTGCGCGAACGGTGACGGCGAAGTCGTCATCACGTTGAAGAACACCGGCGGCGAGGCCGTGGTGTTCGATGTCACCAACCCGACCACTCTGGTCGTCCAGCATGTCACGGTCAACGCCAACAGCACCGCGACCCGTACGTTCGGCGGCTTCGCCGATGGGCAGCACACGGTCACCGTCAAGGTTGGGTACACCGACTTCTCGCAGACCTTCACGGTCGATTGCGATCACCCACTCCCCAAGGTGACGAGCGCAGTGGTGTGTGGCAACGACCACGACGGCTCAGTCACCATCACCCTCGCCAACGAGGGCACCGAGGCTGTCGTCTTCCAGGTCACCAACCCGAACACGGGCGGCGTTGAAAACGTGCCGGTCGGCATCGGTGGTAGCGCCACACGCACCTACGGCGGATTCAGCGACGGCGCCCACTCGGTCGCCATCACCGCCGACGGTAAGGACTACACCCAGACGTTCACGGTCAACTGTGATCTCGCCCCGTCGTACAGCCACATCGAGACGTGTGCGAACGGCGACGGCAACGTTGCGGTCACCATGGTCAACAACGGTGACGACCTCGACGCGGTGTTCGTGCTCGACGGCGTGTCGTACACGCTGGCACCTGGCGCCACCAAGGTCATCACGCTCACCGGCTTGGCCGATGGCAGCCACCTGGTGCCGCTCACAGTGAACGGCGCCGACAAGAGCTTCACCATCACCGTCGACTGCGATCGCCCCGGCGAGCCTGCAGCCGATGTCGCGGTGAGCTGCGCCAACGAAGACGGCGTGGTCGTGGTCACGCTCCACAACATCGGCGGGCAGTTGCCGCTGACGTTCACGGTGCAGGGCACCAACTACGTCGTGCCGGCCAACTCGGATCTGCCGGTCACGCTCTCGGGCTTGCTCGACGGCACGCAGACCATCGCCATCACGCAGGGCGCCCACGACTTCTCCAAGCCGGTCACCATCAACTGCGACAAGGCGCCGACCGTCACCTCGACGGCGACGTGTGTTGACTCCGAGGGCGGCATCTCCAACGGTCAGGTCGTCGTCACGCTGCACAACAACGGCGACGATGTTGCCGTGACATTCACGGTCAACGGCGTCGACTTCACGGTTGGGCCGAAGGTGTCGAAAGACGTGCCGGTCGGGCCGCTGGCCGACGGGCCGCACACGATCGACGTCTTCGTCGGCCAGACCCGCTTGGGCATCGACGCCTTCACGGTCGCTTGCGACCACCCCGGAGTCGGCACGATCGCGGTCGTGCCAACCTGCGTCGAGGCTGATGGCCAACTGACCATCAGCCTCACAGCCACCGGTGGCGAACTGCCTGTCGTCTTCACGGTCAATGGCACCAACTACTCGGTCGCACCGAACACGACGCTCCCCGTCGCGATCTCCGGTCTCCTCGACGGTGCAACCCCGATTGCGGTGTCGGCCGGCGGCAAGGACCTCTCGTTCATTGCCAACACGAAGTGCGATCTGCCCCCGACCCACAGCTACGTGCAGGCGTGCTCCAACTTCGACGACACGGTGTCGATCCTGATCGGGAATCCCGGCGACGACGTCGCCGTCACGTTCACGATCAACGACACCGATTATGTGTTGGAGCCCGGCACGTCGCAAACCGTTGTGGTCGACGGTCTCAGTGATGGCGAGAACACCATCACGCTGGCCATCGACGGCGTACAGCAAGCCGACATCGTGATCGAGTCTCATTGCGACCCGGTCCTCGCGATCACCGCACTGTGCAACTCGATCGGCACTGACAACGAGGTCACGGGTTACTGGTTCACGATCACCAACACCAAGGGCGTCGACGCCCCGGTGACCTGGGACGGTGGCAGCGCCACCGTGCCGGCCGGTCAGTCGCTGACCATCAACTCGGCGACGGCTCCGCTGGTGCTCATGAACAACGAAACCGTGATCGCCGTGGCCGATGCGTCCGAGTCGAGCTGCGAGCGCACGATCACCTTCACCAAGGAGTTGAACGGTCAGCCGGCCACCGGCGAGACCTACACCATCCGGGTGTCGCGACTGAGTGGCGACACGTACGTGGAGGAGACGACGTTCAACATCAACGCCGGCGAGTCCAAGGTCGTCACCCTGCCATCGACGCCCGACCCTGCCGGCATCGACTACAAGTTCGAGGAGATCGTCAAGGGCACGGCCAACACCAGTGTCGTGAGCCCTGATCAGATCAAGCTGGCGGGCCACCTCGGTGAGACCATCAACGTCGTCGTCACCAACGGCTACGCATCGGTCCAGATCGATAAGGCCTCGTCGACCGCCAAGGTGGACCCGGGCGGACAGATCACCTACACCCTGCAGGCCACCAACACCGGTGGGCTCACGTTGAACCCAGTCGTGGTCAACGATCGCCTTCCGGGCACGGTCGAGCTGGTCTCGGCTTCGGTCGCCGGCGGTGCCGGTCAGTGCGTGCTGACGGAAGCAACCCGCCCGCAACTGCTGACCTGCACGATGAGCGATGCTTTGGCCCCCGGCGCAGTGACCAGTGTGATCACAGTCGTCGTCAAGGCTGACGCAACGGTCGCCAGCGGCAGCACCATCGTCAATCAGGCCATGGTGCATGGCGCCTTCGCCGACGCCGTCATGATCGGACTCGGTACCGGCGGTGCCGAACTCAGCTGCGTCCCGGCGGTTGCCGGTACGGTCTGCGATCTGTCGGCGCAGGTCGGTGTGCCGGTTTCCACGCCGCAGGTGGCCAGCGAGCCGCCGGTGGCGCCGATTGCAACAGTCGACGCCGTCGTGGTCGAACTGCCCCGCACCGGGGCCGGGCATCTCCGTGAGATGCTCGCCCTCGGCTTCGGTGGCATCCTTCTTGGTGGAGCAATGCTGATCGGCCGCCGCCGTATCGGCATCCGCTGAGTAGCCAGCAAATAGCTAGCTAGGCGAAGGCCGGCTCGCGGTCGCCTCCGACGGGAGACGATTGCGGTGCAGGCCTTCGTCGCGTCTCTACCGACCGAGCGGCGCCAGACGTTGCGTGGTGATCACGGCGTCGAGGTTGATCGGGCCGTAGACGTGCGGGAACGGCTCGGGCATTCCCGGCAACTGCTCGTAGACCAGTGGCGAACTCAGCTGTGCTTCGTCGATGTGGAGCAGCAGCAGGTTGGAGGCGTCGGCGTAGAACCGCTCGACGACTCCGGGCCATTGCGCCGCGGTGCTGCAGTGGATGTAGCCCTCCTCGGCAAGGTCGATGCCACGCGTCGATCCGGTGTGTGTGCCCCGCTGCTGTGATGTCGCCCAGGTAGCCGTGTCCGTGATGTGGAAGATCATCGCCTCGTAGGCTTGCACACCAATGCAGATCGACGTGTTCACCATCTTCCCCGGCCTCGTCGACACCTTCTGTACCGAGGGCCTGCTCGGCAAGGCCCGCGCCAACCATCTGCTCGATCTGCGCACGCACGACTTGCGCGAGCACACGACCGATGTCCATCGCACGGTGGACGATGCGCCATTTGGTGGAGGCGCCGGCATGGTGATGAAGGCCGAGCCGATCTTCGCTTCCGTCGAGGCGGCAGACCCGCCGCGGCCGCTGATGCTCCTCGGCCCCGGAGGGCGACGGTTCGATCAGACAGTGGCCCACGAGCTGGCTTCACTGGACGGGTTCAGCCTGCTGTGCGGCCGATACGAAGGTGTCGACCACCGGGTTCGCGAGCACCTCGTCGACGGCGAGCTCAGCGTCGGCGACGTCGTGCTGGGTGGGGGAGAAGTTGCTGCGTGCCTGGTCATCGAGGCTGTAGTACGACTCCTGCCCGGAGCAATGGGCAACAACGTCAGCCCCGTCACGGAGAGCTTCGGTGAGTCCGGTCTGCTGGAAGAACCGCATTACACCCGCCCGGCGGAGTTCCGAGGCTGGGAGGTGCCCGACACCTTGCGCAGCGGCGATCACGCCAGAATCGAGCGGTGGCGAAGCGCTCAGGCGCTGCATCGCACGCTTCGCTACCGGCCTGACCTGGTCGAGGCCGCAGGGGGGCTCAGCGAAGTTGACCGGCGACTGTTGGAAGAGTTCCCTCCGGTCACCTATCCTTGATCGTTCCCTGGCTGCTGCCAGCCAATAGATGCAGAGAGTTCCGCGCCATGAAGTCCACCGATCTTGTCGACAATCAGTACATCCGCACCGACGTACCCGACTTTGCCAGTGGCGATGAGGTCAAGGTTCACGTCAAGGTCGTCGAGGGCAACAAGGAGCGTGTGCAGGTCTTCCACGGCAACGTCATTGCTCGCTCCGGCAGCGGCGTGGCCGAGACCTACAAGGTCCGCAAGCTCAGCTACGGCGTCGGCGTCGAGCGTACCTTTCCTATCCACACCCCGACCGTCGTCAAGATCGAGGTCGTCAAGCGCGGTGACGTGCGTCGTGCCAAGCTGTACTACCTGCGTGACCGCGTGGGCAAGGCCGCCAAGATCCGGGAAAAGCGCGACGCCTGAGCGTTCGCTGCCCATCGGTGTAATCGAGCACCCGCATTGAGTTCCGACGATCTCGAAAACTTCGAGGCCGAGCGTGAGCTCCAACTCGCCCAGGAATACCAGGATGTCGCGGCCATGTTCCGCTTCGCCGTGGAGACTGAGCGCCGGTTCTATCTGGCCAACGATGTCAAGCTGAACGTCAGCGGAGACGCCGCCAAGCCGGTGATCGAAGTGGAGTTGAGCGACGCATGGGTATGGGATATGTACCGCAAGACCCGGTTCGTGCCCAAGGTTCGGGTGCTGACGTTCAAGGACGTCAACGTCGAAGAGCTGCCGTCGACCGAGCTGTAACGCCATCGTTGGCCAACCAGGCCCGCGGCAGGTGGGGCGAGGATCTCGCCGCTCGTTGGTACACAGCGCACGGCTACGAGGTCGTCGATCGCAACTGGCGGTCTGCCAGGGGGGAGATCGATCTCGTGGCGTGCTCGCCGTCGCTCGTGGTGTTCTGCGAGATCAAGACGCGGGCATCCGATCGCTACGGTCCACCGGAGTCCGCGGTCGGTCACGTCAAGCAGCGCCGGCTGCGGCTGTTGGCCGCCGAATGGTTGGCCACCCACGATCGCCACGGTGCCATTCGCTTCGACGTTGCCGCAATCACGGGCGTGCGCATCGAAGTGTTCGAAGCAGCGTTCTAGGCCGCGCGCGAACTACCAACCCCTTGCTCGGTCTCTGTCCGGCACTGAGGTGACATGCCGCCAGGGCCCAGAACGCCGGGTCGGTGCGCTGTTCTCGAGTTCGCGGGTTGGGCGCGACTCTTGCCGCCGGTGGCGTGATATCGATCCCAACGAGGCTGGTCGGGCGCGATTTGTGCCAGGTGTGGCGTGATATCGATCCCACGAACTCGCCGTGAAGCCGACGAGCGCGGATCGGCGACTCGGTGCTACCGGTGGGTTCGGTGAAGCCCACTCGACACGGGCTCGTTCGAGTCAGCGGATGGCAGCGGTGCGTAGTGGTCGACGTACTCCTGTCGACAGAGTCGCCGGATCTCACTCATG
>JANMNE010000425.1:0-3658 GCA_031373785.1 Ilumatobacteraceae bacterium
TGGCGACGACTGTAATTGCGGTGCGCCAGGTTCCATTCCCGAGCAGTCGGTTACCGATCCGTGTCGTGAAGCGCGATGATGGCGCGATGAAGTTCGGCTTCGTAGTGCCGTGGGCTGATGCCGCCGAGATCGGTGAGCTCGCTGCTGTCGCGGAATTGCACGGCTGGGACGGGTTGTTCGTGTGGGAGCCGGTGTGGGGAGTCGACGCCTGGGTCTCCCTCGCTGTGGCCGCGTGTCGCACCACGACATTGCGGCTGGGCACGATGCTGACGCCATTGCCGCGGCGCAAGCCGTGGGAGCTCGCCAGCCAGGTGGCAACCGTCGACCGACTGTCGAACGGACGAGTGGTCGTCAGCGTGGGCCTCGGTGCACCCGACAGTGGGTACGAGGCGTTCGGGGAAGAGACCGACAAGATCGTCCGCGGCCAACTGCTCGACGAGGGGCTCGACATCCTGCGTGGCCTGTGGAAGGGCCAGCCCTTCGCTCATCACGGCAAGCACTACACGATCGAGCCGAGCGACTTCCCGACGATCGGTCACACCCACCAGCAGCCCGGCGTGCCGATCTGGTGCGTTGGTGCCCTCGGTTCGAAGAAGTCGATGACCCGCGCCCTGTCGTGTGACGGGTTGATCCCACAGGTGGTCGAGGACGGCAAGGCCCGGCAATGCACGTTGGAGGAGTTGCAGCACGTGCAGCTGCCCGACCGCTCCTTCGACGTGATCGTCGAGGGCGCGTGGAGCGAGCATTCACCCGCCGCGTGGGCGGAGGCAGGTGCTACGTGGTGGTTGGAGACACTGTGGAACGCCGTCAGCGACCCCGACGCGTTGGACTGCTCGATGAGCCGGCTGCGCCAAGGCCCACCCCGCGAAGCCACGGACTGACCCGCCGCAGTCCGCCTATCCGGCTCGGCGCTCGCGGTCGACGATCGTCAGTCGCGGCGGGTCGTTCGGCTTGGTGCTCGTTGTGTCGCCGCGGCTCGACGGCACCGCGAGGAACCAGATCAGGAACACGCTGATGATCTGCGGCAGATGGCGGGTCTCGCCCACCAGCGGGATGCGGCCGGTCGCCAGATCGACGATGGCGCCGAGGACCTGTGCCCCGGCCAGGACCATCGCAACCGGCAGGATCGATCGGGCCCGCGCCGGGCGTACCACGACGACCATCAAGGCGACGCCGTAGGTCACTCCGAACGCGCCGAGGTGCCGCGCCGAATGTGTGGCGACCCCTGCCTCTTCCCCGAGGATCAATGCCGGCAGGGCAAACGCCACGACCTGCACGGCCACGACAGCCAGCACGATGCGCAGGATGCTCCAATGCGCGGCTCGATCCGCTGCGGCGTTCAACCGGGCGATCGGTCCGGAGAGGTCAGGCATGTCGGGAGCCTCGGCGATGCGTTCGAAGGTCGGTGACGACTGGACCATCTCTTGGTACGACTGGCAGCCGGCGCACCGAGCAACGTGCGCGGCAACGAGACGTTCGTCGATGTCTGCCGATTCGCCGTCGGCCATCGCCGAGAGGGCATCGCGCCATCGAGAGCAATCCATGTCGTTCCAGTCGCTCGCAGGCATCGATTGGTTCCCATGGGTACCGACAATTTCCTGGCGCAACGCTACGACCTCCGCTCGGCCGGGCGACGGCGGTGAGGTAGCTTGCCGTGCGTGACGTCGGTGGACGAGTTCCGCGGCGAGGCTGCGACCTGGCTCGGCGATCACGGCCGTGAGGCGCCGGCTGACTACGGGGCGATCTGCCCGCCGGACTCCATCGATCAGGCGGTCGCATGGCAGCGGCTGATCCTCGAGGCCGGGTACGCGGGGATCCACTGGCCGGTCGCTCACGGTGGCCGCGGGCTGAGCGCCGAACACAATGCTGCCTGGCAGTTCGAATGCGCCAAGGCCGGCGTGCCGGCAGTACTCAACATGGTGGGATTGGTGCTGGCTGCAGGGGCGCTGCTGCGGTTCGGAACGGACGACCAGCAACGTCGCCATCTTGGTCCGACGCTGCACGCCGATCACGTGTGGTGCCAACTGTTCAGCGAGCCCGGTGCAGGCAGCGATCTTGCCGGGCTCTCGACGAGAGCGGAGCGCGACGCCGACCACTTCGTGATCAACGGTCAGAAGGTGTGGTGCAGCGGCGGCCGCTACAGCAACTGGGGCATCCTCCTGGCGCGCACCGACCCCGATGCAGCCCGGCACAGCGGGATCTCGTTCTTCTTGCTGCCGATGGATCTCCCTGGGATCGAGGTCCGCGCGTTGCGCCAGATGACGGGCGACGCCGAGTTCGACGAAGTCTTCTTCAACGACGTCCGCCTTCCCGCCGACCACCTGCTCGGACCGCTGCACGAAGGATGGGGTGTCGGGATGGCCGTGCTGACCAGCGAACGCGGTCACATCGGTACCAGCATCGTCGGCCTCGAGTACCGCGTGGCGTCGATGGCCCGCCTCGCCGAGGGCCGGCCGATGACCGCGACCGCACGCGATGAGTTGGCGCGGCTGATCTCCACCGGGTCCGCCTACAAGGCGATGGCCGAGCGCCAGGGTCCGATCGCCTCGGTCGCCGCGTCGCTGATGAAGCTGGGCATCACCGAGATGATGTTCGACTCGGCGCTGTTGCGGGCATCGGTAGGCGGTGCGGATGCCATGCTCGCCGGTCCCGACGCGGCCGGCGTTCTGGCCGCACCGGGTGGGCGGATCGCCGGGGGGACCAGCCAGGTACAGCGGAACATCATCGGCGAGCGACTGCTGGGATTGCCGCGCGAGCCGAAACCATCGGGTGCATGATTGGCACAACGGATGGGTAGAGACCTGTCGAAAAGGGAGCACCACCAATGAACGTCGAGAACACCAAGTTCAGCAACGAGGTCCCGCACGAGGCCGCCTCCGGAAGCAAGGGCCCGAACATCACCTTGATCGGTTTCGGGATCCTCGTCGTTCTTTTTGTCGTGTTCTTCCTCCAGAACAGCGAGACCTTGAGCATCGACTTCCTGGTGTTCGAGAAGAAGACGACGATCCGCTGGTCGCTGTTGGTCGCAGTCGTGTTGGGCATCTTGATCGACCGGATCTTCGCCATGTGGTGGCGCCGCCGCCGCAAGCGCAACGACGCCTGACGTCAGCGATTCGCTCGGTCCCGGCCAGCATCGAGAACACGAAGATCGCATGCGCCACCGCGGCCTTGGCCTGATGTTCGTTCACGGCTGCCGCACGCATCTGCTTGCCATCGACGATGGGCCGCTCGTTGACATGGTCGGGTTGTGTGGTCACGGTTGCCTCCGGTCGTGGTGAACCGGGGCGATGAAGCGCACCCCGGTTCGCTCGACCAGACCCACAACCCCCGACCGAGATACGAGCGACTTGCTGCAGCCCGCTTCGCCGTAAGGCCGGCGCCGAGGCTCAGATCCTCACGTACTCGAAGTCGACCGGCTTGGCATGGATCCCGGTCGACGGCGGGGCCAGCCAGCCGGCCACCTTCCCCGGTTCACGCACGGCGACCATCAGCGACTCGACGAACTCACGATCACCGACCGTCGGCAGCCACGACGCCGCCGAGGAGTCCCACTCGGCATCGGTGAGAACGGTGCCCTTCGGGCTGATTCGACGCCTGGCGAACGTGCCGACCGCACGATTGAAGCCGATGTGCGGCAATTCGAGCGACGCACCGACAT
>JANMNE010000429.1:0-1987 GCA_031373785.1 Ilumatobacteraceae bacterium
CGCTGCCCCCCAACACGATGCCGACGTCGGCGTCGTGGTTGCGCACGGTGCGGCCCACCGCGGCGCAGAACTGCGGGTAGTCGCAACTCTCGGTGCTGTTGGTCCCGAGATCGGTCACCTCGTGACCATCCGCAGCGAGGACGCCGATGAGATGTTGTTTCAGTTCGTACCCGGCGTGATCGGAGCCGATGGCAATTCGCGGCATCGGGCGAGTCTACGGCTGCGCAGATTGTCGACCCAGCCTGTCACTGATGCGGCCACCTACCCTGGCGGGATGGCACTCGATCCAATGGCACCGGTCGTGATCGGCGTCGGCCAGATCCTGCAGCGCACGGACGACCTCGACGAGGCACTGGACCCCAGCTTGATGATGTGCGAGGCGATCGGCAACGCCACGATCGACGCCGGGCTGAGCTCGATCCCCAATCCGCAGTCCGTGCGCGTGGTGAACCTGCTGTCGTGGAAGTACGGCGATCCCGGATACCTGATCGCCCAGCAGCTCGGGCTGATTCCGGCCGAGACGGTATACACGCCGATGGGCGGGCAGAGCCCGCAGAGCCTCGTCAATGCGACCGCCGCGGAGATCCAAGCCGGGCGACTCGACATCGCGATCCTCACCGGCGGCGAGGCCCGGCGAACCCGCGTGCGTGCCCGCAAGGCGGAGCGATCGCTGGAGTGGCCGACGGCGCCCGAGGGACGTACGCCGCGTCTGATCGGTGACGACCTGGTGTTGAACCATCCGACCGAGCTCGCTCGCGGCGTGATGATGCCGGTGCAGATCTACCCGATCTTCGAGAGTGCCATCCGCGCTTCCAGCGGCGCCACGCCGCAGCAGCACCTGGAACAGATCAGCGAACTGTGGTCGCGCTTCAGCGAGGTCGCCGCGCGGAATCCGTGGGCGTGGTCGCGCCAGGCCAGGACCGCCGAGGAGATTCGCACGCCCTCCGCCGACAACCGGATGGTCGGCCTCCCGTACACCAAGTACATGAACTCCAACAACGACGTCGACATGGCCGCGGCGATCATCATGTGCTCGGCCGAGAAGGCGGCGTCGCTCGGCGTGCCGCGAGATCGGTGGGTGTTCGTCCACGCCGGCACGGACTGTCACGAGCATCCGTTCGTCAGCAATCGCTGGTCGTTCGCCCACACCCCCGCCATCGAGCTGGGCGGACAGCGCGCCCTGGAGCTGGCCGGCTGCACGATCGACGACGTTGCCCTCGTCGACCTGTACTCGTGCTTCCCCGCCGCAGTGGAGCTCGGCGCCCAGAGCCTGGGGCTGTCACTCGACCGCCAGCTGACGCGCACCGGTGGGCTGTCGTTCGCTGGTGGGCCATGGAACAACTACGTGATGCACGCGATCGCGGCGATGGTCGCCGATCTTCGTGCCGATCCGGGTGAGCTGGGATTGGTGTGGGCCAACGGCGGCTACGCGACCAAGCACGCGTTCGGCATCTACTCGACCGAGCCGCCCGTTCACGGCTTCCGCAGCGACCATCCTCAGGCCGAGATCGATGCGCTTCCCCATCGTGAGCTCGCCGAGGCGGCCGACGCGACCGGGCCGGCGACGGTCGAGGGGTTCACCGTCATGCATTCGCGCGACGGCGAGCCGGAGACGGCCATCGCCCCATGCCTGCTGGCCGACGGCCGGCGGGCATGGGGCACGTCGACGGAACCGGATCTGGTGAAGGCGATGTGCGTCGGCGAATGGGTCGGCACCCGGGTCACCCTGACCGAAACCGGAACCCTCGTCGCCGACTGATCGGGCCCAGTGAAGGGTCGGCCAGAGAAGTGCGAACTTCGGCGCATGACGTGCGCGTTGAAAGTGCGCACTTCTCACGCCTGACCGAGCGCGCATCAGAGGGCGTCGCCGACGCCGCTGGACACGAGGTCGGGGCAGTGCGCAGCGAGGTAGGCGTCGGTCGCCGGGTTGTCGACCCCGTCGACGACGAGGCTGGGGTCCTGGGCGAACGGGGTGACGGCCGCGTCG
>JANMNE010000007.1:0-4029 GCA_031373785.1 Ilumatobacteraceae bacterium
GCGTAGACATCGACCGGCACGACCTGATCGACACCTTGGACGATGGCGTAGTTGTTGAACATCCCGCCGCTCGATGCGCACACGCCCATCGAGATGACCCACTTCGGTTCCATCATCTGGTCGTAGACCTGGCGCAACACGGGGGCCATCTTCTGACTGACCCGGCCGGCAACGATCATGATGTCGGCTTGGCGCGGCGAGGCGCGGAAGACCTCCATCCCGAACCGGCTGAGGTCGTAGTGGGCCGCGCCGGTGGCCATCATCTCGATCGCGCAGCACGCCAACCCGAACGAGGCCGGCCAGCTGCTGCGGCTGCGCGACCACTTGACCAGATCCTCGATGCGCGCCGTGATCGCGTTGTGCTGGATCCCCCCGAGACCATCGTCTTGGATGTTGCGAATCAGGCTCATGCCGCAGTCGTTTCTTCGACGCGTCCCTCGGTACCGACCCGTCGGATCGTGGTGCCCAGCGTTCGCTCGGCCGACACGGCGCCGTCGAGGCGGCGGTGCTTCTGCACCGGGCCCCAGTCGAGTGCGCCACGGGCGACGACGTAGACGAAGGCCAAGAAGAACACGACGCTGAACGACAGCATCTCCCAGAAGCCGTAGCTTCCGAGGAACTGCCGGTCGACGGCATACGGATAGATGAAGATCAGTTCGATGTCGAACATCACGAACAGCATCGCGACGACATAGAAGGTGACCGGGAAGCGTTCGGGTGGCTCGCGGCTGGGCACGATGCCGCACTCGTAGGGTGCTTCCTTGGCCGAGGATGGGCGACGCGGAGCGAGCAGTCGCGAGGCGAAGAAGCTGAGCGCGCCGAACAGGGTTGCCAGAACCAACAGGCACACGACCGGCAGGTACTGACCCATCAGGTCGCCTGCACAGCCGAGGGTTGGGGTGGCGACGCAGGCAGCGCCTTGGCCGCTCGGTTGGCGATCACGTTGCGGTCGCGTGTGTGCAACAGGTAGCACAGCATCAAGAACACCGCGAGCGAGCCCACGGTGATGAAGCCGGCCGGCTTTCGCTTCGCGCCGAGGTCACGGATCATGTAGATGTACTGATGGTCGCGTGTCGTGTCGATCTCGGGTTTGGCCGGTGCTCGACCTGGCTCGTCGCGCTGCTTGACGAGGGGCGCGACTTCGACCACGGAGTAGTGCGGCTTGTGGAAGAAGGCGAGGAAGTCGAGCTTGCCGTCGAACAGTTGCGGCGAACGCTGGCCGCCCTTGTCGAAGACGTTGACCACCTGGAACTCACCGTTGGCCAGCGAACCGCCTTCCTCGATCATCACGCTGGCGGCGGCGCCGGCCTGCTGGTACGACGGCACGGATGACTCGAGCTTCTTCCAGCCTTCCTTGACGAACTGACCATCGATCGCCGACGCGGTCGTCGTCGGGTCGGCACTGTCGTCGACCACCACCGGAGCATCGAGCGCGCCGGAGTTACCGATCGTGTCAGCCGTCAGCACCGTACGGCCACTGATAGGTGACCATGACGCGTCCGGGCCGAGCAGGCCCTTGCCGTACGACCACCACGTCGCGCCCATCAGGAACATCCAACCGGCGAGCGCCGCGAAGGCGACGAGGAAGCCGAGACGCGCCCCGAGGTTGGTGCTGAGCAGGAAGTAGCAACTGCCGCAGAACGTGACGAGGGCGATGATCGTGATCAGGATGCCGCGCAGCTCGGGCTGCCAGCCAATGGCCAGGACTGCACTCATCACAGGCTCCGGACGTATTCGACGATGGCCTTGATCTGCTCGTCGGTCAACAGCCCACCGAAGCCAGGCATACGACCGCTGCCCTGCGCCTGCTTGCCGTATTTCTGACCGAGCTCCGAACCACTCTTGATGAAGTTGATCATGTCCTGTTCGTTCGGGAAGTGGGAGGCCGTCGAGCCACCCGTCAGATTCCAGCCGAAGGCTCCTTGGCCGGGCACGCCGGGGCTTTGATAACTCCAGCCCTCGGTGTGGCAGCGGGCGCAGCTGTAGGCGCCGCTGTTGATGTCGAGGTTGAACAGGGCCTCGCCCATCGCTGCCTCGACGGTGGAGTACTTGCCGGCGTCGACCAACTGCTGTGCGGCCTGCTTGGAAGCCTTGTCGATCTTGGTCTTCTCGTCGTCAGGGAGTGTGCCGGCGTCGCACAGCTTCAATTGCGTCAGATCGGTCAACCCCGACACCGGCTGGAACGCCGGCTCGGTGAGGCAGCTCTGCGCCGGGAGTTGGATGAAGCGGATGTAGGCGATGATCGTCTCGATCTGCTGCGCGTTCATCGGGCCGCCACCGATCGTGCCCCACGCGGACATCGGCGAGAACGTGCGCCCGTAGTTGAGAATGAACCGCACCTCGTCGCCGGTGAAGCGGTACAGGACCGTGTTCAGCGCCGGTGCGTACCAGTTGACAGCGCGCACCTCGCCCGTCTTCGGATCGGTCACCGCGGTGGGCGCCTGCCCGCCGCCGGCCTTCATGCCACCGTGACAGCCGGCACAGTTGAAGCCGCCATTGGCGGTGGTCTCGAACAGGCCTCTACCCCAACCGACGAAGGTATCCTCTTTGGCACTGACTGCGCCTGCCTGTCGACCGGGTTCGAGGACCCAGTAGAGGGGCAGGCCGATGACCATGGTCAGCAACATCAACACGCCGATCAGCTGCACGCGCTCGAGGCGCGAGCCTTCCAGCTTCTCGTCGTCGTAGTACGGCCGGCGGTTGGGGGCCAGCTCGATCTCCGAACCGAGCTCGGGTCGGGCGGCTCTGCGGTTGCCCAGGTAGTACGACACCCACCCGAGCAAGCTCAGGACGAGGATGACCCAACCGATTGCCGTGGTCGCCAAGGCGATCATCCGTGGCCACCTCCGCTACCGATGCAGTGGGGACCTTCGGCTTCTTGACCGGTGGTGTTGGTACCGATCGGCGGGCCCGGGAACACCGTGCCGGTGTCGATGACGACATCGCCGGTGTTCGAGACGACGAACTGGAATCGATCCATACCGCGCGGCGCGGGGCCACCCTTCTTCTCACCGACTCGGTTGTACTGCGAGCCGTGGCACGGGCACTCGAACCACTGGCTGCTGACGCACTGCGGGACGCGGCAGCCGAGGTGCGGGCACTTTTGATACAAAACCACGATCCCGCTCTTCATCCCGTCGACGAGCGGCTTGTACGTAGCCACCCCCTTCGCCTTCGGGAGGGCGTCGACCGGGTACTGGGTGACCCACGAGCGAGCCGTTGCGTTGTAGAAGAAGCCGCCGCTGGAGTTGATGCTGGAGATGACGTCGTCGATCTTGCCGACGTTGATCTTGCCGCCGAAGCCACCCTTGGCGGTCGGCCACAGGAACGCAACGAACCCCGCCGCAGCGAAGGTGGTGAGACTGGCGCCGGTCAGCGACACGGTCGCCCGGTTCAAGAACATGCGGCGGCTGACGCCGATGGCATCGGCGTCGGGCGCCACCCACACTTCGGGTGTCATCGGTGCAGCGGGGGCCAGGCCCGTGCCGCGAGCCTCGCTGACGGCGCGCTCGACGGCTCGACCGGTCTGCGCAGTGGGCAGGTCGATGTCGGCATCGCGGTCGCGCCGGCGGGTTTCGCGGCTGAGTGCACCGGCACCGCGAACGTCGGCCCGCCGAGCCGCGGTGACCAGCACGATGGCGGCCAGGACGACGATGGCGACGGCGGCAATGGTGATGATGGCTGCAGGACTCATCGTGGGTACCTCACAGATCGAAGAACAAGCCGTCGCGCCACGGCAAGGTGAAGTTGAAGCCAGGACCCCGGAAGAACGATCCGATGATGACCAGCACGGCCCAGAACATGATGTGCACGGTCATGAGGGAGATCGCGAACTTGCGATCCTCGGGCTTGTTGGACGGGTTCTTGTCGATGTACGGAGCGAAGATCAACACGATCAGGCCGACGCCCGGCAGCGTCACGCCGGCGATCATCGGGTGGAACATCGTGAGCAGTTCCTGCAGACCGAGGAAGTACCACGGCGCCTTGGACGGGTTCGGTGTGCGGTTGGGATTGGCTTGCTGCAACAGC
>JANMNE010000051.1:0-7550 GCA_031373785.1 Ilumatobacteraceae bacterium
CCAGGTGGAAACCAGGGACTGTGCAGCGCTCACCGACGCCGATCTCGACGAAATGGCGTCAATGGGCGGAGCATTCGACATCGGAGTGTTGTCGAAGGCCAAGGAAGATTGGGTGCTGTGCACGACGGCGCGCATCGACGACAAGCTGCATGGTTGTACGTTCTCGACGCTCGAGCGCATCGGCGGCACGCCGTGTGTGCTGGTCGGGTTGATGAGCGTGAAGCGCACCAGCCGGCGCGATCAGGTGTTGAAAGGCTTGATGGGCGAGGCGTTCCATCGGTCGCTGATGGCGTTCCCCGATGAAGACGTCGTCATCGGATCGCGCTTTGTCATCGTCGACGCCCTCGACGCGTTCAAGCAGGTCGACGAGCTGATTCCTCGGCCCGGTCATCGTGCGGTCGGCGAGGAGCGTGCGTGGGGTCGCCGCCTGGCCAAGCGGTTCGGTGTCGATTCCAACTACGACGAGCAGTCCTTCGTGGTGAAGTCCAACGGTCAGAGTGGCTTCCTCGACCATGAGACGCTGAAGCCCGACAAGATCAAGCCCGAGCTCGCCGCCCTGTTCACCACCGTCAATGCCCGCAAGGGTGGGTCGTTGGTCGTGCATGGCTGGGTGATGGCGGAGGAACTGCTGAAATTGGGCGCTCGCTGACCGACTCACACCAGCCCGGCGAGGTCGCAATCGTCGAAGCAGTTGTCCGGCGCCGCCGGATGACCCGGGTGTTCAGCACCGATCCCGTCGACCCAGACGTGGTCGCTGATCTGGTCGACATCGCACGACACGCGCCCTCTGCCGGGTACAGCCAGGGTGTGCATTTCATCGTGCTGACGGGCGACGCGGTTGCGTCGTTCTGGCAGACCACCGACGCCGAGGCCTGGTTCGCCAAGACCCAGGACGCGGTGCTGCTGGCCCCGGTGATCATCTTGCCGATCGCCGACCCCAGCGCATACACCTCGCGGTACTCCGAGGCCGACAAGGCCGGGCACGGACTCGACATTGCCGCCAATTGGCCGGTGCCGTTCTGGCTGACCGATACGGCGATGGCGGTCCAGAACCTGCTGTTGCTGGTCGAGGCCCGGCGCCTCGGCGCGCTGTACTTCGGGATCTTCCGCAACGTCGACGTGTTGCTGGCCGATCTGGGCGTGCCCGACGGGATGCTGTCGGTCGGTGCGATCGCCTTGGGGCACCGCGCCGCGAGCGACCGCCCGAGCGGGTCGGCGACGAGCCGACCGCGCCGGTCGGTCACCGAGGTCGTCCACGACAACCAGTGGTAACTATCGTCACCGCAATGGCATCGCAGGTTCCACTGGTCGACTATCTGGCGCTCGGCGACCGCCCCCATCTCGTCGCCCACGAATGCCCGACATGCGGGGCGAGGTACTTCGACCGTCGCAACGCCTGCGCCAACTGCGGCGGAACCGAGTTCGGTTCGGCCGACGTGACGACCGACGGCGAGGTCCGATCGTTCACCATCGTCACGTTCGCCGCCCCGGGGGTGCCCGTTCCGTTCGTGTCGGCGATCGTCGACTGCGACGGCACCAGTGTGCGGGGCAACCTGATCAACGTCGAGCCGACACCCGAGCGCGTCACGTTGGGCATGAAGGTGCGCCTGGCGACGTACTCGCTGGGCACCGACGACGACGGTACGGAAGCAATCGGCTTCGGCTTCGAACCCGCCTGACGAGACTGAGCGACTGGAGCAGCGAATGAGCGACGACGTGTGGATCCTGGGGATCAGGATGACGAAGTTCGGCAAGCATCCCGACAAGGACACGGTCGACCTGGCGTCGGAGGCTGCCCTCGGTGCGCTCGCCGACGGCGGGGTGACCATGAAAGACATGGGTGTGCTCGCCGCCGGTTGCCTCATGCAGGCCAACGCCGGCATCGGTCAGCAGCTGCAGAAGCAGATCGGTCAGACGGGCATCCCGGTCTACAACGTGGCCAATGCCTGCGCGACCGGCGCGACCGCGTTGCGCACGGCGATCATGGCAGTGAAGTCGGGCGAGTGCGACATGGGCCTGGCGGTCGGGGTCGAGAAATTGGCGGGTGCCGGTCTGCTCGGCGGCGGCGGGCGCGCCAAGAGCGACGGCAACACGTGGAAGCCCAGCGGTCGGTACGGCGCTGTGGCCACGACCGATGGTCGGATCGGCACCGACGCGATGCCGGGCGTGTTCGCCCAGGTCGGTATGGAGTACGGGCACAAGTACGGAGGCACGAGCTTCGAACTGTTCGCCAAGATCAGCGAGAAGAACCACGCACATTCCACGCTCAACCCGCTGGCCGCGTACTCGAAGCGGTTCACCCTCGACGAGATCATGAACGACATGATGATCGCCTATCCCAACACGCGGCCGATGTGCTCGGCCAACTGCGACGGTGCTGCCGCGGCGGTGGTGGTCAGCGACGCCAAGTTGAAGACGTTGTCGCTCGAGCAGCAACGACGGGCGATCAAGATCTCTGCATCGGTGCTGACGACCGATCCGTGGCAGGAGGCGTGCCAGGTGCTGCCCGATGTGAACACCCTCACTCGCAACGCCGCCACCATTGCCTACGAGAAGGCCGGGATCGGCCCCGAGGACCTCGACCTGGTGGAGTTGCACGACTGCTTCGCCACAGCCGAGCTGGTGCACTACGACAACCTCATGCTGTGCCCGCCCGGCGGTGCTGTCAACTTCTTCGAGTCCGGCGCACCGTGGCGTGACGGGTCGACCCCGGTCAACGTCTCCGGCGGCCTTCAGTCGAAGGGCCACCCGATCGCGGCGACGGGGATCGCCAACATCTGGGAGGTCTGCCACCATCTGCGCGGAGAGGCCGGTGATCGCCAGATCCAAGGCGCCAAGGTCGGCCTGGCCCACGTGATCGGGCTCGGATCCGCGTGCGGCGTGCACATCCTCGAGAAGTCCGCCGCCTGAGGCATTGTCCGGCCGACAGGCCCGAGCATCGCCCGATTCAGGTGGTGGCGGCGAGTTGGGCGCGCAGGGCCTCGGCGGTGTCCGCCGGAATCTGGCAGGCGTAGTGCCGGCACACGTAGGCGAAGCCGTCGCTGCGTTGTTCCCACAGTGGTGACTCGTACGGTGCTCCCCAGGCCAGCACAGCGTTCGGCAACCACTGTGACTGGACGGCGCGCACCAGATCGGGCCGATCACCGACCACGGCGATCTCGGTCATGCCGGTCGCCACGAGATCGACCGCAACGAATGCGTTCGAGAACGCGGTCGGCGCCTGGGGCATGAGGCGTGCGAGCAACCGCAGGATCTGCTCCGCGTGGTTGGAGTAGCGGGCCTCGCCGGTGAGGGCGCCGAGACGAAGCAAGGCAACCGCAGCGATCGAATTGGCCGATGGGGTCGCGTTGTCCATCAGGTCCTTCTGCCGGGCCACGAGTTGCTCACCGTCGTCGGCGATGGAGAAGAGGCCTCCGTTGTCGACATCCCAGAAGTGGTCGAGCATCGTGTCGGCAACCGAGCGAGCCTCGTCGATCCACACACCGTCACCCGTCGCTTCGGCGAGCCGGGTGAACGCGTCGACGATCGCCGCGTGGTCGGCGGCGAGCGCGGCGTGCCGGGCCGGCGGCCGCCCGTCGGCCTGCCACGATCGATACCACCGGTCGTCGGCTCCGCGAAGGTTCTCGACCAGGAACCGGCCGTTGGCGACCGCGGCCTCGAGCCAATCGGGACGATCCAGCGCCGCTGCGGCCTGGGCGAGGGACGAGAGCATCAGGCCGTTCCATTCGGTCAGGACCTTGTCGTCGAGCAACGGCCGCCGACGGGTCGAGCGGGCATCGAACAACCGTTGCCGCACCGACTCGACCTCCGGGGGGCGGACCAGTTCGCCGCGATGGTTCAACCTGGCAGGGATTGTGCGGCCCTCGAAGTTCCCGCCGTCGGCGAACTCGTACCACTCGAGGGCGACGTCGGCGTCGGCGCCCAGCACCTCGCGCAGCTCGTCGATCGTCCACGTGTGGAACAGACCCTCGTGCCCGTGACCGTGCTCGTCCGGTGAGTCGGCGTCCTCCGCCGACAGGAACCCGCCGGACGGATGGCGAAGTTCGCGGAGCACGTACCCGATCGTCTCTTCGACGACCTGCTTCCAACGGGCCTCGTCGAACACGAGGTAGGCGTGCAGGTATACGCGGGTCAGCAGCGCCTGGTCGTAGAGCATCTTCTCGAAGTGGGGGACGAGCCACTCCTGGTCGACCGAGTAGCGCGAGAAGCCGCCACCGAGGTGGTCGTACATGCCGCCACTGGCCATGGCGTCGAGCGAGGTCGTGACGATCGTCCTGGCGTCGTCCTGCGGGGCCCGCTGGTAGGCCCGCAGCACCAGATCGAGGCTCATCGTCGAAGGGAACTTCGGTGCTGCACCGAAACCGCCCCACGCCGGGTCGAACGATGCGGCGAGTTGCTGGAGTGCGGCGTTGAGCTCGGGTATCCCCGGAAGGTCGGTCGCCGGCTCGACCTGGGCGGTGCGCCGGATCGCATTCCCCAGCGCCTCCACGTTCTGGCGGACATCGTCGGGTCGGCTGACCCAGACGTCGTCGATCGCCGCCATCAGGCTCAAGAAGTTGGGCTTCGGGAAGTAGGTGCCGCCGAAGAAGGGGTGGCCATCGGGGGTGAGGAAGACCGTCATTGGCCAGCCGCCACGGCCGCTCATCGCCTGCACCGCATCCATGTAGATCGCGTCGACATCCGGGCGTTCCTCGCGGTCGACCTTGATGTTGATGAACCTCCGGTTCATCTCCGCGGCGACCACGTCGTCTTCGAAGCACTCGTGAGCCATGACATGGCACCAATGACACGCGCTGTAGCCGACGGAGAGCAGGATCGGCACGTTGCGTTCCTCGGCGGCGGCGAACGCCGCCGGTCCCCATGCGTACCAATCGACCGGGTTCTCGGCGTGTTGGCGGAGGTATGGCGAGGTCTCGGTGGCCAGTCGGTTCGTTGCTGCCATTCCTGCACCGTACCGGCGATTCGTGATTGAGACAGCCGAGCATCGGGTAGCCCATCGCTCATGGATGCGATCACCCTTCTCAAGAACGACCACCACACCGTCGAGCAACTGTTCCGCCGTTTCGAGAAAGCGGGCGATCGTGCTCTCGTCGAAAAGCGAGAGATCGCCGACCGGATCATCGAGGAGCTGTCGATTCACGCCTCGATCGAGGAGCAGCTGTTCTACCCGGTCGCCCGGGCAACGGTGCCGGACACCGAAGACATTGCCCTCGAGAGCCTCGAAGAGCACCACATCGTCAAGTGGCTGCTGTCGGAGCTCGACGGCATGGATCCCGCCAGCGAGCGATTCGTCGCCAAGGTCACGGTCCTCATGGAGAACGTGCGACACCACGTGAAGGAAGAAGAGACCGAGTTCTTCCCGAAGGTTCGCCGAGCCCTCGGTCGGACGGCACTTGCCGATCTGGGCGACGCCATGGCGCAGGCGAAGAAGAACGCACCGACCCACCCGCACCCCCGTGCGGCCGACGTGCCCCCGGGTAACAGTGTCGCCGGCACGATTGCCGGTGTGATCGACCGAGTCGGCGACAACATCAGTGGAATCGCCCAAGGTGGCGTGTCGGCTGCACAGGACTTCATCGCCCGAGTGCTGAACACCAAGAAGCCGAAGGTCTCGCCGACCGGTACATCGCTTGCCCGCAGCCGGGCCAACAACGTGCGCAAGGCCGCAGCATCGGCGACCGATGGCGCCGCGGACACCGCTCGCAGCCTCAAGTCCGGTGTGACCAAGACGGCCCGTGCAGCGACGTCCGGTGCGAAGGGCACCGCGACGAGCGCCCGCAAGTCGGTCCGCGCCACGGCAACGACCGCCAAGCGCGCTGCGACCACGACAGGCCGGACCGCCCAGGTCGCGACCAGGACGACGGCGAGAACCGCGAAGCGGGCCGCCACTCGGACAACCGCTTCGGCCAAGGGTTCGCGAGCCACTGTCTGATCAGTCGGAGTCGGGCAGCCGTTGCCCGGCTCCGATCGTCGTCACGCACCCGTCGCGTGATACCCGCCGTCGACGTGGATGATCTCACCCGTCGTCGCCGGGAACCAGTCACTCAGGAGCACGATGCACGCCTTGGCAACCGCCGATGAGTCGGTGACATCCCACCCGAGCGGGGCGCGATCGTCCCAGACATCCTCGAACTTCTTGAACCCGGGGATGCTCTTTGCCGCCATGGTCTTCACCGGGCCGGCGGCAACGAGGTTGGAGCGGATGCCGCGGCCGCCGAGCGCCACCGCCAGGTACCGGCTGATGCTTTCGAGGGCCGACTTGGAGACCCCCATCCAGTTGTAGGCAGGCCAGGCCACCGTGTTGTCGAAGTCGAGCCCGACGAACGATCCACCATTGGTCATCAGCGGCGCGAAGGCATCGGCCAGGGCCTTGAGGGAGTAGGCGCTGATGTGCAGCGCCACAGAGACGTCGCTCCACGTGGGCTCCATGAAGTCCTCGCCGAGGCATGCCGCGGGAGCGAAGCCGATTGCGTGCAACACACCATCGACTCGGCCCCACTTCTTCTCGAGAGCCGTGCGCACGTTGTCGAGATGCTCGGGCACGGTGACGTCGAGCTCGAAAACATCGACTGGTTGCGGCAACTTCTTGGCCACACGCTCGGTGAGGCTCAGCGCCCGGCCGGCGCCGGTGAGCACGATGCTGGCGCCTTCTCGCTGGGCAAGGGCCGCGACTCCGAACGCCAACGAGGCATCCGTCAGGACTCCGGTGATCACGATGTTCTTGCCGTCGAGCAGACCCATAGGCACGATCGTAGTCACGTCGGGTTGCCGGGCCCCGGGGATGACCTTGGTGAAGAGCGTGGGCGGTGTGCAAGGCTGCGATGATGCGAATTGGCATTCTCGGTGGTACCGGGCCGGCGGGTAGTGCTCTTGCGGGCCGTCTGGCATCCATCGGCTACCCCGTGGTCATCGGCTCCCGCTCGAAATATCGGGCGATGGAGGCGCGCGACGGTCTCGTCGCCAAGTGGCCCGATCTCGAGTCCCTGCTCTCCTACGGAGACAACCCAGCGGCGGCGGATTGCGACGTGGTGGTGATCGCCACGCCGTGGGATTCTGCTGCCACGACCGCTCAGGAGAACGCCGCGGCGTTGGAGGGCAAGGTCGTCGTCAGCATGGCGAACGCGTTGGTTCGGGTGGGCCACGAGTTCCAACCACTCGTGCCCCCGCGTGGCAGCGTCGCCGCGCATGTGCAGGCCGCTGTGCCCGGTTGCCGTGTGGTCGCCGCGTTCCATCACCTTCCGGCAACCGAGCTCGGCCATCTCGGCCAACCCATCGACAGCGATGTGCTGATCTGCGGCGACGACCCGGCCGCCGTCGCGACGCTCAGTGAGATCGTCTCGAAGATCCCCGGCTGCCGGCCGCTGGACTCGGGTGAGTTGTCGAACGCCACCGCGATCGAGGCGTTCACGGCAGTCCTGCTGCAACTCAACGTGCGCTACAAGACCCGCGTCGCGCCCAAATTGACGGGAATCCGCCAGGACCCGAGGGCGTTGGGCTGACCATGCGTCTCTACGACACCGCGCGCCGCGCCGTCGTACCATTCGAAGCCG
>JANMNE010000098.1:0-56838 GCA_031373785.1 Ilumatobacteraceae bacterium
GAACGCCTGGTGACCGAAGGTTTCCGTGTCGACATCGTGGATGCCAACGATCAACTCGGCAAGCGCATCCGCTCCGCCAAGCTGGAGAAGATTCCCTACGTGTTGGTCGTCGGTGACGACGACGTTGCTGCCGGCACGCTCGGGGTCAACCCGCGCGGCGGCGAGGTGGAACGCGGCGTGCAACTCGAGGAGTTCATCAGTCGCTTGCACGCCGAAGTCGACGCCCAACTCGCCGTGACCTGAGGCTCGTCGCGGTCAGCCGCGCGGCACGGAGAGCATCAGGTCGTCGTACAGGATCGATGGCGCGGCGACGATGCCGCGCGCTTGGAACCAGTTGCAGATGTTGTCGCAATCGCGTCGCAGGAACTCGAAGCCCTGCGGGTTGCCGACCAGGTCGACCGCCTGCGGGAGATCGATCAGTACGACGCGGCCGTGGTGCACCAGCACGTTGTACGGCGACAGGTCGCCGTGGGTGTAGCCCGCGACGGCAAGTCGACCGAGCACCTCGCGCGTCTGGGCGAACAACGCAATGGCCTCGTCGGCCGATGGCCGAAGTTGTGCCAACCGCGGTGCTGCAACACCATCGGCGTCGCCGATGAACTCCATCATCAGCTCTGTGCCCATCAGCTGCACCGGGTAGGGGACAGCGGCCCCGGCCGACCACAACCGTGACAGCACGGCGAACTCGGCGCGGGCCCATTGCCCGGCGATCAACTCGCGACCGAACGCGGTGCGCGTCTCGACGGCGCGGGTCTCGCGGCTCTTGCGCATTCGGCGACCCTCGAGATAGCCGGCATCGCGATGGAACATGCGGTGCTGTGCGTCGCGGTATTGCTTGGCGGCCATCAGCACGCTGCGGTCGCCGTGGGTGCGACGGACCAGCGACACGTCGGCTTCCTTCCCGGTCTTGAACACGCCGAGATCGGTGTCGGTGGCCGCGGCCGACGTCGACACCCACTCCGGCAGTGGCGCCGGGCCGTGGGTGGCGTCGGGATAGGTGGAACAGGTGATGCTGTCGTCGATCTGATCGTCATCGGCGGGTGCCCGGCGTGGTGCGGGCGGTTCGAAATCGTCGTCGTCGGAGCGGCGACGTGATCGTGTGGACACGATGAACTCCTCGGTGCTTGGGGCACCGATCGGTTCGGTGCCTACGTGTTGAAGGGGGCGCGGAGGGAGAAGGCAATGGTGTTCATGACCTTCCTCCTCTCTGCGCCGCAGCGCCTTCTCTAACGGACGTGGTCGAGAGTAGTCGCGGCCCAGCGACCCTCGCCGAGTAATTTCTCGATGTGGACACCTACGAGCGGCTCTGGAACGGTTGGAGGGCCGCCTACGTCGGCGGCGTGAGAGAGGTGGAACCGTCCGGCGAGGGCAGTGTGTTCAAGGCGATCCTGGACTCGGGCATGACCGACGAAGAATGCAACATCGTGCATCGCGGCCAGCACGTGTTCGCGATCCTCAACGCGTTCCCGTACGCGACCGGGCACACGCTGATCATGCCGTTCCGAGAGATCGCCAATCTCGAGGATCTCGATGCTGCCGAGACCAGTGAGCTGTGGTTGACGGTGACCGATGCCGTGCGCGCCGTCAAGGCCGCGTACCAGCCTGGAGGCGTCAACGTCGGCGTCAACCTCGGTCGTCCGGCCGGTGGCAGCGTGAGCGAGCACCTCCACGTGCACGTGGTGCCGCGTTGGGTCGGCGACGGGAACTTCATGACGGCGATCGCCAACACGCGCACCCTGCCCGAGGCGCTCACCGACACCGCGGCACGGCTGCGCTCGGCGTGGCCCAGGTAGCCTGACCGACGCCATGAGCGACACCGAAGACCTACGCGACTCGCTACCGGACGATCTCAACGCCAGCGAGTACGTCGGGCCCTACCAGTTCCCCGACAACAGTCGGCGCCGCCGACCGGCCTACCTGTACTTCGGGATTGCCGCGGTGTGCCTGTTGCTGTGGTTGTGGCGCCGTGGGCACGATCCCGTACTCGTCAACAGCGGGATGGTCTGGGCCGCAATCCTGCTCGGTGCGGTCGGGGTGATGTCGTTGACCTCGGGATGGAAGATGCACATCGACGAGAAGCAGGCGCTGGTCTCGGCGCAAGGTGCGGTTGGCTTCCCGGTCGGGCATGCGTCGGCGCAGCAGGTGTGGCGTGGCCTGCGCAGCCGACCGACCTGGCGAGTCTTGGTCTATTCCGCGGAGAGCCCGCCCCGGCAGCGGTCACTGGTGCTGGTCGATGCCATCGACGGCTCGGTCATCGCCCATCTCACCGAGAACAACCCGGAAGACGACTGGGACGAGCTCGAGGGATCGAACTGACGCAGCGTCAGTCGTCGCCGTCTCCTTCGGCAACGGCAGCGATAGCGCGTAGCAGGCGGCCGATGTCGAGCGCTGTCGTGCGCAGCGAGTTCAACGTGCCGTCGTCCCATGCGTCTGCGGGGACCGCGTCGATCGCATCGGCAATGGCAGCCGGGTCCGAGGCGCTGTGCATCAATCGCGCGGCGATGCCGATCTGTTCGTTCAGCTCGGCAGTGATCCCCGCGGTGGCACCGGGCGGGGCGTCGCCGACAGCCTCACGAAGGCGTCGTGGGACTGATCGGAGGGTGATCGCCAGGTCGCTGGGAGAGGAACTGCTCATGCGCACATCGTGGCACCTCCCGCGCCGACTGTCGACGCACGCCCGGCCTCAACGGTTCCCCGAGTAAGCTGGGCTCAATGTTCGACGGAAAGTTCCGTGCGCCTATCGACCGAGCTGTGAAGCCGATCGGCAACGTGCTGCGCAAGACGGGACTCACACCCGACCACCTCACGATCGTCGGGATCGTGGTTGCCGTCGGCGCCGCGGTCGCCATCGGCTTCGGCCAATTGCGCCTCGGCCTGGTGCTCGTCATCTGTGCAGCGCTTCCCGATCTGTTCGATGGTGCGCTGGCCAAGGCGTCGAACTCGTCCAGTCAACGCGGCGCGTACTTCGACTCCGTCGTCGATCGGGTCACCGACGCCACCCTGTTCGGAGGCGTGGCTTGGTACCTGGCCTCGCACGACTCACCGCACATGTCGATCCTGCCGTTCGCCGTCATGGCACTCAGTTCGGTGATCTCCTACCAGCGAGCCAAAGCCGAATCGTTGGGGCTCGATGCCAGGGGCGGCCTGATGGAACGCGCCGAGCGGATCATCGCCCTGTGCATCGGGTTGCTGTTCCCGATCCTGTTGATCCCCATGCTGTGGGTGATGCTCGTGCTGACCGCGATCACCGCCGGGCAGCGATTCGTGAAGGTGTGGAAGCAGGCCGCCGTCGCCCCGGTCACCGCGGCGCGGATCGAGATGCGCCGCAGTCGTCGTCAGACTCGGCGCGTGGTGCGCACCGAGCGTCGACACACACGGATCTCCCGTCCTGGCCGTCGACCCTGACCGTTTCGATGGTGAGCTGAGCCGTGGCCGACAACGAGTTCGCTGACGCCCGGAGACGCCTGACCGACGCGGCCACGGTCAACACCTATCGATTGGGTTCCCTCGCGGCCCGGCTGATGCCTGGCCCGATGGCGGCCGGCGCTGCCGCGTCGATCGGTTTCGGCGCCAGCTTCGCCAGCCCGGCACGGCGGCGGATGGTCGAGCGCCATCTGCAGCGGGTGAACCCGATGTTGCGCGGCACCTCGCTACGCGTGGCCGTGCAGCAGGCGTTCGACTACTACGCCCGCTACTACGTGGAGAGTTTTCGCCTGCCGACGATGTCGAAGGCCGCCGTGGCCCGACCGTTCACGATCGAGGGCTGGCAACAAGTGCTCGACGGGATACAGGTGGGCAACGGCGTGATCCTGGCTCTGCCGCACTTGGGGGGCTGGGAGTGGGCCGGGCGGTGGATGACCGACCAGGGCCACAAGATGACCGTGGTCGTCGAGGCCCTCGACCCGCCCGAGCTGTTCGAATGGTTCGCCGACCTCCGCAAGGAGCTCGGCATGACCGTCGTACCCACCGGCCCGAAGGCGGGTCCAGCGGTGCTCAAGGCACTTCGTGACGGCGAGACGGTGTGCCTGTTGTGCGATCGCGACCTCGATCGTTCGGGCGTCGAGGTCGAGTTCTTCGGGGAACGCACCACGCTGCCGGCCGGCCCGGCGACGTTGTCGATCCGTACCGGCGCCCCGCTGCTCCCGGTCGGTTGCTACTTCACAGCGAGGTACAACGGCCATCACGCACTCGTACGACCACCGGTGCCGATCGTGCGCCGAGCAGGCCTTCGCGAAGACGTCAGCAGGGTGACGCAGGCACTGGCCAGGGAGCTGGAGTTCCTGATCCGCCGCGCCCCCGAGCAATGGCATCTCTTTCAACCGAATTGGCCGAGCGACCCGGGCTACGGGGATTGACCAGGCCCGCGAGCGTCGGCAAACAGTGACCATTTCCCCTGGTCGTTCGGACGTGGAAGCGAGAGAGTGGGTCGTATGAAGTCGTTTCCGTTGTCGCATGTGGTCATCCATGGTCACGACGTGGGCTACCGCCGAGGTGGTGAGGGCGAGACCGTGCTCTTGCTGCACGGCTTGGCCGGCAGTTCGTCGACGTGGCGTGCCGTGATGCCGGCGCTGGCCGAGCAGTTCGATGTCATCGCGCCGGATCTGCTGGGCCACGGCGAGTCCGCCAAGCCAATGGGCGACTATTCACTCGGCGCCTTTGCCAGCGGGTTGCGCGACTTTCTGGCGGCGCTCGACGTTCCCACGGCGACGATCGTCGGCCAGTCGTTCGGCGGTGGCGTGGCCATGCAGCTGGCATACCAGCATCCCGAGCTCTGTGATCGCCTGGTGCTGGTCAGCAGCGGAGGCCTGGGTCGCGAGGTCAGCTGGCTGCTGCGTTCGTTGACGCTGCCGGGTGCCGAGCATCTGATGCCGCTCATGTTCCCTCGGCTGGTGGCCAACCGGGGCGGCGATGTCGGCCGACTGCTCGGCCGTGTCGGTGTGCGTGCGCCGAACTTGTCCGAGATGTGGCGTGCCTATGCGTCGCTTGCCGGTGCGGAGAACCGAAAGGCGTTCGTGCGCACGATTCGCGGTGTGATCGAGCCGGGCGGGCAGACCGTCAGCGCCCTCGATCGTCTCTACCTGGCCTCGCACCTCCCGACGTTGATCGTGTGGGGCGATCGTGATCCCATCATCCCGGTCCGTCACGCACAGACCGCTCACGAAGCCATCCCGGGTAGCCGCCTCGAGATCCTCGAGGGAGTCGGGCACTTTCCGCACGTCGAGGCCCCCGAGCAGTTCCTGTCGGTGCTGACCGACTTCCTCGACTCGACCACGGCCGGGCCCGCCGAACCGGGTCGACTCCACGATCTCTTGCGAGCCCACAGTGGGGCCGACTGACCAGGTGTGACCTTGGGCCCTACTGGCTGCCGGCCGGATCTGGACATACTGGGGGCTGATGCCGAAGGCAACGAACACGAAGAAGCCGGCGTCGTACCCGCCCCGCCCCGACGTGTCTCGGCGCGCCCAGCGCTTCGAGCAACGCAAGGCCCGGGCCCGAAATCGGGTGATCGCGATCGTCGTCGGCGTACTGCTCGTGGGTGCGGTGGTCGCCATCGTGGCCGTTGCGGCCGGCGGTGGCTCCACATCAACGACCACGCCGTTCAATGGCACGATCTTGCACATGGGCCTCGGCGACTACACGATCTTCGGAGACCTCACGGCACCTGCCGGGGCGGTGCGGATCGAGGCGCTGAACCAGGGCGGGATCATCCACAACGTCGGGATTCGCGGCGGCCCCATCAGCGCCGACATCCGGCCGGGGAAGAGCTTCACCTTCGACGCCAAGTTGCTGACACCCGGCAAGTACCAGCTCTACTGCGACATCGTGGGTCACGTCGCCAAGGGAATGGTCGCCGACCTGATCATCACCGATCCGGCCGCGAGTCCCACGTCTTCAACGCCGGCTGCTGCCCCGACGACGACCGGCTAGTGGCACGGCAGGCAACCTTCGCCCTGCGGCGCGTGCGTTCACGTCCGGCGTGATGTCTGGAGCGCAGTTGCGCCGTTCGGAGCACGTGCTCGATCGGCTTCGTTGGGCGCGAAAATACGCCTGCGGTTGCCGAAATCGCGCCCAATGAACCTGGTCGGGCGCGAAAATACGCCCGAGATGGCTGAAATCGCGCCCGACCAAACCGCCGCCCATAGCGCGCACCGAACCGGCGATCGGTATCCGTGGTGTGTCCCGTCAGCACCCTGCTAGGTAAAGCGCACCAGGCAGCGGCGCGGTCCGCGCACCTGGCCACCGGCCCAGGTGACTGCGTCGGGATCGACCAGCTCGAAGTCCGGGATGCGCGCCATCCACGTCTGCAACGCGACCCGCAGCTCGAGCCGAGCGAGGTTCGACCCGGCACAGCGGTGAATGCCGGCACCGAAGGCAACGTGCCGGTTGTGCTCGCGATCGAGGATGACCTCGTCGGGCTGGTCGAACTGGCGAGGATCACGGTTGGCCGCGGGGAACGACATCAGTACCCGATCGCCCGCCTGCATGGGGCAGCCCTGGAACTCGGTGTCGTGGTCGACGATGCGGGCCATCGTCACGGGCGAGTAGGCACGTAGGAGCTCCTCGATCGCCGTGGGCCAGACGTCGGGCTGCTCGCGCAGTTGGCGGCGATGGTCGGGATGCTGGGCGAGGTGCCACAGCGACGAGCCGATGGCCGACCAGGTGGTGTCGATGCCGGCGACCAGCATCAGGTTGCAGACACCCATGACGTAGTCCTCCGACACCAACTCGCCGTCGACGCGCGTGTTGAGCAGGTCGGTGATCAGGTCGTCGTGGCGCGGATTGGCTTTGCGATCGTCGAGCTGTGCCCGGAAGAACCCGAGGATCTTCATCCGGTTCTCCATGCGGACCGTGGGATCCATCAGGCCGATCTCGAGCACGCCACGCACCCACGAAGTGAACTCGTCGGCCATCTCCAGCGGCACACCCAACATGGTGGCGATGACGCGAACGGGAATCTGCTGGGCGTACTCCGCCGCAGCGTCGGCTTGGCCGGCGTCGATGAACCCATCGATCAGTTGATTGCACAAGGCTCGCGTGCCGTCCTCGTACTTGGCGACCGCTTGCGGCGCGAACGTCGGCAGGATCGTGCGGCGATGCCAGTGGTGCTCGGGCGGGTCCGAAGTGATCGGCGGGGCAGCAACACCCGCATACGGGCCCTCGAGCTGACCGGTGGGAGGCGGCACGACGATGATGTTGCGCGACGTGAAGACGTCGTGCTCCTGTGCGGCGGCGACGATGTCGTCGTACCGTGTCGGCATCCACGAGCCGCCCCAGCGCTCCGAATGGGCGACCGGGCACGCCGACTCCCGAATGGCGTGCATCGCCGGGTAGGGATCGCGCACGAACCCGGGATCGAAGATGTCGTAGTCAGTGAGCCAGTCTGTCGTCGAGTTCTCAGGGGGCATCGTGCTCAGCTCTCCTCATCGGCTACGTGGACTCGTGGAGCGTGATGGCCCGCTCCGGACAGTTCGCCTCGGCGCGGCGCACCGAGGCCTCGAGATCGGGGGGAACGGGGTCGAGCAGGACCACGGCGTTGCCGTACTCGTCGCTCCCGAACACCCGGGGCGAGGCGATCGCGCACATCTGATGACCGTGGCAGCTGCCGTCGTCGACGCTCACTCTCATCGCGCTCCTTTCCCCAAGGTCACCCGCCCCTCGTGCAGACTACGGGTGCCGCTAGCCCGCGTACGCAGCGAACAGCTCACCGATGGCGATTGCCTGACCGCCGGTGGTCGACGACATCACCGCGATCGGCAGCACACCGAGCGACATCCAGTCCTCGAGGCGGTCGCGCACCTCGTGAGCCGATCCACTGATCGTGCAATCGTCGATCCACGCGTCGGTCATCAAGTCGGGCAGCGCCTCGCGATTGCCTGCGGCCAATGCCACCTCGACGGCCGCCATCTCGTCCTCGTAGCCGGCCTGCTTCCAGTAGTTGCGATAGTTCGGCAGCGTCAGGTACCCGGCCAGCGTTCGGCGATGGATGGCACGAGCGGCGCCGATGTCGCTGTCGATGACCGTCGGAACCATGTTGGCCAAGAAGAAGTCGTCGCGATTCTCTGCGGTGACCCTGGCGATCTGCGTCGGCATGTGGCGCCGCGACGCATTGGCCCAGATCGCGCCATCCGCCTCGGCCAACGCCAGGTCGAGCATCTTGTTGCGCAAGGTGGCCAGATAGATCGGCGGCAGCGGACCAGACGAGCGGTTGGCGCCGCGCATCGCCGCCAGGTACGTGGCCATGTCGTGCAGTGGTTTGCCGGTATTGATCCCCAGCCGGTTCATCGCCGGCTCGTGGCTGACACCGAGGCCGAGCCGGAAGCGTCCACCGCTGACCTCGTGCAGGTGCCCGGCAGTCACCGCGACTTCGGCGGGATGGCCGTGATAGATCGGCTGGATGCTGGTCCAGAACGGGATTGTGCGGGTCACGTGCGCCAGCGACCCGCACATCGCCAGGTTGCCGTGAATTCCCGGGCTGGCAATCCCGGCGAACCCCCGGCGCTCGGCCTCGGTGGCCAGCTCGAGGATCGCAGTGCGCTTCGTCGGCGTGCCGATCACCGACAGTGCAGGCATGGTGGTCGTCGCAGTCATCTGCAGGACCGTACAGCCGGGTAGCGTTCGAGGCCGTGGCCGAATCGGGAATTGCCGGATCCCGACTCGTGGAAGGCGAGGCGCCCCACTTCGGTAGGCTCCTGCGCGTGGCCATGGTCTGCCCGTACAGCCTGTCGGTGCCCGGCGGTGTGCAGGCCCAGGTCATGGGGTTGTCGCGCGAGCTCCGCAGGATGGGGATCGAGGTGCGCGTGCTGGCACCGTGCGACGGCCCTCCGCCGGCCACGTTCGTGACCCCGCTCGGCAACAGCCTGCCGACGTCGGCCAACGGCTCGATGGCCCCGCTGGCGCCGGACCCGTCGTGTTCGTTGCGCACCATGCGAGCACTGGGCGATGAGCAGTTCGATGTGTTGCACCTCCACGAGCCCTTCATCCCGGGCCCCTGCCAGACTGCGATGTTGTTGCACCCGGCACCGGTTGTGGCCACGTTCCACGCAGCTGGCGACAGCCCGAGTTACAAGTACCTTCGGCTGACGATCAAGCCGGCAGCGAACAACATCGCCCACGCCGTCGCCGTGTCGAAAGATGCCGCTGAACTGGTGCAGCGATATCTCGGCGGTGACTACGAGATCTTGTACAACGGTGTCGAGCTCGACGCCTACCGTTCGGCTCCGGCGTACCCCACGAGCGGGCCGACGATCTTCTTCTGCGGTCGCCACGAGGAACGAAAAGGGCTCGATGTGCTGCTGGCAGCGGTCCAACAGCTGGGGCCCGAGGTCCGCGTGTGGGTTGGCAGCACCGGGCCCGACACTGCCCGGCTGCGGGCACAGTACGCCGACGATTCGCGCATCGAATGGCTGGGTCGCCTGACCGACGCCGACAAGATGGCCAGGCTGCGCGGCGCCGACGTGTTCTGCGCCCCGTCGCTGCACGGCGAGTCGTTCGGCGTGGTCCTGATCGAGGCCATGGCTGCCGAGACGGCGATCGTGGCCAGCGGGCTCGACGGATATCGCAACGTCGCGACCGACGACATCGACGCGATCCTGGTCGAGCCGGGCGACGTCGCCGCACTGGCCGCTGGGCTGCACCGAGTGCTGTCGGAGCCGGCACTGAGCCGGCGATTGCGGCAGGCCGGATCGATCCGGGCCAACGACTTCTCGATGACGGCGCTGGCGAAGCGATATGCAGAGCACTACGTACGCCTGGCCGCGAATCGCCCCCGGCGGGAGCGTCCGTTGACGAGGGAGTCCTTCTTGCGGAGCTGGCGACGCCGTATGATGGCGGACTAGCGCTTGAGTTTTTCGGCGCAACAGACCTTTTGGAGTTCCCATGATTTGGATTCTGGTGGCGATCATCGCCGTCATCGTCATCTATTGCATCGTCGCCTACAACGGCTTGATCCGCGGCCGCAACCAGATCGAAAATGCCTGGTCGCAGGTCGACGTGCAACTCAAGCGCCGCATCGACCTGATCCCGAACCTGGTCGAGGCCGTCAAGGGCTACGCAGCCCACGAGAAGGAAACGCTCGACGCCGTCGTCAGGGCCCGCAATGCGGCGATCGCGGCGCCGGCCACGCCCGCCGGCCAGGCGGCAGCCGACAACCAGATCACCGGTGCCTTGCGGCAACTGTTCGCACTCAGTGAGGCGTATCCCGACCTCAAGGCCAACCAGAACTTCCTGGCCTTGCAGGAGGAACTGACTGCCACCGAGGGCCGCGTCGCTTATTCCCGCCAGTTCTACAACGACTCCGTGCTGGGGTACAACAACAAGCTGCAGGCGTTCCCCACGGTCTTCTTTGCCAAGGCGTTGAAGTTCCAGCGCCGCGAATACTTCGAGACCGACGAAGCTGCTCGCCAGGTGCCCAAGGTCGAGTTCTGAGGCACCGTGACGCCATCCGCGCGTCGCACTTTCTTCGTCCGCTGATCCCTAGGGTGACCCTCTCATGTTCGAATTGATCAAGGCCAACAAGCGCCGCAGCGCGCTGCTCATCGTCGGTTTCGTGGTACTCGTTTCGCTGGTCGGCTGGGCCTTCGGGCTCCTTCTCGGGTCCGGCCCGATCTGGGCGATCGTCGCCCTGGTGTTCTCCGGCGGCATGGCGTTCGCCTCGTACTGGAAAGCCGACGCCATCGCTCTCGCGGTCAGCCGCGCCAAGCCCGCCGATCCGCAGCAGTACCAGCGGCTGCACAACCTCGTCGAGGGGTTGTGCATCGCCGCCGGGCTTCCCAAGCCACGGGTCTACATCGTCGACGATCCGGCGCCGAACGCGTTCGCAACCGGTCGCAACCCCAAGCACGCGGCGATCGCTGTGACCACCGGGTTGTTGGAGAAGTTGAACCGGGTGGAACTCGAGGGTGTGATCGCTCACGAGTTGTCGCACGTGCGCAACTACGACATCTTGGTGTCAACGCTTGCAGTCACGTTGGTCGGCTCGATCGCCCTGCTCACCAACATCGGCATGCGCATGATGTGGTGGAACGGTGGCCGCGTGCGCCGCGACGGCGACCGCAATGGTGGCATCAACCCGCTGGCCATCCTCGGCCTGGTTTTGCTGATCTTTGCGCCGATCATCGCCAAGCTCATGCAGGCCGCCGTCAGCCGTCGCCGGGAGACCCTGGCCGACGTCAGCGCGTGCCAGATGACCCGCTACCCGCCCGGCCTGATCTCGGCGCTCGAGAAGTTGCGCGACGACGTCACGGTCACGCACTCTGCTACAACTGCGACCGCACATCTGTGGATCGAGCAGCCAATGTCAGGCGTGGGCGACGCCGGCAAGTTCGGCCGCTTGAACCGCATGTTCGATACCCACCCCCCGCTCGAAGAGCGCATCGCACTCCTGAGAGAACTGTGAAATTTTCCAAAGCAGCATCGATCCTGATCGTCGCGCTCGGGCTGGTCGCGTGCAGCGGTGCCGGCGCAGCGCCGGCAAACACCGTGGCCGAGACATCCCCGCCGACGACCAAGCCGGGCCCGACGACCTCGACGGACGCGTCGACCACGACGTCATCGTCGTCGACGTCGTCGAGCAGTACGTCGACGACGATCGCACCGGATCCGGTCATGCCATTGACCGGGCTTCCCATCGTGGATCCGGCGCTCGCAGCGCGCCCGGCGGTGGTCGTCAAGATCTCCAACGATCCCGGGGCTCGACCCCAATCCGGTCTCGACTCGGCAGACATCGTTTTCGAGGCGTGGGGCGCCGGGCCCACCCGGTTCGCGACCATCTTTCAGAGCAAGGACGCGCCGAAGGTCGGCCCGATCCGATCGGCGCGCACGCAAGACGTCGACCTGGTCGGCTCGTTCAACGGTGCGGTGTTCGCCTGCTCCGGTGGCAACAACGGCGCGATGGCCGCGATCCGTGGGTCCGATCTGCTCGTCCTGACCGAGAGCCAAGGGCCTGGCTGGTACCTCGACAAGAACCGGCATCGTCCGCATGCCACGTTCAACGACACCGCGTCGCTCCGGTCGAACGCCGCCCCCGACCGGCCTGGGCCGGCACAGCAGTTTCAATATCGCGATGCCGGCGTCTCTGCAGTGGGGGATGCTTCGGACGGTTTCAAGCTGCACATCGAAGCCGTGCACGCGGAGTGGCACTTCAATCCGGGAGCGAACAACTACGAGCGGTCGCAAGAGGGAAAGCCGCACGTGTTGGCCGACGGCACACGCGTCGCCTTCAACAACGTCATCGTGTTGTGGATCGACTACGGCCACAGCCCGGCGGACGTACGGTCGCCTGATGGCGGCACGATCGGCAACGGCGACGCCGTGGTGTTCACCAACGGCGAGATGATCAAGGCCAAGTGGGCCCGCAGCGATCGGCTGAAGCCGATCGAGCTCACTGACGCCCAAGGCGAGCCAGTGCTGCTGACGCAGGGCACGACGTGGTTCGAGCTGGCCAACACCGGGCTGGGTACGTTCCCCGGGACCGATGAGCTGGAAGTTCTACCCGCCTGACCGGCGACGACGTCGCGTCGGCGGACTGCGTGACGGCGAACCCGCGAGTCGCTCTGCTACACATGAACGAGACCCCTCCCGCTCGACGAGCGCTTCTGCACTGCTGAGAGACCTGTGAAATACACCAAGACAACAACGACGTTCATGATTGCCGCGCTCACGCTTGCTGCGTGCAGCAGCGGCGGCGATTCGACCTCGGCGACGACTGCCGCGGGGCAGATCACGACCTCGACCGAGCCGGCCGCGACGACGGCTCCCGGTGACCAAGCTGCACCATCGACCTCGACGGCGGATCCGACCACGACATCGAGCACGATCCCTGCAGACCCCGTCATGCCGTTGACTGGTCTGCCGATCGAGGACGCTGCGCTGGCCGGCCGCACGGCGTTGGTCGTCAAGATCGACAACCACCCCGATGCCCGTCCCCAGAGTGGGCTGAACCAGGCCGACATCGTGTTCGAGGAGAACGTCGAGAAGCTCACTCGCTTCGCCGCTGTGTTCCAGAGCAAGGACCCCGATCCGGTCGGTCCGATCCGAAGCGGCCGAACTCAAGACGTCGAACTGCTCGGCTCGCTGAACAAGCCGATCTTCGCCTGGAGTGGTGGCAACCCCGGCGTGACGAAGATCATCAACGGCTCCGACTTCGTGGTGGCCAACGTGATCAGCAATGCACGCAGCGCCAGCAAGTCGTACCGCTCGCGCGATCGCGCTGCACCACACAACCTCTATGCCCAGGGCAGCGGCCTGTTCACGATGACGGACGGCGCCGAGACGCCTCCGCCGCAGCAGTTCGAGTATCGCCAGGATGGTGCTGCGGCCGCGGGTGACCCGTCAGCCGGCGTCGATCTGAAGATGGACGGGGTCAATGTCAGCTGGAAGTTCGATACCAAGTCCGGCAACTACCTCCGGTTCCAGGGCGGCAAGGCACACAACGATGCCGCGCTCGGCCAGGTCAACGCCACGAACGTCGTGGTGTTGGTCGTCGACTACCAGCAGAGCGCCGTCGATACCAAGAGCCCCGAGGCCCAGACCACGGGCACCGGCGAGGCGTTCGCGTTCAGCGCCGGCAAGGTCGTCCATGGCAAGTGGACCCGAGACGACCGCCTCAAGCCGTACACGTTGACCGCCGACAATGGTGATCCGATCCGGCTGACACCCGGTCGCACCTGGGTCGAGCTGGCCCGCGTCGACTCGACCACGGCGCTCCCGGGCTGAGCGGACCAGAGCGGAACAGGTACCCGGAACACCAGGTAGTCCCTTGGGGCACCGATCGTCGTGACGATACGCTAGGGGCATGACTTCGAGTAGTTCCACGCCGCGCGCCACCGGTACGTACCCGGTGAAGCGGGGTCTCGCTGAGATGTTGAAAGGTGGCGTCATCATGGATGTCGTCACCTCGGAGCAAGCCAAGATCGCCGAAGATGCCGGGGCATGTGCAGTGATGGCGCTCGAGCGAGTGCCTGCCGACATCCGTCGCGACGGGGGTGTCGCCCGCATGAGCGATCCGGAGATGATCGAGGCCATCAAGGCAGCCGTCACCATCCCCGTCATGGCCAAGGCGCGCATCGGCCATTTCGTCGAGGCCCAGATCCTCGAGGCGCTCGGTGTCGACTACGTCGACGAGAGCGAAGTGCTGACTCCCGCGGACGAGACGCATCACATCGACAAGTACGCATTCACCGTGCCGTTCGTGTGCGGCGCGACCAACCTCGGTGAGGCGCTGCGCAGAATCAGCGAAGGTGCGTGCCTGATCCGCTCCAAGGGCGAGGCCGGCACCGGCAACATCGTCGAAGCGGTGCGCCACCTGCGCAACATCATCGGCGACATTCGCAAGGTCGGTCAGGCCGATTCCGCCGAGTTGTTCCAGTGGGCCAAGCAACTGCAGGCACCGTTGCCGTTGGTGCAAGAGATCGCCGAGACCGGTTGGCTGCCCGTGCCGTTGTTCTGCGCCGGTGGCATTGCCACACCTGCCGACGCCGCACTCGCAATGCAGTTGGGTGCAGAAGCCGTCTTCGTCGGCTCGGGCATCTTCAAGAGCGATGACCCGGCGCCACGGGCCAAGGCCATCGTCGAGGCGACGACTCACTTCCGCGACGCAGACATCCTCGCCAAGGTCAGTCGAGGCCTCGGCGCCCCGATGACCGGGATCGCGATGGACGAGATCAATCAGCGATACGCGGAGCGCGGCTGGTAGCCATGGCCCAGGTGGGCGGGCCCGATCGGCTCGTCGGTGTGTTGGCACTGCAGGGTGCATTCGTGGCGCATCAGCGCGCCCTCGAAGACGCCGGCGCGATCACTCGACAGGTCCGCCAGCCGGCCGATCTGGTCGGGGTCGACGCCCTGGTGATCCCCGGCGGCGAGAGCACAACGATGTCGAAGCTGCTGAGCACCTCTGGACTGTTCGACGACATCAAAGCACTGCTCAGCGACGGTCTCCCGGTCTTGGGGACCTGCGCCGGCATGATCCTGCTGGCGTCGGAGGTGTTGGACGGCCGTGCCGACCAACTCAGCTTCGGGGCGATCGACATCTCGGTGCAGCGCAACGGGTATGGCCGACAGGTCGACAGCTTCGAGACCGACCTCGATGTCGTCGGGTTCGACCATCCGTTCCATGCCGTTTTCATTCGTGCGCCGAAGGTCGTGTCGATCGGGGCCAACGTCGAGGTGCTGGCCGAATACGATGGTGTGCCGGTCGTAGTTCGACAGGGTCAGGTCATGGTGGCATCGTTCCATCCGGAGCTCACCCACGATGCCCGGCTGCATGCAAGATTCCTGCAGGAGGTATAGGCCATGTCAGGCCATTCGAAATGGGCGACCATCAAGCACAAGAAGGGCGCGGCCGACCAGGCCCGCGGCAAGCTCTTCGCCAAACTGGCCAGACAGTTGGAGGTCGCGGCCCGCGAGGGTGGCGGTGATCCCAACTCGAACGCCACCTTGCGGACGGCCGTGCTGAAGGCCAAGGCCGGGCAGATGACGAACGACGCGATCGACCGGGCGATCAAGCGCGGCACGGGTGAAGACGACGGCCGGACGTACGAGGCCATCACCTACGAGGGATACGCGCCCGGGGGAGTGGCGCTGTTGATCGACGTACTCACCGACAACCGCAACCGCACCGGTGCCGTGGTGCGCAACGTCTTCTCCAAGCTCGGCGGCTCGATGGCCGAGCCGGGCGCCGTTGGGTGGCAGTTCACCCGACGCGGCGTGATTATGGTGGCGAGCGGTGACGAAGACAGCGTGATGATGGCCGCCCTCGAGGCTGGTGCCGACGACGTGTCGGGAGATGGTGGCGGCTTTCGGGTCACCTGCGACCCATCGGCCGTGTACGACGTGCGCGACGCGCTGCAGGCTGCCGGGTTCGTGATCGAGTCGGCGGAGAGCACGATGGTCGCCAGCTTGTTGGTCGAGGTGACCGACAAGGACGACGCCCGCAAGATCCTGCGGATCGTCGACGCGTTCGAGGACAACGAGGACGTGCAAGACGTGTACAGCAACTTCGACATCAGCGACGAACTGATGGAAACGGTCGAAGCATGAGTGTCGGGATCGGCGACAAGGCTCCGGCGTTCAGCCTGCCGGCGACGGGCGGTGCAACGATTTCGCTGGAGGACTACGCCGGTCGCCCTGTGGTGCTGGTGTTCTACCCGGGCGACGACACCGCCGTGTGCACCAAGCAACTGACCTCGTACAGCCGCGATCTCGGCGAGTTCGAGTCGCTCGACGCGCAAGTGCTCGGGATCTCGGCTCAGAGCGTCGAGAGCCACGAGATGTTCGCGGGAAAGCAGGACTTGAAGTTTCCGCTGCTGGCGGATACCGACAAGGCCGTAGCCGGGCTGTACGGCACCCTCGGGCCGCTCGGGTTCCCGCGACGAAGCGTGTTCATCATCGACAAGCATGGCGTGATCCGCTACGCACATCGGGCGATTGCCGGGCTGACGTATCGTCCGGTCAGCGAGCTCGTCGAGGTGTTGAGCTCGCTGTAGCGCGATCACCCACTCCGGCGCTGCCGGGTACTACAGTACGAACCTGTGTTCGTCTCTCAGCGCGTCTTGGGCATCGACCCCGGCCTGACCCGGTGCGGGTACGCCGTGCTCGACAGCACCGGCCCGGGCGCACCGAAGGCGTTGTCGCTCGGCGTGCTCCGCACGCCACCGACTGATCCACTGCCGAAACGACTCGCTGCCTTGCAGGCCGAGATCGTGGCGCTGCTTCGCGAGTTCCGGCCCGACGTGGTTGCCGTCGAACAGGTTTTCTTCCAGGTCAACGTGCGCACCGCGATGAGTGTTGGTCAGGCCAGCGGGCTGGCCCTGGCCGAGGCCGCCGCGTTCGGTTGCGAGGTCGTGCAGTACACCCCGAACCAGGTCAAGAACTCGGTCGCTGGCTGGGGCGGCGCCGACAAGGCACAGGTGCAGAAGATGGTGCAGGTTCGGCTCGGGTTCTCCGCTCCGCCTCGACCACCCGACGCCGCCGATGCCGCGGCCCTCGCGCTCTGCCATCTCGCGTCGGCGCCCTTGCGTCGCCACATCGACGCAATCGCCCGGGCGGTCGCCACGTGATCGGTTCGTTGAGGGGTTCGGTGCTGGAGCGACTCGACGACGGTCGGGTGCTGGTCGAAGTCAGTGGCGTCGGCTACCTCGTCACGGTCACGCCGCGAACGTTGGCCGAGCTCGAGCCGACGTCGCCGGTGTTCCTCTACGTGCATCACCACATCCGTGAAGACACCCAGACGCTGTTCGGGTTCCTTCGTCGCGACGAACGCGCAGCGTTCGACGTGTTGATCGCCACTCACGGCATCGGCCCGGCACTGGCCGTCGCAATCCTCGGCACTCATTCCCCGGCCGCGCTCGTCGACATCGTTGCCGGGAACGACCTCGGTGCGCTCACACTGGTGCCCGGCGTCGGCAAGAAGACCGCCGAGCGACTGCTGATCGAGTTGCGCAACCGCTTGAACCTGCCGATGCTCGAACCGTCGAGCACCGGTGGCAGCAGCACGACCATCGGCGACGTCCGTGAGGCGCTCTCGGGCCTGGGCTACGGCTCGGAGGAGATCCGCGAGGCGATGCGCGAGTTGCCCGAGTCCGCGTCAGCGGAGGATCTGCTGCGCGAGGCGTTGCGGCTGTTGGGAGTTCGGCGTGCGTGAGGAGTTCCTCGACCCGGCGCCAACCGACGACGTCGAAGAGGCCGACGAGGCCGGGCTACGTCCGCGCCGGTTGAGCGAGTTCGTCGGCCAGGGTGAGCTGAAAGAGCACCTGACCATCGTGCTCGAGGCAGCCAAGATGCGCGGCCAGCCGGCTGACCATCTCCTGCTCGCCGGCCCGCCGGGGCTCGGCAAGACCAGTCTGGCCGGCATCGTCGCCGTCGAGATGGGCGTGCACATGCACATCACCTCGGGCCCGGCGCTGGAGCGCGCCGGTGATCTCGCGGCCATCCTCACCAAGCTCGGTGATGGCGACGTGTTGTTCATCGACGAGATCCATCGCCTCTCACGCGTCGTCGAAGAGATCCTGTATCCGGCGATGGAGGACTTCCAGCTCGACATCATCGTCGGCAAGGGCCCGGCCGCTTCATCGATCCGGCTCACGCTTCCGCCGTTCACGCTGGTCGGCGCGACGACGCGTACGGGCATGATCACCGGACCGCTGCGTGATCGTTTCGGTCTGGTGGCCCGTCTCGACTACTACGCCGACGATGAGTTGGAGACGATCGTGCGCCGCGCAGCCGGCATCTTGCACGTCAGCATCACACCCGAGGCCGCGTGGGAGATCGCCCGCCGGTCGCGCGGCACGCCGCGCATCGCCAACCGGTTGCTGCGGCGCGTGCGCGACTACGCCGAGGTACGTGGCGACGGCACGATCTCGGTGACCACCGCGCAGGACGGCCTGAAGCTGTTCGGTGTCGACGGCCGCGGCCTCGACAAGGTCGACCGGGCGATCCTGACCGCGATCTGCAAGCAGTTCCACGGCGGCCCGGTTGGTCTCAGCACCCTGGCGATCAGCATCGGCGAGCAGCCCGAGACCGTGGAAGACATGTACGAGCCGTTCCTGATCCAACAAGGCATGCTCGCCCGCACGCCTCGCGGCCGCATCGCAATGGCCGCCGCGTACGAGCACATCGGCTTGACCCCGCCATCACCCGGCGGAACGTCGTCGCTGTTCGACTGACTTGCGCGCCGTTGATCGAGCAAGTCACCAGATATCCGGTTGCACCGGACATCTCGTGACTTGCGGCGAAACCATGCCTACCCGAGTTGGCTGTCCATCCAGTCGGTAACCACGGCCAGCACCTCGGCGTTGTTGCGTTCGAACATCGATCCGTGACTGTTGCCGTGCACGCCCTGCGCGGCGAGTTCGATGTGGACCGCGTCGCATCCGGCCTGCTGCAGGAACTCGACGAGTGGACCGTCGGTGAATTGGAAGACGGAGGCCTCGCCCGACACGACGGCGATCGGGACCTTGGCAAGGTTCGACAGCTTGCGAGCCGGCTCGATTTGCAACACCAGGGACGGAGCACCGGGTGCCGGTGGCTCGTGCACATCGAGGCTGAGTTCGCTGGGTGACGACGCCGGTGGATCGAAGGTCATCGGCACCGCCGCCACGCCCCACTGCAGCGTGTCGGGTCCGAACATGGAGTTGAACGCGGGACCGATGGGCTCGAGTTGCACCAGCGCGACGACGAGGTCAGGCCGGGCGTCGGCCACGAGGAAGCCGGCCGGACCGCCGAGCGAGTTGCTGACGACGAATGCCGGGCCGACCCGGTCGAGCAACTCGACCAGCCGCGCCTGCTCGAGGGCTTGACGCTCGGCGGCGTCGGCCGCGAACGGTCCGCCGGATGCGAGGAACTGCAACCACGCCGGGTCGTTGGGATCGTCGCGATCGCCCGGCCACTGCGTGTGGAGGTTGGCGAACGGCATGGCACCGGGACCATCCGCAGCGGGGATGAAGATGCTCTTGAGCACTTCAATGGGCAATGGTGGTCCCATTGGCCCGAGTAGTTCGGGGATGTAGGCCGAGCGGCCGTGACCGGGGCGATCGACGACATAGACGACCCACCCCTGCTCGACGAGCAGCGTCGACCATCCGGGGCGGCCGTCGGGCGTGCCCAGGTAGTCGAGGCCCTGTCCGCCACCGCCGTGCACCAGCACGATGGGGTACGGCCTCGTCACCTCGACCGGGGCCTCCCAGTAGACGAACATCGGGCCGCGAGCCGCGCCCGTCGCCGGGTCGGGCTCGGCACCGACCCAGAAGTGGCCGCGACGTGACGTGACCGGCGCAGATTCGACGGGTGGTTGTGCCGGCGGGCCGGACGAGAAGCGAGCCATCATTCTCCTTGGAAGTCGAGCAACGGCCGACCATACTTCGCGCCGCGCCGGTCGCCTCTGACGAGCGGGCGACGCCTACGCGCCGTGGTTGTCGACCTGGGCGCGAACGTCGGCCAGATGGTGCGGCACTTCGTGTTGAGTGTGCACAGCGATCCAGGCAAGAGAACGCTCGGTGGGCGCGGGATAGTTGTAGATGGCCGTACGACCCCACGTCTCGCTGTCGAAGCGGGCAAGCACTCCGGCGAACAGGGTTGTCGCGTCGCGGAGTTGGCGGGCGACATCGAGCGGCCGCTGCTCGGCGTAGCCGTCGTGATCAACTCGTTCGTCTCGTCCCATCGGAGCGAAGTCGGGTCGATCGATCCGGCGGGCCAGCAGCAGACGCTCGCGCTGCACCAGCAGCACGTCGCGTACATGGCAGCAGTACTCGAGGACAGACCACGTGGCCGGCGCGAGCCGCCGCGCCAGGTTGGCGCCACCAGCCTCCAACACAGCGGCCAACTGCTCCGCGAACCGTGTGATCTCACCTGCCGCTCGGCGCGCTGCGGTCGTGTCGTAGACGAACCCGCAGCCGTCGCAGACCTCATTCGTCGGGGAGGATGTCACGCCACTCACTCAGACCCGCAGGCGCACGCTGAGGCAGGTCACGCAGCCCTCGAGCTTCTGGAACTCGCCGATGTCGACCTCGACCGGGCGATAGCCGAGCGACTGGTACATCGCTGCCGAGGCCGGGCAGTCGGCGGCCATCAACAATCGGTCGTCACCGAGCAGCACCACATGTGCTCCGGATTCCTCCGGCGTCGGCAGGAACTTGGGGAACACCCCTGGGTCGTCGACCGCGTCGGGCCATCCGACGATCGTGCGGTCCGGCAACGCGGTGATCGCCGACTTGAGGTGCAGCACCTTGGTGACCGGCACGGCGACCACCCGCGCCCCGCGTGGCTCCAAGTGGGCTGCGAGTTGGGAGATGCCTTCGGTGTTCGTGCGCCCACCGGTGCCGACGTAGACCGTGTCGCCGACCTTCAGCACGTCGCCACCGTCGAGTGTGCCCGGAGGCCGGATCCGCAACGTCTGATAGCCGAGCTCCGTGATCGTGTCGTCGACCGCGGCGGTCTCGGGCTGGCGGCTGGGGGCGCCCGGCAAGGAGATGACGGCGAGATCGCCGAACATCACGATCGTGTCCTCGATGAAGACGGCATCGGGGCAGTCGTCGGCGGGAGGCACCTCGATGATCTCCCAACCGTTGATCTTCAGGGCATCCACGTACCCGTGCCATTGCCTCATGGCGATCTCGACATCGACGTCGGTTCGATCGAAGTGGGTCAGTAAACCCTCGGGCAACCGCGGGCCCGGGGCGCGAACGAGCGCTCTCACGCCGGCAGGTTGGCCGCCAAGAACGCCATCGTCTTGGCCCATGCGGCGTTCGCCGCGCTCTCGTTGTAGAACATCTCGCTGTCGTGGTTGTCGAAGGCGTGCCCGGCGTTTTCGACATTGAGCACGAAGCCAGGATGCCCGGCCAGGGCTGCGCCGATCGTGTCGACACCCTCGTTGGGGATGTAGGGATCCTCGTTGCCGAAGTGGAACAACGTCGGGCACGACACCTGATCGATCAGGCCGATCATCGAGGCGACACCAGACCCGTAGTAGCTGACGCAGCAGCTCGGTTCGGCATTGGCAGCCACACCCCATGCGAGCGTGCCGCCCAGACAGAACCCGATGACCGCCGGCGCGGCGTCGATGCCCGGCTGAGCCTGCAGGTGAGCCAGCGCGGCAGCGCAGTCGCTGATCGCAGTCGGGAAGTCGAGTTGCTGAACCTTCTCGAACGATGCCCCGAGCCCTGCCTCGGTGTGGTCGCTCTCCCAGTTGGGGGCGAACCGCCAGAAGACGTCGGGTGCACCCACGAGGTAGCCGGCCTCGGCGAGTCGCTCGGCGACGGCGCGGATGTAGGTGCTCACACCGAAGATCTCCTGGATCACCAGGATCGCGGCGCGTGGGGCGGTCTCCGGGCTCCACAGGTGGAGATCCATGGCTCCATCGGAGCCGCACATCACTTGATCGGTTCGCAGCGTCGTCATGGCGCCCATGGTGTCACACCATCTCAAGCCTCGCCGTAGCCTGAGCGGCCGATGCGCCTGACCGACTTTGACTACGACCTTCCGGTCGAGCGCATCGCCCAGGTGCCGATCGAACCCCGTGACGCGGCGCGGTTGCTCGTGGACCAGGGCAGTCGCGACCCGCTGCATCTCCGCGTCCACGATCTGCCGACGCTGCTCGCCGACGGCGATCTGCTCGTCGTCAACGACACGAGGGTGATTCCTGCACGTCTCCTCCTGCAGCGCGAGACCGGCGGCGCGGCCGAGGTGCTCTTGCTGGAACCGGTCAGCGATGATCGCCGCACGTGGGAGGCGATGATCCGCCCGGCCCGGAAGCTGCGGATCGGGGAGGAGCTGGTCGACGCGGCGGGAAACGCCTTGGTCCGCATCGGTGACCGAACCGAGGCCGGCGACACCTGGCAGGTGACCATCGTGGCCGACGGCGACCCGCTTGCAGTGCTGCAGCGACATGGGCAGATGCCCCTGCCCCCCTACATCGGGGTCGAACTTGCCGAGCCCGAGCGCTACCAGACGGTGTACGCGGCCGAGCCCGCCTCGTCGGCCGCGCCGACCGCGGGGCTGCACTTCACCCCGCAACTGCTCGACGCCGTCGCCGCACGGGGTGTCGATGTGGCCAAGGTCGAACTGGTCGTCGGCCTCGACACGTTCAAGCCGGTGGTCGTCGACGATCCGGCTCACCACGTGATGCACAGCGAGCGCTACCGGGTCGGTGCGCACGTACTGGAACAGTGCCGGCAAGCCCGACGGGTCGTCGCCGTCGGCACGACGAGCGTGCGTGCGCTCGAGTCGGCGGCGCTGGGTGCGCTGCACGGACGCACCCGGCTGTTCATCACCCGACCGTACGACTGGAAGGTCGTCGACGTGATGATGACGAACTTCCATCTTCCACGCACCACGCTGTTGATGATGATCGACGCGTTCGTGGGGGACCGGTGGCGGCGGTTGTACGACGTGGCGCTGGCCGAGGACTATCGATTCCTCAGCTTCGGAGACGCCATGCTGCTCGATCGGCGGGCGAACTAGATGCACCCGGTCAGGTTCGAGACGGTGGCGACCGATGGGTCCGCTCGCAGCGGCGTGGCTCACACCGCCCGCGGGAGCTATCGCACACCGTGCTTCATGCCGGTGGGGACCCGCGGCGCGATCAAGTACCTCAGCGCCGCCGACTACGAGCGACTCGGTGCCGAGATCGTGCTCGGCAACACCTACCACCTCATGCTGCGACCGGGCGCCGAGACGGTGGCTGCGCTCGGCGGCATCGGACGATTCGCCGGCTGGAACGGGCTGACGCTGACCGACAGCGGTGGGTTCCAGGTGTTCTCGCTCGATCCCAAGATCGACGACGACGGCGTCACCTTCCAGAGCACCTACGACGGTTCCTCGATCCGTTTCACTCCCGAGGCCGCCGTCCACACGCAGGAGTTGCTGGGCGCCGACATCCAGATGGTGCTCGACGTCTGCCCGCCGTTGCCGTCGCCGCCGGAGGTGATCCGCGTCGCCCTCGAGCGCACATCGGCGTGGGCCGAGCGGGCGAGAACGACCCACCGGCGCGACGACCAGGCCCTGTTCGGCATCGTCCAAGGCGGCATCAGCGAGGAGCTCCGTGTGGAGAGTGCGCAGCGCACGGCGGCACTCGACTTCGACGGATACGGAATCGGTGGCCTCAGCGTTGGCGAGAGCCGTGACGAGATGATCCCGGCGTTGGCGGCGGCGCTGTCGCAGCTTCCTGCCGACCGGCCTCGCTACCTGATGGGCGTTGGTGACCCGGCCAGCCTGGTGGAAGCGGTCACCCTGGGCGTCGATCAGTTCGACTGCGTGATGCAGACCAGGATCGGCCGTCATGGCACCGCGTTGACGGACCAGGGCAAGCTGCACATCAAGAACGCCAAGCACATCCTCAGCGACGAGCCGTTGGACGCGTCGTGCTTGTGTGAGGTCTGTGCACGACACAGCCGCGGGTATATTCGCCACCTGTTTCAGGTCCGCGAAGCAACGGCGCCGAGGCTGATGAGCCTGCACAACATCAGTTGGACGCTGCAGCTGATGGCCCGGATGCGGGTCGCAATCGAGGCCAACGCCTTCGATTCACTTCGTCAAGAGGTTCTGTCTGTTTGGGGGTGAGATGCCCATCGGGTCGTCCGGGTGGCTAGCATTCCCCGTCGGTTATTAGCGGTATTTCCCTTCCATTGCCACAAATTGGATCCCCACATGCACGTCCTGTCGATTCTCGCTGCCGACACCAAGTCCGGTTCCGGCTCCTTGGCCGGCCTGTTCGTACCGATGTTGCTCATCGGCGCAGCGATGTACTTCCTGATGATCCGCCCACAGCGGCGCAAGATGCGCTCGCAAGCGCAGTTGCAGTCGTCGATCGACGTCGGCGACGAGGTCATGACCACATCGGGTATGTACGGCTTCGTCACGCTCCTCGAAGGCGACATCGCCTGGCTGGAGATCGACGACAACGTGCAGATCCGCATTTCTCGTCAGGCCCTGCAGCGCAAGGTCGACACGGCGCAGGGTGACACCGCCGTACCGAGTGACAACGGTTCCGGCCGCAGCACCAAGATCGAGCCGTCTGATGGTTCGGAATCAGACGAGCCCGCCAAGTAATGCGCAAGAAGCTGATCTATTCGCTCGTCGGCATCCTCGTGATCGCGTTCGGCGGGTTGATCGCCACCCTGGTTGACGGCGACACGCCATCCCTCGGGCTCGACCTACAGGGTGGCATCTCGATCACCCAGAAGCCGGTGGGAGCGTTCAACACGTCGAGCCTCGACCTTGCTGTCGAGCGCATCCGCGAGCGGGTCGACAGCCTCGGCGTTGCCGAGCCCGAGATCCTGCGTCAGGGCGACGCGATCGTGGTCAACCTGCCCGGCGTGAAGAACCAGGCGCAGGCCGAGCAACTCGTCAAGGTGACCGGCCAGGTGTACCTGCGACCGGTGCTGACCAGTGATCAACTGCCCTTCCCCTGCACGACGTCGGATCCGACGAAGCAGCCGACGACCTCCGCCACCACCACGACGGTGGCCGGAGCGACGACGACCAGCGTGGCGGCGAGTAGCACCGATGCACCCACGACCACGGCTGCAGGTGGTCCGTCGCGTCGGCAGACCACCGTCAACAGCACGACGACCACTGCATCGTCGGCCAGCACCACAGACGCTCCGTCGACCACGGTTGCCACCGATGCGCCGACCACAACCGTGGCGGGCGCGCCGACGACGACCGTCGCCGGTGATACCCCGCTGACGCTGCCTGATGTTGCTCCCGACCAGGCCGGCTTCGTGAAGGCTCGCGGCGGCAGCATCTGCTACGTCGGTCCATCCGGCGGTACCGGCGAGGTGTTCCAAGACGATGCCACCGCCCGAATCCTGTCGGGATCCGGTTGGGGCGTCACCGTCAGCCTCCGCGGCGGCTCGAATGGTGAGGACGTGTGGAACGTTCTCGCGTCGGAATGCTTCAATGCCACGGCGACGTGCCCCACCCGCCAGTTGGCGATCGAGCTCGACGGAGAGGTCATCTCGGCCCCGACCGTTCAGCAAGCGAACTTCACCGGAAGCGTGCAGATCACCGGCAGCTTCACGGAATCTGAGGCCCGCAACCTGGCCAGGGTGCTGAACAGTGGCTCGCTCCCGGTCAAGCTGGAAACTCAGGCCGTACAAACGGTCTCGCCGACCCTTGGTAAGGACTCATTGCGGGCGGCGTGGATCGCCGGGCTCGTCGGCATCGGGCTGGTCTTCATCTTCATGCTGCTCTACTACCGCCTGCTCGGCTTGATCGTTGCCGGTGGCCTGGCGGTCTCGGGTGCGCTGATCTGGACGATCATCTCCTTCCTCTCCAAAACGCAGGGTCTTGCCCTGTCGCTGGCCGGTATCGCCGGTCTCATCGTCTCGGTCGGCGTCACCGTCGACTCGTACGTGGTCTTCTTCGAACGACTGAAAGACGAAGTCCGCGCCGGGCGTTCGATGCGCAACAGCGCACAGCGAGGTTTCGCCGGCGCCTGGCACACGATCGTCGTCGCCGACATGGTGTCGTTGATCGGCGCTGCAGTGCTGTGGTACCTCACGGTCGGTTCGGTTCGTGGGTTTGCGTTCTTCCTCGGGCTCTCGACCTTGTGCGACCTGTTCGTCGCCTACTGCTTCACCCGCCCGGTGGTGCTGTTGCTGGCCCGAACCGAATGGATGGCCCGACGCAAGGTGATGGGCATCGAAGTGGCACCAGTGGGGGCATCGTCGTGAGCACTGAAGTTCTTCCCAACATCCGTCCACGGCGCGGCGTAGGCGGACGGTTGTACCACGGTGAGACCGCGATCGACTTCTACGGTCGTCGCTGGTGGGGCCTGATCATCTCGTCGGTGCTGCTGCTGGTCACGCTCGGATCGCTGGTCGGTCAGGGGCTCAACCTCGGTCTCGACTTCGAGGGTGGGGTTGCGTGGGAGGTCTCGTCCACGAACGTCAGCATCGAGCAGGCGAGAGCAGTGCTCGACGCCAATGGGATCAGCGGCACCGACGCGAAGGTCCAAGAGCGCACGTCCGCCTCGGGCGCCGTGTTGCTGATCCAGGTCGGCGATCAATCCGTCGCCAAGCGCGAAGAGGTGCAGGCCGCACTGGCGACCGCGGCCAAGGTCGACACCCAATCGGTCAGCGTCAACTCGGTCAGCTCCACGTGGGGTCGCAGCATCACCGAGAAGGCGATCAGGGCACTGATCATCTTCCTGATCCTGGTCGCTCTGTTCATCGCCTGGAGGCTGGAGTGGCGCATGGCGCTGGCCGCCATCATCGCCATGTTGCACGACGTCTTGATCAGTGTGGGCGTGTACTCGGTCTTACGATTCGAGGTCACCCCGGCGACGGTCGTGGCCTTCTTGACGATCCTCGGCTTCTCGCTCTACGACACGATCGTGGTGTTCGACAAGGTCAACGACAACACCGACCGGTTCTCCGGTGCTCGCATGCCGTATGCCGATGTGATCAACGTGTCGATGAACCAAGTGCTGATGCGTTCGATCAACACCAGTGTGGCTGCAGTGCTTCCGGTCCTGTCGCTGCTGGTCCTCGGTGCCGGCATCCTCGGTGCGATCACGCTTCGTGACTTCGCGTTGGCGCTGCTCGTCGGGTTGTTGACCGGCTCGTACTCGTCGATCTTCATCGCCTCGCCATTGCTGGCGATGTTCAAGATGCGCGAACCTCGGTATCGCACGTTCCGCGGCGCGCACGCGACGGGCGCCGAGCTCGAACACCTGGTGCTCGGCGGTTCGCCCACCGCACGACGCGAGGCGGCCCGCCATCGCAGCGAATCACCCGGCGCAGTCGTGCTCCCGGTCACCCAGCACACGCCCGAGTCGTTGCTGAGGCACCCGCCTCGGCCGCGGAAGAAGAAGCGTCGCGCCAGCTGAGCGACGGTAGCGTGAAGCCGTATGGCGTCAAATGGCCACTGGCTCACCGACCTCGTCCGCGACATCGACGACTTCCCCACGCCGGGGGTCGTCTTTCGCGACATCACCCCGCTGCTCGGTGACGGCGATGGTTTCGGTCGAGCGATCAACGAATTGGCCGATCGGTTCGACGGCATGCGGGCCGACAGGGTGCTGGGGATGGAAGCACGTGGCTTCATCATCGCCGCACCGGTGGCCTACCGCATGGGTGCCGGGTTCGTCCCGGTACGCAAGGCGGGCAAGCTGCCCTGGGCCGTCGTGCGCGAGGAGTATTCCCTCGAATACGGCCGCGACAAGCTCGAGATCCACCGTGACGCGATCCATCCCGGCGAGCAGATCCTGGTGATCGACGACGTGCTGGCAACCGGCGGTACGGCGGCGGCAACCGTGCGCCTCGTCGAAGCCCTCGGCGGAGTCGTGATCGGCGTCGGCTTCCTGATCGAGATCGAAGAGCTCGATGGTCGAGCCCGGCTCGAGGGTCATCGAGTCGAAAGTCTCGCTAGGTACTGAGGCGTCGCCGTGGCTGCTGTCGATCGAGTGCTTCCGTGGCGGCGGCACCAGAACGTCACCGCTGATGAGCTGACGCCATTGCTGAGCGCCTATCGGCGCCGGCACCCGAAGGCGCCGGTGACGATGATCAACCGCGCCTACGAGACCGCCAAGGAAGCGCACCGTCATCAGTCGCGTGGCAGCGGCGAGAGCTACATCAACCATCCGCTGGCGGTTGCCCGCATCGTTGCCGACATCGGCCTCGACGAGATCTCGCTGGCCGCCGCACTGCTGCACGACGCGGTCGAAGACACAGAGATCACCATCGCCGATGTCGAGGCGGCATTCGGTGCCGAGGTTGCCGCGATCGTCGACGGCGTGACCAAGCTCGAGCGGCTGCAGTTCGACTCGAAAGAGGCTCAGCAAGCGGCCACCATGCGCAAGATGCTGGTAGCGATGGCCCGCGACCTGCGCGTGCTGATCATCAAGCTCGCCGACCGCTTGCACAACATGCGCACGATCGCGGCGATGCCCAGCGAGAAGCAGTGCCGCATCGCCCAAGAGACGCTCGACATCTACGCGCCGCTGGCACATCGGCTGGGGATGCAGGAGCTCAAGCAGCAACTCGAGGATCTCTCGTTCGCGTCGCTGTACCCGAAGCGCTTTGCCGAGCTCGACCACTTGGTCAGCACGCGCACGCCCGAGCGCGAGGTGTACCTCGCCAAAGCGATCGCCGAGGTCGGTGGCCGGCTGCACGAGCTCAACATCGAGGCCGAGGTCACGGGTCGCGGCAAGCACCTGTGGAGCATCTACGAGAAGATGATGCAGAAGGGGCGCGAGTTCGACGACATCTTCGATCTCGTCGCCATCCGAGTGATCGTCGACTCCGTGAAGGACTGCTACGCCGCGTTGGGGTGCATCCACGGGAGCTACAAGCCGGTGGTGGGTCGCTTCAAGGACTACATCGCCATGCCGAAGTTCAACCTCTACCAGAGCCTGCACACCACGGTGATCGGCCCGGGCGGCAAGGTGGTCGAGGTCCAGATCCGGTCGCGCGAGATGCACCAGCGTGCGGAGTGGGGTGTCGCCGCACACTGGTCGTACAAGGGCGACGGGTCCACCAGCGACATCGATTGGCTGAACCGCATCATCGACTGGCAGGCCGACATCTCTGATCCGGCGGCCTTCATGGAGAACTTGAAGACCGACCTCGAGCAGGACGAGGTGTTCGTGTTCACGCCAAAGGGCCGGGTCATTCCGCTGCCGGTCGGGTCGACCAGCATCGACTTCGCCTACGCCGTGCACACCGACGTCGGGCATGCCTGCATCGGCGCCAAGGTCAACGGCCGCCTCGTTCCACTGGGCACCACGTTGCACAGCGGCGACACCGTCGAGATCTTCACCTCGAAGGTCGAGACCGCTGGCCCGTCGCGCGACTGGCTGCAGTTCGTTGCCTCGCCGCGGGCGCGCAACAAGATCCGCCAGTGGTTCAGCCGCGAGCGCCGCGTCGACATGATCGAAGCCGGCCGCGAGGAGCTCACGAAAGAGTTCCGCCGTGAAGGCCTGCCACTGCAACGCATCTGGGACACCAAGGTGCTGACCGACGAGATCGCGGCCAGTTCCTACGCCGAGCTCGACTCGGTCCTGGCGGCGATCGGCGAGCATCACGTCTCGGCGCGCTCGATCGCTCAGAAGGTTGCCCGTGGCTTCTCACAAGGTGCCGATGGCGAGCAGTTCTCCGTCGTGTCGCCGACCCGACCCGACCGACCGCATCGCCCGCGCTCGACGGTCGGGGTGCACGTCGAAGGCCTCGACGACATCCTCGTGCGCCTGTCGCGGTGCTGCACGCCGGTGCCCGGAGACGACATCGTCGGCTTCGTCACGCGTGGCCGCGGTGTGTCGGTGCACCGCACCGACTGTGCCAATGCGGAGAGCCTGATGAGCGACCAGGCAGCCCGGCTGATCGACGTCGATTGGGACGGCGACCGTACGAAGGCCATCTTCCGGGCCGGCGTCGAGGTTGTGGCCCTCGACCGTTCGCGCTTGCTGCGCGATGTGGCCAATGCACTCAGCGAGCAGCACGTCAACATCGTTTCGTGCAGCACCCACACCGGTGGCGACCGAGTCGCCAAGATGCGATTCGAGTTCGAGCTGGCCGACCCGAGCCATCTCGAGTCAGTGCTGCGCACGATCAAGCACATCGATGCCGTCTATGACGCCTATCGCCTGGTGCCAGGTAAAGGCGGCTGACCAGGCAATCTCCGCCGATAGCCTGGACCGACGATGCCGGAGTTCCAGACCAGCCCGGGGATGCGCGACATCCTTCCGCCCGAGTCGGCGCGGTGGCGGCAGTTCGTGACGGTCTTCGCCCAGATCGTCGAGTCCGCGGGGTACGGCCAGGTGATCTCGCCGCTGCTCGAAGACCTCGGTGTCTTCCAACGCATCGGAGACGCGACCGACGTCGTGACCAAGGAGATGTACGACTTCGTCGACAAGGGTGGGCGCCACATCGCGCTGCGGCCGGAGTTGACTGCATCGGTTTGCCGGGCCTTCGTGCAGCACCGGCCACTGACGCCGTGGAAGGTCTGGTACGCGGGCTCGCAGTTCCGCTACGAGAAGCCGCAACGGGGTCGCTATCGGCAGTTCGATCAGGTCGGTATCGAGGTGCTCGGCGCCGACGATCCGCACCTCGATGTCGAGGTCATCGCCCTCGGGTGGGAGTTCTATCGGGCGCTCGGCTTGAGCCAGGTGAAGCTGCTGCTGAACTCGCTGGGCGAGCCGGAGGACCGGTCCCGCTATGTGACCGCACTCCGCGACTACTTCGAGGCGAATCGCGGCGCCCTCTCGCCCGAGAGCCAGATCACGCTCGACAAGAACGCGTTGCGGGTGCTCGATTCGAAGCGGCCCGACGACGCGCCGATCATTGCCGGCGCGCCGCGCATCGCCGAGTTCTACAGCGCCGAGGCCGCTGCACACTTCGCAGGCGTGCAGGCCGGCTTGGGCAGCCTCGGCATCCCGTTCACGATCGACGACACGTTGGTGCGCGGGCTCGACTACTACCGCCACACGACCTTCGAGTACCAGGGTGGCACCCTTGATTCCGCCCAGAACGCCTTGGGTGGTGGCGGGCGCTACGACGGCCTCGTCGAGTCCCTTGGCGGCCCGCCGACGCACGGGATCGGCTTCGCCCTCGGGCTCGACCGCACCCTGTTGGCGTGCGACGACGAAGGGGTGTTTGCCGCCGAACCGCTGGCGCTCGACGCTTTTGTCGTCGACACCACCGGCGGCCTCGAAGCATTGCAACTGACTGCCGAACTGCGCGCCGCCGGGCTGACCGCCGATCGGGCATACGAGAACCGCAGCATGAAGGCACAGATGAAGGTCGCCGACCGCAGTGGCGCGGCGGTGGCAGTCATCATCGGCAGCAACGAGGTCGCCGACGGTGCCGTTACCGTGCGCCCGCTGCGAACCAACGACGGGCAACAGGCCATCGCCCGGTCCACCCTGATCGATTACCTCAAGAAAGCGCGTCCATGAGCACGACTTCCATGCGCACCCACCAGTGTGGCCACCTTCGCCCCGAGCACATCGGCCAGACGGTCAGTTTGTGCGGCTGGGTGGCGACCCGCCGCGAGCATGGCGAGAAGCTGGCCTTCGTCGACCTGCGCGATCATACCGGGGTGACCCAATGTGTCGTCGACAACTCTGTCGACGTGCGACCCGAGTTCGTGCTCCGCGTCACCGGCACCGTGGCCGCTCGGCCGGCGGAGAGCACCAATGATCGCCTTCCGACCGGCGGAATCGAGATCCAGGACTGCCACGTCGAGATCCTCAACACGGCCGAGGCGCCGCCGTTCCCGATCAACGAACGAGCCGACACGGTCGCCGAGACCACCCGCTTGCAGTACCGCTATCTGGACATCCGCCGCGAGCGCATGCAGCGCAACCTGCGCATCCGGGCCGCCGCCAACTCGGCCATCCGCACCGCGATGGAGGCGCAAGGCTTCGTCGAGGTCGAGACGCCGATGCTGGTGCCCAGCACCCCGGAGGGCGCCCGCGAGTTCATCGTGCCGAGCCGGCAGCAACCGGGATCGTTCTATGCACTGCCGCAGAGCCCGCAGCTGTTCAAGCAACTGCTGATGGTGGCCGGCATCGACCGGTACTACCAGATGGCTCGTTGCCTGCGCGACGAAGACCTCCGCGCCGACCGTCAGTACGAGTTCATGCAACTCGACGCGGAGATGAGCTTCGCCAGCCAGGAAGACGTGCACGAGGCAATCGGTGCAGCCGTGGTCGCCGCCGCCAAGTCGGCCGGCCAGGACCCCGGCGAGATCGTCAAGATCACGTGGCACGACGCGATGAACCGCTTCGGCAGCGACAAGCCCGATATGCGCTTCGGCATGGAACTGGTCGAGCTCACCGATGCGTTTTCCGCCACCGAGTTCAAAGCCTTCGCCGGTGCGCACACGATCAAGGGCATCAACGCAGCGGGTAAGGCGGCCGAGTACGGCCGCAACAAGCTCGACGCAATGACCGACCGGGCCAAGTCGATGGGCGCCAAGGGGCTGGTGTGGTTGAAGGTTGCCGAGGACGGTTCTTTGGAGTCGCCCGTCGTCAAGTTCCTCGGTGAGTCTGAGCAGGCTGCGTTGCGCGAGCGCCTCGAGGCCAAGCCCGGCGATCTGCTGCTGATCGTGGCCGACGAGTGGGCCATGACCTGTGAGGTGCTGGGAACCTTGCGCAACGACCTCGGCCGCCCGCCGGTTCACGAAGGTCCGTACCGGTACCTGTGGGTCGTCGACTTCCCGCTGTTCGTCGGCGTCGACGAGGCATCGGGCCGGCCCAAGCCCGGCCATCACCCGTTCACGCAACCGCACCCCGACGACATCCACATGCTCGAGTCGGATCCACTGAACGTGCGCAGCCAGGCATACGACCTCGTGCTCAACGGCTGGGAGCTCGGCTCTGGTTCGATCCGAATCCACCAGCCCGAGATGCAGTCACGAATCTTCCGGTTGCTCGGCATCAGCGACGAGGAAGCCAACAAGCGGTTCGGCTTCTTCCTCAACCCGTTCCGCTACGGCGCACCGCCCCACGGCGGGTTCGCCTTCGGCATCGATCGCCTGGTGGCGATCCTCGCGGGGGAGGAGAACATCCGCGAGGTCATCGCCTTCCCGAAGACCCAGTCGGGGATGGATCCGATGACCAACGCACCGACCCCGGTCGACCTCAAACAACTCGTTGATCTCGGCATCCGCACGCTCCCCCCGAAGGCCTGAAGCCGGTTGCCCTGTGCGGCTCATTTCTGGGCGAAGAACCGCACCTCGGAGAGGTAGCCGACGTTGGCGTCCTTGTTCGGATTCGAGAACAAGAAGCGGATGTAGCGGGTCTTGACAGTCGTGGTCAACGAGACCCATGTGTTCGTTGATGCGGCGTTGCCCGCCTTGGCAAACGTCGACCAGTGAACGCCGTCGAGCGAGCTCTGCAGCACGAACTTGTCGGCGAACCCGATCTCGGAGAACTTCCAGCGCATCTCCCCGAGCGCCACGGTGTCGCCGAGGTCGTACGCCGTCCAGCCAGTGCGCGGTGGCACGGCCATCGACGTCTGCCAGGCGGTGTCGACCTTGCCGTCCAGGGTCAACCGTGATGAGCTCTCGGGCGAGTTCGACGAACGAGCTGAGCGCTTCGCCTTGTAGCGTCCGCCGCTCAGCGCCGACCCCGTTGGTGGCCTGACCGACACTTCGGCTCGACTGGTGATCTCCGCTGCGCTGAGCACCGTCGGGTGATCGGTCGCGACGAACCCGCTCGCTGCGAAGAAGCGCACCTCCGCGAGGTGTCCCAACTGAGGATCGTGGTTTGGGTTGTGAAACGAGAAGCGCACGAGGCGTACCTGCCGATTCAGCTGCAGGCTGTTCCAACCGCCGACGGGCGCCTCGCCCGGGGTGGCCACAGTTGACCAGGTGACGCCGTCGATCGAGACGTCGATGCGGAACTGATCGGCCGCCCCCACCATCGACCACATCCAATCGATGCGAACCAACGGGACGTTCTCACCAAGATCGGCGTTGAGCCACGCCCAAGTGGGCGGCGACGAATCGAGCATCTGGGTGACGAACTCTGTTGTGGTGTCGCCGTCTCCGGCGCGCGAAGCCAACAGTGAGTTGCTCGTGGAGTACAGCGAGGCGGAGCTGATTCGCACGGGCTGCGGATCGGGCTTGGCGACGCTGGTCGAGGTGGACGTCGTCACAGGAACGGTGGTCGTGGTCGTCGTCGTCGTCGTGGTCGTGGTCGTACCGACCGGTTGAGCACACGTCGAACCATTCAGTTCCGCGGCGCCCCCGATGCCTTTGTAGTCGAGACCGTTCTCGTCGATCCAGCGCTCTGTTGTCCATGAACCGTGCTTGGCCTTGTCCTCGCCGGTTCGGGTCCGCCCCTTGAGGTGCGCCGGAATCGGTAGGTCCCATGTCACCACGTTCTTGGAGGCCGCTGGGATCGTGATCGGGTAGATCGCCAGCAACTCGTCGCTCGAGTCGCCGTCGAGCTGGTTGGTCGGCTTGCCGTCCGATGACTTCTCCGTCAGACCGATCGTCACCGGTATCGGGCTCTCGTTGACCCCGGCGATGCGCACGAACGTCTCGGTCGAGCACAGCGTCACCAGGCCGGCCTTGTACGTCTGCTTGGAGTCGGTGCCCCCTGACGCCTGCGCCCTCACGAGCGGGGCGAATGAGCTGACGAGTGCGGTCGCCGTCGTCATCCACATCATGCGCCGCCGGAGGTTCATTGCAGCATCTATCGGCGTGGGCGCCCCGCAGGTTGAGTCAGAAGCTGGGCGAGTCGTCGTTCGGGATACGTTGAGGGGCAATGAGTGGTCAGCATTTTCGAGCGGGCGTCGTGATCGTCGTGCGACACCCCAACCGGCGCGAGATCATGGCCTTCGAGCGCGTCGACGTTGCTGACAGCTGGCAGTTGCCCCAGGGTGGCCTCGAACAGGGTGAGGAGCCGATCAACGCAGCGTGGCGGGAGTTGATGGAGGAGACCGGCCTCGGCGAGGATGATGTGATCGCCCGCGTCGAGTTCCCGGAATGGGTGGCCTACGAGTGGCCGGAGCACGTGATCCGGGATCACGGCCACGATGGTCGCCGGCGGGGCCAGGTCCAGAAGTGGTTCTTGTTCGACGCGTTGCACGCAGACGTTGCACCGAGTCCCGACGGCAGCGAGTTCGTGGCGTGGCGGTGGGTCGAACCGGCCTGGCTGGTCGCCAACATCGTCGAATGGCGACGCGCGGCCTACGAGCGCGTGCTGGGAACACTGTGAGCGATCTGTTCACCGCGGCGGCTGAGCAGCACCTGCGCAGCCACGCGCCGCTCGCGGCCCGCCTCCGACCGCGAACCCTCGATGACGTCGTTGGTCAAGACCATCTCGTGGGGCCGGGCAAACCGCTGCGACGATTGGTCGAGCAGGACCGCCTCACGAGCGCGATCTTCTGGGGGCCGCCCGGCACGGGCAAGACCACGCTGGCGCTGGCCGTCGCGGGGAGCACCAAGCGGGTGTTCGAGCAGATGAGCGCCGTCAACGCCGGGATCAAGGACGTGCGCGAGGTGATCGAACGGGCACGGCAACGCATCGGCGAGCACGGTCGCGGCACCATCTTGTTCCTCGACGAGATCCACCGGTTCAACAAAGCCCAGCAGGACGGGCTGTTGCCGGCGGTGGAGGACGGCACGCTGACGATGATCGGGGCCACCACGGAGAACCCGTTCTTCGAGGTCAACCCACCGCTGCGCAGCCGCAGCACGCTGTTCCGATTGGAGCCGCTGAGCCGGGAGGCCATCGAGACACTCGTGCGCCGGGGCTTGAACGCCGAGGGCACCACTGCAACCGAGGAGGCGATCGAGCACCTCGTCGACCGCGCCGGAGGCGACGGCCGCCAGGTGCTGACCGCCCTGGAAGTAGCGTGCGCGCTGGCGGACCCGGACCCGGTCGAACTGACCCACGTCGAAGCCGCATTGGGCACCAGCGCGCTGCGGTACGGCCGTGACGACCACTACGACGTGATCAGTGCGTTCATCAAGAGCATGCGCGGGAGCGACCCGCAAGCGGCCGTGTACTACCTGGCCAGGATGTTGGAGGCGGGGGAGGACGCCCGCTTCATCGCCCGCCGGATGATCGTCTTCGCCAGCGAGGACATCGGGATGGCAGACCCGCAGGCGCTTCTGGTGGCGGTTGCCGCCTCACAGGCCCTGGAGCACGTCGGCCTTCCTGAGGCGCAGCTGAACCTCAGCCAAGCGGCGATCCACATGGCAACGGCCCCGAAGAGCAATCGTGCGGCGCTGGCCATCTGGAATGCGCGGGGTGACGTGCAGAACGGGGCGATCGGTGAGGTGCCGCCGCACCTGCGCGACGCGCACTACAAAGGAGCCCAGTCACTGGGCCACGGGGTCGGCTACGACTACCCTCATGATCATCCGCAGGGCTGGATCGACCAGCAATACCTGCCGGATGCACAGCGCGACAAGCAGTACTACGAACCGACTGAACACGGAGCAGAGGTAGACGTGGCAAGGCGAATGGACGAACGCAAATGACCGCTGGAGAGCTCGCTGTGGTGTTGGCGGCGGTGCTGTGCAGCATTGGGTTCGCAGCACTGATCGTGGTGTTGCTGCGCGTGCTCGACGCGATGAGATCGCTGCGCGGCGAGGTGGTGTCGCTGCGCCAGGAGACGACTCCGTTGCTGGCCGAGCTCCGCGCATCGACCGACGAAGCCAAGTCCACCATGGCCGAGGCGCGCGACGACCTCGAGCGCTTCGATCGCGTGCTCGGTTCGGCGGAAGCGATCAGCGGCGCCGTCGCTGGCGGCAGCCGAGTCGCCCGCGCCGCCTTGAGCGCCCCGGTGATCAAGACTGCAGCGCTGGCCACTGGCACCACGCGCGCGGTGCGTCGCCTGCGTGGCAAGGAACGGAGATCGGCATGATCAAGCGAATGACCTGGTTCGTCGGCGGCGCTGTGGCGGGTGTTGCGGGGGTTGGCGTGGCCAAGCGGAAGATGAAGCAGGCCGCCACACACCTGGCCCCGAAGAACGTCGTCAACGGCATGACCGGTCGCGTCCGCGACGCGTTCTCCGAAGGCCGCAAGGCGATGCGTGCTCGGGAAGCCGAGCTGCGGGCGCGGTTGGATGGCAGAGCGACCACGCTGGCCGACGATCTCGACGAAGGCGATGAAGTGTTGGTCGATGGTCGTCCCGTCGCGCCGGGTCAGGTGATCGTGCTGAAGCAGGTTCGTGATCGAGACGACGATCGTCGGCGACGCCGAGCATGACCAACACGCTGGCCACCGATCTCGGCGCAGCGCTGTCACCTGATCGGGTTCGAGTCGGCGAGACCGAGCTCGCGCTGTACAAACGCGATGCGTCGAACCTCGAAGGGCACGCTGGGGTGGTGTGCTTCCCGACGACGACTGTGGAGATGCAGGCCTGCATCCGCGTCGCCGTCGCCCACAACAGGCCGTTCGTGGCGCGCGGCGCGGGCACGGGTTTGGCCGGCGGCGCAACACCGCTCGACGACGCCATCATGATCGTCACGACCAAGATGAATCGGGTGCTGTCGGTCGATCCGGTCAACCGGTTTGCATGGGTCGAGCCGGGCGTGCTCAACCTCGACCTCACGAGGGCAGTGACGCCTCACGGCCTGCACTTCGCCCCCGACCCCAGCAGTCAGCAGAGCTGCTCGATCGGCGGCAACGTTGCCAACAACTCCGGCGGCCCGCACTGCCTCTCGGACGGCGTGACGACCGCCCACGTCATCGGGCTCGAGGTGGTGTTGCCCGACGGAGAGATCGTGCAGTTGGGCGGCGACACGGCCGAGCCCGACGGTTACGACCTGCGCGGCGCATTCGTCGGGAGCGAGGGCATGTGCGGGATCACCACCAAGGTGTGTGTGCGACTGACGCAGAACCCGCCGGCGGTGCGCACCATGCTGATGGACTTCGCAACGGTCGAGGACGGGGCGCAGACCGTCAGCGCGATCATCGCCGCCGGCATGGTTCCCGCAGCACTGGAGATGATGGACCAGCTCTGTACCCGTGCGGTCGAGGAGTACATCCACGCCGGGTTGCCGACCGACGCCGCGGCGATCCTGCTGGTCGAAGTCGCCGGATTGCCACACGGCCTCGAGGCCGACGTCCAGCGCATCGTCGAGATCGGCAAGGCCCATGGGGCGGGCACCGTGCGCATCGCCCAGGACGAAGCCGAGCGGGCGTTGCTGTGGAAAGGGCGCAAGAACGCGTTCGGCGCCATCGCCCGGATCAAACCCAACTACTACCTGCACGACACCGTGGTACCCCGGCGCCGGCTTCCCGACGTACTGCGGCAGGTGTACGAGATCGTGGAGCGTCATGATCTGCTGGTGATGAATGTCTTCCACGCCGGCGACGGCAACCTGCATCCGCTGCTGGTGTTCGACAAGCGAGAGCCTGGCGTGATGGATCGGGTGCACGCAGCGGGGGAGGAGATCGTCCGCGTGTCGGTGGCTGCAGGCGGGGTCCTTTCGGGAGAGCACGGGATCGGATTGGAGAAGCGTGATTTCATGCCGCTGATGTTCAGCCCGGTCGACCTCGACGCGCAGGCGCGACTGCGTCGCTCGTTCGATGTGGTCGGGCTGGCCAACCCGAACAAGGTGTTGCCCTCGGCGGCGTCGTGCGGAGATCTCCAGCACGTGCCGGAGGGCGCGTGGATCTGACGGACTTCGCCGGCGATGTCGGCAGCACGGAACCCGTCACGATCACTGGTCTGGGTACCCGTGGCGGCCCGGTGCCCGGCATCCGGGCCGTGCACCCACCGGCGGGGATCGAGTGGATCCAGCCCGACGAGATGACGATGCGGTGTGGTGCCGCCACGCCGGTCGACGACATCGATGCCGCGTTGGCCGAATTCGGGCAGTCTGTGGCCTTGCCGCCGGGTGGGACCGTCGGGGGCGCGCTCTCGGTGGGTCACAGCGGCCTTCGCCGCTTGGGCTATGGCCCGGTTCGCGACGTGCTGCTGCAAGCCTGCTATGTGTCTGATCGCGGCGAGGTCGTGCAGGCGGGTGGGCCAACGGTGAAGAACGTCAGCGGATTCGACCTGTGTCGATTGCTCGTCGGGGCGCGCGGCACGCTCGGTTTCATCGGCGACGTGATCATTCGCACCCGGCCTCGCCCTGCCCACTCACAATGGTTCACGACGGAGACCGATGATCCGTTCCCGACGTTCACCCGGCTGTACCGTCCGGCATCGGTGCTGTGGAACGGCTCGCGGTTGTGGGCGCTGCTCGAAGGACATCCCGCCGACGTCGCCGCACAGGCGGCCGGCAGCTCGCTGACGGCCTGTGACGGCCCGCCCGCGTTGCCGTCGGGGAGTCGACGGGTGGTTTCGCCGGCCGCAGTCGGCTCGTTGACCGGCGACTTCGTGGCGGAGGTCGGCGTCGGAGTCGTGCATCACGCCGAGCCACTGCCAACCGACGGTCGCCACGAGTCGTCGGTCACGAAGCTCACCCGGAGGATCAAGGCCGAGTTCGACCCGAGTGGACGGCTCAATCCCGGTGTCAGCCTCGGCTGAACTGCCCTTCGTCGCGGCACCACCGGGCACGCTCGAGTCAGTCACTCGGTCGGCCCGGCGTGCCGCGACGCACTGGGGCTTCGGTGAACCGCAGCTGCTGCGCATGGGGATGAATGGCATCTTCACGGCCGGCGACGGCGTGCTGCTTCGCGTCAGCAAACCGAGCGCACCGGCCGAACGAGCGATCGCGCTCGGGCATGTGCTCACTCGCCTCGGTCTGCGCGTGCCCTCCTATGTCCGTGACGAGGCGTTTGTCACCGGGGACCACGCTGTGTTCGCCATCGCCGCCATCGAAGCGCACGGTTCGATCGATTGGCGCGAGGTGGGGGAGATGGTTGCGCTCCTGCATCGGGTCGATCTCGGTGACGTGCCGCTGGGGTACCCGGTGCCGTTCTGCGGCGACTTCCCGTGGTGGGACTTCCCCACCCTGCTCGGTGAGACCAGCGACGACCTCGACGCTGCATCGCGTCGCGCGATCAGTGCGGCGATCGAGCGCGACCTGCCACTGCTCGATGCACAGCGCTCGCAGGCCTCGGTGATCTGCCATGGCGACGTGCACCCGGGAAATGTCATCCAGACCGTGCACGGGCCGGTGCTGCTCGACTGGGATCTGCTGTGCAGTGGACCCGGCGCCTGGGACCATGCGCCGCTGATGACCTGGACGCAACGCTGGGGCGGAGAGCCCGGCATCTACGAGGCGTTCGCCGAAGGCGCCGGGCTTTCGTTGCGCGGTGACCCGTTGGCGGAGGCGATCGCCGAGCTTCGCCTGGTTGCCGCGACCCTGATGCGATTGCGGGCGGCGAAGTCGAACCCGGCTGCGGCGCAGGAGGCTGCCTTGCGCTTGCGCTACTGGCGTGGCGAGACCGAGGCGCCGTCCTGGCACGCGCAGTAGTCAGCGCGGCGGTCAGCGCGGCTGATTGACCGGGCAGTAGTAACAGGCGCGGCCGCCCAACTCGACCGTCTGGATCGGCGCGCCGCAGTGCAGGCAGAGATCGCGGTGGTACACGTAGGTCGTGTCGCCGCGCCGCGCGGTGCCCGTTGGGACGTCGAACAGGTCGCGGTCGAGAGTGACGATGCGATCCTCGGCGACGCCGCGTTCGAGCATCGTGACGATCGTGGCCCACAGCCCATTGAAATCATCGCGGGTGACGCGGTTCCCGGGCCGCTTCGGGTTGATGTGGTTGACGAACAACGCCTCGGCTCGATACACGTTGCCGAGACCGCTGATCACCTTCTGATCGAGCAGCAACTGACCGATCGGGGCGACTCGCCGAACGATCGCTGCGAACGCCTGCTCCGGGTCGGCATCCGGTCGCAACGGATCCGGCCCGAGCCGGCGCACGATTCGCTCGCGATCGTCGGGCGTGCCGATCGCACAGTCGGTCGGACCGATCAGGTCGAGCGTCGTCTTCGGCACGGACAGCCGCATTCGTACGGTCGATGCATCCGCCGGCAGTTCCCCGCGGTGCACACGGAACCTGCCGAACAAGCCGAGGTGCACGTGGCCGACCAGCCCATTGGCCCAGTGATAGAAGAGGTGCTTGCCATACGCCTCGAGCTGCCGGAGGCGCACGCCGTCGACGAGCGTTGCGTCGCGGGCGAAGCGGCCCTGCGGCGACGAGACGGAAACGTGCTTGCCGCGCAGGATCTTTGTGTGGTCGAGAGCGATTCTGTGAATGGTGTGACCCTCAGGCATGCTGACAGGACGCTACGGGTACGTTGGGAGCACTGTGAAACTTCAACTCGACGACAACGATTTGGGCACGTGCGTGAGCTGTGGTTTGTGCCTGCCGCACTGCCCGACCTTTCGTGTCACCGGTGAGGAGGCGCTGTCGCCGCGCGGGCGGATCTCGGCGATGCGTTCGGTGCACTTCGACAACGCCCCGGTCAGCGACGACTTCGTGCATTTCATGGAGACCTGTGTGCAGTGCCGCGGCTGCGAGCCGGCGTGTCCCAGCGGGGTGCCGTTCGGGCAACTGATGGAAGGCACGCGCGACACGTTGGCTGCCCAGAAACGGATGACACCGTGGTGGCAGAAGCTGGGGTATCGCGTGCTGGGCCATCATCGCCTCCTGCTTGCCGGCTCGACGATGCTGGCGTTCGCCCAGCGGTTGCGGCTGGTCCCCAAGCGAACGGGCTTGCCGAAGCTGGCAGTGCGCCGCGGTCCGGTGCCGCCGGCGACGGGCGACGAAGCCTGGCTGTTCACCGGCTGTGTGATGGATGCGTGGCAACGCGAGACGCACCGCAACACCGCCAAGGTGCTCACCGCAGTCGGCGTCACCTATCGGGCGCCGAGCGCCGATGGAGCGTGCTGCGGCGCCTTGCACATCCACGCCGGGCTCACCGACGAGGCCAAGGGATTGGCCGAGAAGGTGATTCGCTCGATGCCCGGTGACGCGCCGATCGTGGTCAATTCTGCAGGATGTGGGGCCGCGCTGAAGGACTACGGACACCTGCTCGACACCGAGGCGGCGCGAGCGTTCAGCTCACGGGTGCGCGATGCCAGCGAGTTCGTGGCCCCGCTGATCGACCGGCTGCCTGTGCGGCGCCGGCTCGGCCCGGTGACGGTGCAGGATCCGTGCCATCTCCGCCATGTCCAGCGTGCACACCTGCCGGTTCGCACCGTGCTGGCGGCCGTCGCCGATGTGGTCGAGCTCGACGACGAGGGGCTGTGTTGTGGCGCGGGTGGCGCGTACTCCACGCTGCAACCCGATCTCGCCGCGCAGATCCGCGAGCGCAAGCTGGCGGCGATCCACCGCGCCGGGCCACAGGTTGTTGCCAGCGCCAACCCGGGGTGCGCGCTGCATCTCGCGGCTGCCGGGGTCAACGTGAAGCACCCCATGGATCTCGTCGCCGAGGCGTTGTGATGGGTGGCCGGTATGACGATCTGGTCGATCGGTTGCAGCTCGTGGTCGACGATCTCGATCAGGTCACGTTCGACCAGCTGCGCGAGGCCTCCGCCGAGGGCCGGGCCAGGCCGCCCGACGACAAGCGGTTGACCCAGGCACGTCGCGCCGTGGAGAAGGCCATCCACCTGCTCGCGGGTAGCTCAGACATCGACGAATGAGTTGACCGCGTCGATCAACTCGCGTTGTGCTCCGCTGGAGTGCCCGGCGAAGGTGTACGCGATCCGAGCAAGATCGAGCTTGTCGTTCTCCCGCCGTTCCGGTTCGAACGGGGTGGCCCGAGCAATGCCACCACTCTCGCAATACGGGCCGAAGCGTTCGTTGAGCGCGGCGAGCTGCTCGTCCGTCGGAGACTGCTTCATCCGCATCACAGCGAGGTGGCCGATGTACCGGATCGAGTCGTAGTTCCGATAGAACCCGAGCACCTCGTCGATGGCCTCCTGGCAGTCATCGGTGACCAGGTACAGCTCGGTGTCAGCCGGCGAGACGAGACCGCGTTCGACCAGTTGGTGGCCGACGAAGTCGTGAAACTTCTCCCAGTAGGGGTCACCCGGTGTGTCGAGCAGCACGATCGGCACCGGCAGTCCCTTGCCGGTCTGGGTCAGCGTCAGCAGCTCCAACGTTTCGTCGAGCGTGCCGAACCCGCCGGGCAGGCAGACGAAGCCTTTGCTCTCCTTCACGAGCATCAGCTTGCGCGTGAAGAAGTACTTCATGCTGACGTACTTCACGTCGCCGGCGATCACCGGGTTGGCGCCCTGCTCGAAGGGAAGCCTGATCGACACACCGATCGACATGTCGCGGCCCGCGCCCTCCATGCCCGCCTGCATGATTCCCGGGCCGGCGCCGGTGACGACCATCCAACCCGACTCGGCCAGGCCCGCGGCCACCTTGCGAGCCTGCATGTACAGCGGATCGGCCATCTGTGTGCGGGCGGAGCCGAAGATGGTCACCTTCGGCACGTTGCGGAACGGGGCGAACATCTTGAACGCCTCGCGCATCTCTTCGAGCGCAGCGCTGGCAATCTTCAGGTCGAGAAGGCTCGGTTGGTCTTCGAGCAGCGCGAACGCCGAACCCATCAGCTGCCCGGCCAGGCGGCGATTACGGCCGAGGTCCATGCCGTCGAGCAAGTCGTCGAGAGGCGGTGTCGTCACGATCGGAGTTCGGCGGCCTTCGTCTCGAGGGCGCCGAGCAACTCGTCGAAGCTCTTCTGGAAGCTGGCAACACCTTCGCGCTCGAGCTTGTCGGCGACGTCGTCGAGATCGACGCCGACGTCGCTCAGGCCCTTCCACGCGGCGATCGATTCGTCAAGGTCGGCGTCGACGCGTCGGGCCAGTTGCCCGTGGTCGGCGAACGCCTCGATCGTGGCATCGGGCAACGTGTTGACGGTGTCGGGGCCGATCAGTTCGTCGACGTACAGCGTGTCTCGGTACGCCGGGTTCTTGGTCGACGTGCTGGCCCACAGTGGGCGCTGCACGACGGCTCCCTTGGCGGCAAGCGTCTCCCAGCGATGACCACTGAACGTCTTCTGGAACAGCTGGTAGGCCAACTTGCCCTGGGCGACGGCGCCCTTGCCACGGAGATCGAGGGCCTCGGGCGACCCGATGGTGTCGAGGCGATGATCGATCTCGGTGTCGACCCGGCTGATGAAGAAGCTGGCCACGCTGGCCACGGCCGAGAGGTTGGCCCCGGGCTGTCGGGCGTAGATCTCCAAGCCCCGGATGTAGGCCTCCATCACGCTCTGATACCGCTCGAGACTGAAGATCAAGGTGACGTTGATGTTGCGACCTTCGGCGATCATCGCCTGAATGGCGTCGACCCCCTCGGCGGTCGCTGGGATCTTGACCATCAGGTTGGGGCGATGGATCTGTTCGTGCAGGTCGCGCGCCGCCTGTTCGGTCGCTGGGCCGTCGTGGGCCAGACCCGGGTCGACCTCGACGCTGACGTACCCGTCGGCGCCGTGGCTGTCGTGATACAGCGGAGCGAAGACCTCGAGGGCGCCGTGGATGTCGGCCAGCACCATCGCCCAGTAGTCGTCGATGATCGGATGATCAACGGCCGCCAATGTGCGGAACTGCTCGTCGTAGTCGGGCGAACCTTGGATCGCCTTCTGGAAGATCGTCGGGTTGCTGGTGAGGCCGCGTATCCCGCGATCGACGAGGTGGCTGAGTTGACCTGACGTGATGTAGCCACGCTTCAAGTTGTCGAGCCACGGGCTCTGTCCGAACTCGTGGTACAGATGGGCGAGACGATCCATGATTACCCCTTTGCCTGGGCCAGTCGAGTGGCGGCTGCCACCACGTTGGCCACGTTGATTCCCAACTTGTCCATCACCACATTCCCGGGCGCGCTGGCTCCGAAACGGTCGATGCCGATAGATTCGTCCGCATATCGTTCCCAACCGAACGTCACGGCTGCCTCGACCGACAGTACGGGGAGGCCTGCCGGGAGCACGTCGTCCTGATAGCTGGCGCTCTGCAACGCGAAGCGGTCCCACGACGGCATGCTGACCACATTGGCGCTCACACCGGCCGCAGCGAGCTGCTCGGCGGCTTCGACGCACAGCGAGACCTCACTGCCGGTGCCCACGATCACGACCTGCGGATGATCGGCCTGTCGAACCACCGCTGCCCCGGTCGCGACCGCCGAGCCGTCGGTGCACACCGTGACGGCCTGACGGCTGAGCACGAGGGCGGTGGGGCCATGGTGAGCGACCGCCGCCTTCCACGCCTCGACCGTCTCGTTGGCGTCGGCCGGGCGGATGACTTGGAGGTCGGGAATCGCCCGTAGGGTGGCGAGGTGCTCGATCGGCTGATGGGTCGGGCCGTCTTCGCCAACGCCGACCGAGTCGTGCGTCCAGACGAAGATGACCTTGGCGCCGCTGAGCGCGGCGAGCCGGACGCTGGGTCGCATGTAGTCGAGGAAGACGAAGAACGTGCCACCGGCAGGCAGCACGCCACCGTGACGGGCCATGCCCACCATCGTGGATCCCATGGCGTGCTCGCGGATGCCGTAGTACATCTGTCGCCCGCCGGGATGTTCCAACGATTGGGCCTCTTGCCCGGTCAGCTTGGTCCCGGTGTTGCCCGTGAGATCTGCGGCACCGGCCAGCAAACCCGGCACACCCTCCAAGGATGCGTTGAAGGCTCTCTCGATCGCGACCCGCGTGGCGATCTTGTCGCCTTGAGCAAACGTCGGTAGCGCGGATTCCCAACCGGCAATGCCGGTTGCGCCCCAACACGCGTCCCAGACCGCTTCGTCCAGCGACGAGGCGACCTTGCGCTTCGACCACTGGTCGAACTCGGCGCCGCCGCGCTCGGCGCTGACGGTGCGGTACGCGGTGACCAGATCGGTGGGCGCCCAGAACGGCTCGTCGGGAATCCCCATGACGGCCTTGGTGCGCGAGACCTGCTCGGCCGTGAACGGGTTGCCGTGTGCTTCGTGGTGATCGGTGAGATCGGGGCTCGGCGCAGCGATGTGGCTGCGCAGGATGAGCAGCGACGGGCGATCGGTTACGGCCTTGGCGGCCAGCAGCGCAGCCTCGAGGCCGTCGCAGTCGTCGGCCATCTCGCCGAGGTGAACGACGTTCCAGCCGTACGCCTCGAAGCGCATGCCGACGTTGTCGCTGTAGGCCAGCGCGGTGTCGCCGTCGATCGTGATGTGGTTGTCGTCGTAGACGCAGATCAGGTTGCCGAGGCGTTGGTGCCCGGCGAGCGATGCCGCCTCGTGGCTGATGCCTTCTTCGAAGCAGCCGTCGCCGGCGACCACGAAGATGTGGTGGTTCATGACGTCGTCACCGAATTGGGTTCGCAGGCGACGTTCGGCGATCGCCATGCCGACAGCGTTGCCGAATCCTTGACCCAGCGGGCCGGTGGTGACTTCGATGCCCGTCGTGAGCTCGGCTTCGGGGTGACCGGGGGTCAGCGAGTCCCACTGCCGGAACGCCTTGATGTCGTCGAGCTCGAGACCGTACCCACACAGATAGAGCATGGAGTACTGCAGGATCGAGGCATGCCCGTTCGACAGGATGAATCGGTCACGGTCGGGCCAGTGGGGATTGGCGGGGTCGTGGCGCATGACTCTGCTGAAGAGCACGTGCGCCAGAGGAGCCAACGCCATGGCGGTTCCCTGGTGGCCACTCTTGGCCTGCAGCGGCGCGTCCATGGCAAACCCGCGGATCAGCGAGATCGCGGCGGCTTCTTGCTCAGGGGTCAGTGTTGTAGGCACGAAACCGACTGTATCCCGGGTCAGGCCACCGGGGGCAGAAGGGTGAACGGCACGAGGTGCCACGGGCCCTTGTCGACGCGGCAATGGGCGAAGATCTGGCGGTACTCGGCGAACTCCAACTCGCCCTTGACCAGCCGGTACGTGAACTTGCCGGGATCGACAGTGAAGGGGCTGACGTTGCGAGCGATCTGCTCATCGTCCTCCGACATACCGGCGCGGAACACGACTTCGAACACCCCGTTGCCCGGTTCCGAGGCGGTGCAGTAGATCAGCGCGACCAGGTGCGGCGACAGCGTGACCGGCACCTCCGACGGCGCGGCCATCGAAAACATCGCACCGGTCAGATCGATCCGGGTCGACGGGCCGGGGGCTTGGCGCATTTCGAAGTTCTCGACGAACAGGGCTGACACGATCTGCATGGCGGCGAGAGTAGCGTCGCGCTCGATGGGGTACACCGCCGCGCCAGAAGGTTGGTGGCAGAGCTTCGTCGCTGCGTCGCCCGCTCGCACCGCCAAGCTCGCCGTCACCCGACGTGACGGCAGCCCGCACGTTGCCCCGGTGTGGGTCGATCTCGACGGCGACGAGATCGTCTTCATGACGTCGGCAGACACGATCAAGGGCAAGTCGATCCTGCGCGATGGCCGGGTGGCGCTCTGCTTCGACGACGAGCGGCCGCCGTTCTCGTTCGTGACGGTGTCGGGCACGACCTCGACCTCGACCGAACCGGCCGAACTGCTGTACTGGGCGACGCGCATCGCGGCCAGGTACATGGGCGAAGCCCTGGCCGAGCAGTATGGCCGGCGCAACGCCCTGTCACCGGAGATGGTCGTGCGCGTCACGCCGACCGACGTGGTCGCCAAGCTGGACGTCGCCGACTGACCGGGTGACATGTGCTACACAGTCCGCTGCGTCACGCGGCGCAAATGAAGGAGACAACAACATGGGTCTGATGGACAGCTTGAAGGGAATGCTCGGGGGGAAGAAGGGCGCGCAGACGAAGGCGCAGGCACAGAAGGTGGCCCAGTCGGTCGACGCCCAGGCAGAGAAGTTGGCCGCCAAGGATGGCATCGTCGGTGATGTCGCCGGGAAGGCGCACGAGGTGCTCGACAAGATCGACGGCGACTAGACGATTGGCTCCAAGGGGGCGGCGCGCGTCCGACGCCATTCGGCGAAGTGCGTACTTTCAACGCGACCTGTGTGCTTCGAAAGTACGCACTTCCCCGCGCAGACGGTGAATTTGGCACCCAGATGCTGAACTCGTCGCCTTGGCGGTGATTGAAGCGCTACTCGGCTCAACGTGCTGGAGGCGCGTCTCCCAGCAAATTCCCAGGAAGCACGGAGCCGGCGTCCGGGGTCGATGACGAGGATGAGTGTCAGTTCGACAACTACTCCTCGAAGGAGACACCGTGGACACGCTCCCTACCGTCAGCGGCAACCCGGCAGGCCCGCCTCTCTGGGCGCCGCCCGCCATCCCAGCTCCGACCACTCAACCCGTTCGGCGGCGATGGCGGCGGATCGTTGTGACCTCGGCAGCACTCGCCGCGGTGGTTGAGGGTGGCGCCGGCTACGTCGGCGCCACTCTCGCCGGACACGACTCGGCGTCACCGACAGCGACCGCCGTCACTCCGCTCGCCTACACGGCCCCGATGATCGACGTGGCAGCCGTGATCAAGAAGGTCGAGCCATCGGTCGTGACCATCAACACGCAGATCACGGTCGGTCAAGGCCGGCGCAGCTACAGCGGCGAAGCGGCAGGCACGGGGATCGTCCTGACGGCTGATGGTGAGATACTCACCAACGCCCATGTTGTTGCCGATGCAACATCCATCACCGTCACGCTCGACGGTGAGACGACTGCTCGTCAGGCCGTGTTGATCGGCACCGATACTGCGAACGATGTTGCCCTGATCAAGATCGTCGGCGCCTCCGGGCTCACCCCGGCGACGATCGGGAACTCCGACTCCGTCGCGGTCGGTGAGGATGTGGTCGCGATCGGCAACGCGCTGGATCTCGACGGTGGCGTCAGCGTGACCCGGGGCATCATCTCCGCACTCGACCGCTCGATCGAAGTCGAAAGCGGGCAGCTCACTGGCTTGATCCAGACCGATGCCGCGATCAGTAGCGGCAACTCGGGTGGGCCGTTGGTCAATTCTGCCAACCATGCGATGGAGATCGTTGCGCAGCTGCAAGCCGCGGCGTGATCCATGACGCTCCGTCTCCGAATGATCCTCGGCCTCGTGGTGCTCGTGACCATCGGCTTGGCGATCTTCGGGTTCGCGACCTACGGCCTGTATGCGCGATCACGATACGGCCAGCTCGACGATCAGTTGCGCCGCACCGTGCCGTTGGTCTCGCGAGATCTGTTCCAGGCCGGCAACTTCGCGTTCGATGAGCCCGGCGGTGGCGGCGACGGTGACGGTCCACGGGGAGTGGCATTCGGGACCTACGCCGAGTTGCGCACCGCGGGTGGCGTGTTGATCGACGGCACCGCGCTGTCGAACAGCGGATCACAGAACGTGCCGGACCTGGCAACGGTGCTCAGCGATCCCGGCACAGCCGACTCGATCTTCACGACGGGTTCGTCGGTCGGGACCGCCGAGTGGCGGGTGCTGGTGCGTCGAACCGACACGCCAGGACCTCGCTACCTGATCGTCGTGGCGGTCCCGACGGGCGAGGTCACCGATTCGCTCAATCGGCTGATCCTGATCGAATCGTCGGCGGCAGGTGGCCTGCTCGTCATCCTCGCCGTCGGGTCATGGTTCGTCCTTCGTCGCGGGCTTCGACCGTTGGAGGACATGGCGACCTCGACTCGATCGATCACTGCGGGAGGCTTGTCGCACCGCGTCGAGCCGTCCGATGGGCGCACCGAAGTCGGCCAGCTGGGCCTGGCGTTGAACACGATGCTGGAGGAGTTGGAGTCTGCGTTCAACGAGCGCGACGCGACCGAGCAGCGCCTGCGCCAGTTCCTGGCAGACGCGTCACACGAACTGCGCACGCCGCTGACATCGATCCATGGCTTTGCCGAGTTGTTCGCGCTCGGGGCGGATCACCCCGACCTCGATCTACCGGTGATCCTGCGTCGCATCGAGCAGGAGTCGGCGCGGATGAAGGTGCTGGTCGACGACCTGTTGCTGCTGGCCAGGCTGGATCAACCCCGCGCCCCCGAGCGCACCTCGGTCGACCTTGCCGTGCTGGCTGCCGACGCGTGTAGCGATGCGCGGGCGATCGCCGTCGAGCGGGCCATCTCGTTGGATGCCCCGGAACCGGTTGTCATCCGGTGCGACCGTGACCATCTTCGCCAGGCGCTGGCCAATCTGGTGACGAACGCGATTCGCCACACGCCAGTCGGCACCCCGATCGAAGTGACAACTCGATTCGACGATCACACGGCTGCTGTCAGCGTGCGCGATCACGGCAACGGTCTCGACGCGACGAGCCTCGCGCACGCCTTCGATCGGTTCTGGCAGGCCGACTCAGCTCGGGTCGGTGCGGGCTCGGGGCTCGGCCTGGCTATCGTCGATGGCATCGCCCACGAGCACGATGGCACCGTGACGGCGGAGAACGCTGCCGACGGTGGCGCACGGTTCACCCTGCGGCTGCCGATCGGCGATCGGCGGTCGGCGGACTGTCGCGGCATCCTGAGCGAACTCCCAGCGCCAGACACCTCACTCGGTCGTCAGGCCGGTACCCGCTTGGCGGGGACGAAGCGCAGTTCGTTCAGTCGCACCTTGGCGAGGTGGAGCACCATCAGCACCCGGATCACCCACCAGCCCGGGTCGATCTCGAACCAGCGATGGGACAGGCGGGCAGAGGTGGGGGCCGCGTGGTGGTTGTTGTGCAGCCCTTCGCCGGCGGTGATCAACGCCAGCCACTGCAGATTGCCGGCACGGTTGGGGTACGGACGGCGACCGAAGTGGTGGGCGACCGCATTGACCGCAGCGGACCCACCCAGGTACAGGTTGACGTGCACGAACGCGGCGAGCAGCCCGATCAGCGGACCGAAGACGATAACCAGGATCCCGGTGCCGATCGCCAACCCGACGAGGGCGTGATCGTAGAACCATCGATCGGCCCGCGTCGGCGGCACATCGCGCGAGTAGCGACTCATCGTCTCGGTGTTGCGAGCCTCGCGCCGGTAGAGGGCGACGTTGCTGCGTTGCACCTTGAACCAACCGAGCAGCACGGGGGAGTGCGGGTCGCCCTCGACGTCGGTGAAGGCGTGGTGCTTGCGGTGCACCGCGACCCACTGTCGGGGGCGGATCCCCGTGGTGATCCAGACGAGGAACCGAAAGGCCTCGGTGACCGGGCGTTTGAAGGTGACCGCCTTGTGGGCCAGTCCACGATGCAAGAACACCGTCGAGGCCTCGAATGCGACGCATGACACGGCGAAGCCGATGAGCAGACTCAGGGCGACAACCCGCAGCATCAATCCATTCTAGCAGACCTACCTACTGGTCGGTAGGTCGAGCTCGAACAGGGCTAGACTGCACGTCCATGGTCGTACATGCGGGCGAACATCTGTCGACCCGTGACCTGATCATCAACGAAGCGCTGCACTGCTTCTCCGAGGTCGGCTACGACGGGACATCGCTCAACGACATCGCTGCCGGCGTTGGGATCCGCCGCCCGAGCCTGCTGCACCACTTCCCCTCGAAAGAGGCGTTGTACCACGAGGCGTTCGAACGATTGCTCAGCGATTGGTTCGAGCGCCTGGCAGGGGCGATCGCCAGCTCGGAGCGTGGTTGGTCGAAGGTGCAACTGGTGATCGGCGCCGGTTTCGACTTCTTCGCAGACAACCACGAATACGTTCGCCTGATGCGACGTGAGGCCCTCGATGGGGGCGCTCACCTCGGTATCGATCTGGCTGCGGTGTTGCGGCCATTGTGGGACCGCAGCGTCGACTTTTTCCGCGAGCAGATGGAGGCGGGCGTCTTCCGACAGCACGATCCCGAGCAGCTGCTGCTCACCGGGTACGGAGCGATCCTGAGCTACTTCTCCGACTCGCCGTTCCTCGGTGGTCTGCTCGACGAGGATCCCTTGGCACCCGATGCGCTGTTGCGTCGGCGCGACCACATCACCGCCTTCTTCCGCACGGCTCTGGTGCCGTAGCACCCCGACGAGAAGCCACCGCCGAGACAACGCCCTCGCCTAGCGTGACGCGGGTGAGCGGACCACACACCCTGTCGGAAGCAGCGTCGAAGGAGTTGCTGCGTAGGCACGGTGTGCGCATCGCGGACGAACGTGAGGTTTCGACAGCAAAGGGGGCCGTCGACGCGGCCGAGGCACTCGGCTATCCGGTGGTGGCGAAGCTGTGTGGCGCTGCGATCGCGCACAAGACCGAGCGCGGCTTGGTGCGGTTGAGGCTTGCCGACAGCGTTGCAGTCGAGGCCGCGGCGACCGATCTCCTGGCCAAGGCGACGCCTGCTGATGGAGAGGTGTCGCTGTTGATCGCCCCGATGATCTCGGGCAATCGCGAGTTGATCGCCGGTGTGGTGCGCGATCCGCAGTTCGGAGCCAACGTCATGCTCGGTGTTGGCGGCATCATCGCCGAGGCGATCGCCGACGTGCAGTTCCGGCCGGCGCCGATCAGCGACATCGACGCAGCCGAGATGATCGATGGACTGGCGACGCAGAAGCTGCTCGGCGCGTTTCGCGGTGAGTCCGCAGTCGATCGTGGGCAGCTGCGGGCGGTGCTGCTCGGGCTCTCCACGTTGATCACTGCGCGACCCGACATCGTCAGCATCGACGTCAACCCACTGATCATCACCACCGACGGGTCGCCGCTCGCCGTCGATGCGCTCGTTGAGCTCGGCGAGCCCCGGGAATCGGACGCCGCGAACCACACCCGACGCGCCCGTCCGAGCGACGCTCAGTTCCGTGCGTTGTTCGATCCGAAGGGCGTGCTCGTCGCCGGGGCCAGCACGCACCCGGGCAAGTTCGGTTTCGTCAGCCTGCACAACATCTTGGCCAGTGGGTACCAGGGAAGGGTGTTCGGTACGAACCTCGAAGGCGAGGAAGTGCTGGGCATTCGCACGGTTGCCGACGTCGCCGACCTGCCCGACGACGCCTTCGACCTGGTGTTCGTCTGCACCCCGGCGTCGGCCAACGAACGCGTGCTGCGGGCGTGCGCGGCGAAGGGTGTGAAGGCCGCGTTCCTGACCAGCGCCGGATACGGCGAGGCCGGCCCGGCCGGGCGCGCCGCGGAGGCCGAGCTGGTTGCGTTGGCCGACGAGTTGGGCATCCTGCTGGCGGGGCCTAACGGCCAGGGCTTGGTCAGCACGCCGGCCAACCTGTGCGCCCAGATCGTCGCGCCCTATCCGCCACGTGGTCGGATCGCCGTCGCTAGCCAGAGCGGCAACCTCGTGAGCAGCTTCTTGAACTACGCCAGGTTCACTGGCGTCGGTATCAGCCGTGCCGTGTCGGCCGGCAACGCTGCGGCCGTCAGCCCGGCCGACTACCTCGACTGGTACGCGGACGATCCGGAGACCGCAGTGTCGCTGGCGTACGTCGAAGGCATCAACGATGGTCGCGCGCTGCTCGACACGTTCGCGTCCGTCGCTCGTCGCAAGCCCCTCGTGGTGGTCAAAGGCGGAGCGACCGAGAGCGGCGCACTGGCTGCTGCCAGCCACACGGGTGCGTTGGCAGCAGACGACAAGGTGTTCGATGGCGCATGTCGTCAGGCCGGCGTCACGCGCGCCGCCAACGTGGAGGAGGCCTTCGACGCCGCTGCCACGTTTGCCACACAGCCGTTGCCGAAGGGCCCGAACGTCGTGGTGTTGACGACCGCCGGCGGTTGGGGTGTCGTGACCTCGGATGCCATCGCACGCGCCGAGGGCCTGACACTGATGGCCCTCCCTCCCGATCTTCGCGCTGAGATCGACACCAAGCTGCCGGCGCGTTGGAGTCGCAACAACCCGGTCGACTGCGCCGGCGGCGAGACGCGTGACACGATTCCTCTCGTGATGGAGATGATCACCGCTCACCCGGATGTCCACGCCGTCGTCTACCTCGGCCTGGGGATCCAGAGCAACGAGGCCCGCCTCATGCGCGAGGGTGGGTTCCACCCGGCGAATGGTCTCGACCGCATCGTCTCGTACCACGAGCGTCAGGATCAGCGCTTTGCCGAAGCGGCCGACGACCTGTCGCGTCGATACGACAAGCCGATCCTCACGGCGACCGAGCTCGGCATCGCCGATCCTGACAACGCCGGTCCGGCGGCCGTTCGGGCGACGGGCCGGTTGTGCTACGCGACCGGGAACCGCGCCGTGACTGCCCTCCAACACCTGTTCCAGTACGCCGAGTTCCGCCAGCGTCGAGGTCTCGACTGATGGCCAGGCGACAACGCGTCAACCCGATCGCCGTCCTGGTCGTGCTGGCGGCCATTCCGGCGGTGGGGTTGGGGGCGCTGTGGCGCTTCGCCGATGCTCGTCGCCCGCCCGCCGCGGTGCAACCTGTGGCGCCTGACCCAGCCACACTGCCGGCGGCGATGAGCACTCCGCTGCTGTCGGTTCGCCGCGCCCCCGGGGTGCTGTCGCGTCAGGTCAACCTCAGTGCGTTGCGGGCAGCGCTGCAGCCGTTGCTCGATTCGGTCGATGACAACCGTTGCTTCGCATTGGCGATCGACGGCCAGCAGGTGGCGGCGAAGAACGACGCGCTGCCGCTGTCGCCCGCAAGCAACCTGAAGATCCTCACGGCCGCCGTCGCCCTCGACGTGCTCGGACCCGGGTTCACGTACTCGACGAAGGTGGTCGGTGCCCTCGGCACCGATGGTGTGGTCGAGGGCAACTTGTTCCTGGTCGGTGGGGGTGACCCCGTGTTGGCCAACGAGTGGTGGAACGGGAACAACCCGAAGTGGCCACCATTCAACGAGACCTCGTTCGAAGCACTCGCCGACACGATCCAACAGACGGGAGTCACCAAGATCACCGGGCAGGTGGTCGGTGATGGATCGCGTTACGACGACGAGTTCTTCGCTCCGACCTGGGCCCAGCCCGACCACGTGACGCAGGCCGGGCCGATCGATGCCTTGCTCGCGAACGATTCGTGGCAGACCCCGCAAGTCGCAGCCAAGGACCCGGCGCTCGGTGCAGCGTCCGTGTTGCGCTCGATGCTCAAAGATCGCGGCATCACCGTCGGCGATGCATCGACCGGTGTTGCCACCGGAGGAGCGACGATCGCCGAGGTGAAGTCGCAGCCGTTGCCGGCGATCTTGGCCGAGATGCTGACGACCAGCGACAACAACACCGCGGAGATGGTGTTGAAAGAGATCGGCTTTCACAGCACGGGCCAGGGCACGAGGGCCGCCGGACTGCAAGTGGTGATGGATCGGTTGACTTCGTGGGGCGTGCCGACCGCGGGCGACCTGCTGGTCGACGGATCGGGGTTGTCCGACGCCAATCGTCTGACGTGCGCGACGATCCTGGCGGTGCTGGAGCACGGCTCGGCGACCGACGCGGTCGGTCAGGGCATGCCCGTTGCCGGAGCGCCGGGGGGCACGCTGTTCGACGTGTTCACCGGGACGCCCTTGGCGGGGAAGTTGCACGGCAAGACCGGTTCGCTGAACCCGAACTGCAACCCTGGACAGCTCGGCGCCAAGTCGCTCGGTGGCTACGTACCGCAGGTCGGTGGCGGCGCGATCGAGTTCGTGCTCCTGCAGAACGGCGAGTGCATTGCCAACAACTACAAGGCGCTGTGGGATCTGCTGGGTCAGGCGCTGGCGCCGTATCCGACCGGCCCGACCACAGAGACGCTCGCGCCACGGTGATGACGTGATGGCGATCATGCCGATGTTCCCCCTGGGCACGGTGCTGCTGCCCGGTGTGGTCCTGCCGCTGCACGTGTTCGAGCCTCGCTACCAACAACTCGTCCGGGACTGCCTCGAATCGACCGAGCACGAGTTCGGAGTCGTACTGATCGATCGTGGTAGCGAAGTCGGTGGGGGCGACTCGCGAACGGATGTGGGCGTCGTCGCCACCATGCTGCAGGTTGCCACGATGGATGCCGGACGATTCGCCGTGGTGGCGGTCGGGACTCGTCGCATCCGAGTCATCCGATGGCTCGATGACGACCCGTACCCTCGGGCCGAGGTCGAGGACTGGCCGGATCCGGATGTCGTGGTGCCCGACGCTCGGATCTCGGCAACTGCCGCTCGTGCCAGGCGGTGTGCCGGCCTAGCGGTCGAGATGGGTGATCAGACCAACGTTCCCGAGGGCGAGTTGACCGGCGATCCGTCGATCGACAGCTTCGTCCTGACGGCGATCAGCCCGTTCGGGCCGGCCGATCAGTACGCCGCATTGAGCGCCCCGGATCCTCTCGCTCGATTCGACCTCATCGATCGTCTGCTCGACGACGTCGAGGCTGGGCTGCAGTTCCGCCTGGGTTGACCAGTCGCGGTTCGGCACCTCGGCGTGCTACACATATGGCCGTGCCCGACAAGGACAAATCCGCCTCGAAAGGCGACTCAGGCCAGATCGGTCAGGTCATCGACCTCGTCAAGGAGTACGCCCGGCAAGAGACACTCGGACCGATCAAGGGTGCCGGGAGATGGCTGGCCGCGGGGGCCGCTGGCGCCGTGCTGCTGGGTACCGGTTGCGTGTTCTTGGTGCTCGGCGTGTTGCGCATGGTGCAGAACGAGTTCGGCCGATCGTTTCGGGGGAGCTGGGTCACCCTGCTGCCCTACCTGTTCGCATTTGTCGCCAGCCTGGCCGTGGTGGGCGTGGCTGCATGGCGGATCTCGAAGAAGAAGACCTTGCAGAAAGAGAGGCGATGATGGCGCAGCAACGCATCACCCGCGACGACCTCGAATCGCGATTTCGTCAACTCCAAGACAACGTCCAAGGTCGCGTCGACGACAAGAAGCGCACGTTGGCAACCGTCGGTGTCGTGGGAGGGGTCGTGCTTCTGCTGATCTTCTTCATGCTCGGCAGTCGCCGCGGCAAGAAGAAGACCACGCTCGTCGAGATCCGCCGGGTCTGACGCATGGCACGTTCCCGACTGCTGTCGCCGACAGTCTTGCTGCGTCGCAACGCGATCTACAAGGGTCTGCTGGGCGGCCAGCGCGGCTGGCTGGCGATCGGCGCGGTCGTGTGGGCGCCGCGCCTGTTGAAGAAGGCCCTCGGACGTACGGAGCAGGTCGTCGCCATCGAACGCCTGGAGGCGGGCCAGGCATTGCGAATCGAAGCGATCAAGCGACCGACACGTGCCGAGGATCGCGCCCGTCGCCGCGCTCGATGAAGGTCCTGCTGCGCAACCCGCGCCGTGAGATCGAGGTGGCC
>JANMNE010000066.1:0-5758 GCA_031373785.1 Ilumatobacteraceae bacterium
GGCTGGCTGAACACCGCTCCCGTCACTGACACCAGCTTGCGAGGCAGGGTGGTGCTCTTCAACTTCTGGACATTTGCGTGTGTGAATTGCCAACACACGTTGTCGCACATGAAGGCCTCGCAGCAGCGCTACTCGCCGGATGGTCTCATGATCGTGTCGATCCACACCCCCGAGTTCGACTTCGAGGCGGTGCCCGACAATGTCGCCGACTATCTGACGTCCAATGAGATCACCTACCCCGTTGCGCTCGATCCCGATCGCGAGATCTGGCACGGTTGGGACAACCACCATTGGCCCGCCTTCTACCTGTACGACCAGCGGGGCCGATTGCGGGTGCGGCACTTCGGTGAAGGCGCCTACGACTCGATGGAGGATGCAATTCGTGTGCTGCTCGGCGTCGACCCGAACAGCAGCCGCGCCGACGTGAGCTGATGTCGCTGGCGATCGCGTCCTTGCGTTGTACGGCGCGGGTGTCACGTCGACGATCAGCCCCTGTGTCCTGCCGCTTGTCCCGGGCTACCTCGGCGTGCTCGTCGATGGCAGCGCCAGCCGTGGTGCGCGTGCCCAACGCGTTGCCGTGTTTGCGGTCGGAGCAATAGCAACCTTTGTCACCCTGGGAGGCGTGGCCGCCGCCGTTGGGCTGCCGCTGAGTGCAACGATCGGATGGATCCAGCGCCTCGCCGGGTTCTGCTTGATCGTGTTGGGGACGCCTTCGTTCAGCGGCTCGACATCGGCACGTAGTCGCGCACACCGGTGCCCGTGTACCACTGACGCGGTCGGCTGATCTTCTGGTCCTTGTCGGCCAGCAGTTCCTGCCAGTGCGCCAACCAGCCGGCGGTGCGCGGGATGGCGAACAGCACGGTGAACATCGCCACCGGGAAGCCGAGCGCCTGATAGATCAGGCCGGAATAGAAGTCGACGTTGGGATACAGCTTGCGGCTGACGAAGTAGTCGTCGCTGAGGGCGACCTCCTCGAGCTTCAGGGCGATGTCGAGCAGCGGATTCTTGCCGGTGACCTCGAATACGTCGTAGGCCGTCTTCTTGATGATGGTGGCGCGTGGGTCGTAGTTCTTGTAGACGCGGTGCCCGAAGCCCATCAAGCGGTGGCCCTTGCCCGACTTGACGTCGTCGAGGAACGCCGGCACCTGATCCATGGAGCCGATCTCGGTGAGCATGCGCACGACCTGCTCGTTGGCACCACCATGTAGCGGCCCGTAGAGCGCCGAGGCCGCAGATGCTGTCGCAGAATAGGGATCGGCGTGGCTGGACCCAACCACGCGCATCGCAGTGGTACCGCAGTTCTGTTCGTGATCGGCGTGGAGGATGAACAGCACATCCATCGCCCGCTCCAGGCGAGGATCGACGTCGTAGGACCCGATCTTCCACATCATGTTCAAGAAGTTGGCGGGGAAGCTGAGATTGTTGTCGGGGTAGACGAACGGCAGGCCGACCGAGAACCGGTAGCACATGGCCGCCAGGGTCGGCATCTTGGCGATCAGTCGCAGGATCTGCTTGTCGCGGCTGTCCTTGTCGTGGATGTCTTTTGCATCGTTGTAGAACGTGCCGAGTGCGGCAATCGAGCTGACGAGCATGCCCATCGGGTGCGCGTCGTAGTGGAAGCCATCGACGAAGCGCTTGCGCATGTTCTCGTGGATGAACGTGTGGCTGGTGACGTCGTGCTTCCACTGCGTGAGTTGGGCGGCGTTGGGCAATTCGCCGTTGAGCAACAGGTAGGCGACTTCGAGATACGTGCTGTGCTCGGCGAGTTGCTCGATGGGGTATCCCCGATAGCGAAGGATGCCGGCTTCGCCGTCGAGATACGTGATCGCGCTCTGGCACGCCGCGGTCTGCATGTAGGCGGGGTCATAGATGAACAGCGACGGATCGAGCTCGCGCACCGCACTGGCGGGAAAGACGTTGTCGGTGATCGGCACGGTCACCTGCTTGCCAGTGCGATCGTCGATGATGGTGATGGTGTCGGGCATGTTGTTCCCCTAGGTGACACGGGTGATGGATCAGGGGCTTGCTCCCCGATTCGTGAGACTAGCTGGGGGGAAACTCAGGTGTGCATTGCGGACGCAGGCTCTCGGTGTGACGAAGTCGATCACGGTTGGGGTGCTCTCTCCGGTGACTGGCGGCTTCTACTACGGCAAGATCGTCGCCGGGATCGCTCGTGAATTGCCGCCGTGGGCGGCCACGTGGTGCTGATCCAGACGCTCGATGCCGGCCTCGGCAGGGACGAGGTTGTGTCGGCCCCCTACTTCGCAACTTCGACGGCATGGGATCACATCGATGACGTCATCTCGATCGCGACGGCCACCCATCGCACTTTCTGGGCCGCCTTCGTCTTCACCGAGGCGCTCGGCGCCGACGAGGCCGGCCGGCTACTCGGTCCTCCCATGGTGGCTCGGCCGCGCGACCTGTCGTAGTCCCAGCCCTGTGGAGTTCCCGGCGCCCACCTGGGTGCCTCCGAACACTCCACACCGAGTGGCTGTATCCAACGTGGCGGTCGTGGGTCTGGATCGGTGCTGGCGCTCGCCGTGCGGCGTGGGCCGGGAGGGAGATGACGATGATCACACTGCTGGGGTGGGTCGGTGCCGGGCTCGCGCTGGTTGCCTATGCCCAAATGGGTGCGGTCCGGTTTCGCCAGATCGCCTTGTTGTCGAGCGCCGCGCTGCTGAGCTTCAACGTACTGCTGGGAATCTGGTCGAACGTGGCGCTGGAGTGCGCGCTGGGGGCCGTCAACGTGCGACGTCTCGTCCAGCTGCGCGCCTCGCCCCCCTGCGTCCGTGAGAAGATGGTGCGATGGTCGGCCATGCGTCGAAAGGAATCAGGTGGCGTCGGTTTCTTGATCAGGCCACCATCGTCCAGAAGTTGCTGATCGCACTCGGCGGCATCGCCGGAGCGGTGCTGGCGATCGGGGCGCTCGTCGTCGCCGTCGGCAACCTGGTTGACGAGAGCGACGACACGAACCGTTCGAAGTCCGGCGGAGCTGGGGCGTTGGCCGACCTCGACGGCACCACGATCCGCTCCAACACGGCGCAGGCCGACGCCTTGATCAGCGGATTGGTGTCGGTGGCGGCCAGCGATTCGCGAACGGTGCATCTCGACGTGAAGGTGCTGGCCGACGCGTCGCAACCCGCTCTCGACCACGCCGACATCTGGGTGTACTTCAACTGCTCGCCGGGCCCATGCAGCAAGGCGCGGCTCCAGTTCCCGCGCAACGAAGCCGTCGAGACCAACCCGTTGGGTCTCGATCTGACCGGCTCATGGGAGATCCGACTGGCGAGAGGAGTCGACTTCCAGTCCAAGGAACTCGACATTCAACTGCAGCGAACGAGTGGTTCCTGACCGGCCGGCTTCGACGAAGTCGGCGCTACAGCGGGGTGTTGTCGTGAGGCCGCGAGACCAATGTCTCGCGCTTGTCGATGAGGGTCATCAGCGCTTCGGCGATCACTTGGCGCGTCTCGGCCGGCTCGATGACGCCATCGATGTAGCCGCGCTCGGCGGCGATGTACGGGTTCTGCAGCCGCTCCGCATAGTCGGCCTCGAAGGCTGCGCGTTCCTCCGGCGTCGCCCTGCGCTGCAGGATTGCCGCGGCTTGGCCGGCGCCCATCACTGCCAACTCGGCCCACGGCCAGGCAATGCACAGATCGTTGCCCATCGTCTTGGAGTCCATGACGATGTACGCCCCGCCGTAGCTCTTGCGCAGGATCACGCAGATGCGCGGCACCGTGGCCCGCCCGTAGGCGAACACCAGTTGTGCACCATGACGAATCATGCCCCGCCACTCGAGGTCCTTGCCGGGGTAGAAGCCGGGCGTGTCGACGAGCGTGAGGATCGGCAGGTTGAACGCGTCGCAGAACGCCACGAACCGGGCGGCCTTCTGCGACGCAGGGATGTCGAGGGTGCCGGCGAGAGCCAATGGCTGATTGGCGATGATCCCGATCGGCATGCCGCCCATCGCAGCGAACGCGGTGACGACGTTCGGTGCCCACCGTCCGCGCAGCTCGAGCATCTCGCCGTCGTCGCAGATCGCTCGGATCACGTCGCGCACGTCGTAGCTGCCGGTCGACGTCTGCGGCATCAGCGCGCCGGCCTCGGGGGTCTGACGATCGGGTGGGTCGTCGGTGGGGATGAGCCGCGGTTCCTCGTCGTTGTGCTGGGGGAGGTACGTGAGCAACTGCGCCACCATGTCGATCGCCGCATCGAGGTCGGCGGCGACGAGGCTGGCTGCGCCCGTGTAGCGGGCGTGTGACGCTGCACCGCCGAGTTCGTCGTTGCTGATGCTCACACCCGTGAACTCGGCCACCATCGTCGGCCCGGTGACGAACGCGTAGGAATCCACCGTCATCACGACGAAGTCGGCGATGCCCAACAACAACGCCGGACCCGAGACTGCCGGGCCTTCGACGACCATGATGATCGGCACGACCCCGGAGCAGTCGGTCAGTGCTTTGGCCGCCAGCCCCCAACCGTGCAGCGCAGCGAAGCCTTCGACGATGTCGGCGCCGCTGGATCGCATGATCACGATCAGGGGGAAGCCCTTGGCCCGGGCGGTCACCGAGGCGTTCTCGATCTTGCCCGACGAGTCAGAGGTCAGGGCGCCGACGCGGGAACCGGCGTCGACGTCGACCCACACCACCTGGCGTCCCTCGAAGTCGCGTACGTCGGACGTGACCGCGCCAACAACGCGGCTGCGAAGGTCGACGCGTTGCATGAACCCCGAGACTAGACAGCGCGGCCGAGCGGGAACGCCTCCGTACCCACGTGGACGCCCGGCTGCTTCGGCCCCTGGAGCGCAATCACGTCACGGAGCACGGCCAGCAGCACCCGAGTCGGAATGCCCGGCGCCGGGCGGCGGCGCTGCACCCATCCGACGACCCGACGAGGCAGCTCGGGCACCTGCACGCGATGAAAGTCTCCCTTCAACCAGCGTGGGACCGACGTGGCGGGAACGATCGCCGGGCCGTAGCCCTCGAAGGCCAGCGAGGCCAGCAGTCGAACGCCGTCGATCTCCGCCTGGGCCTGCAACTCCACGTCGGCGGCGGCCGCGGCGCGATCGATGATTCGCCGCAGCGCGGTGCCACGCGGTGGCAGCAGCAGAGGGATCTTGGCCAGCTCCCTCAGCGAAGCCGACTCGCATCCCGCGAGCCCGAACCGGCTATGAGCCAGCAGCAGCAGATCCTCGGCGAACAATGCGTCGACCTGCAGTTCGGGCTCGTCGATCGGTAGGTGCAAGATGGCGGCATCGATCTGCGAGGCCTGCAGGCGGGGGAGCAGGCTGCTGGTGTTGCCCTCGTGGATGGTCACGTGGACCCCTGGGTGGGCCCGGCTGACCTGGCCGAGCAGCTGCGGCAGCAGCCAGCGGGCCGTGGTGCCGATGACGCCGAGACGCGAGTCGCCGGTGACCTCGTTGCCCCGCGACGCCATCTCGGCGGCCAGGTCCTCCAGTTCGTGCAGGATTCGCCGCGCTCGATCGACCACGATCACGCCCTCGTCGGTCAACCCGCCCCGTTGGCGGTCGACCAGGGTCACGCCGAGCTCGCGTTCCAGGCGGGCGACGTGGCCGCTGACGTTGGATTGCACCGTGTAGAGGGCACGAGCGGCTGCCGAGAACGAGCCGTGATCGGCGATTGCCACGAGCGTGGAGAGCTGGCGGAGATCCATCTCGAAAAATGATATCGAGTATCTTGCAATACGGCTTGAAAGATCACTCGTTCACGTGCATACTTTCACATGTAGTCGAACGGTACTC
>JANMNE010000104.1:0-21169 GCA_031373785.1 Ilumatobacteraceae bacterium
CACGACCGATCCGTAGCGTCCAACGGGACATGAATCGACGCTCGTTCCTCTCCGCCGTGGCCATCGCCCCTGTGCTGGCCGCCCTCGCTGCCTGTGGCGACCCGGACCTGGCCTCCGGCACCGACCCGGCACCGGACACGACACCTGGTTCTCCGCCGACCACGACCATCGCCCACCCCACCGGGGCCGACGAGGTCGTGTTGAAGCTGTCGTACGAAGGTGGTTTCGTGCCGGCGGGCTACGCGTTCGTCAACACCCCCACATTGCTGGTCAGCGGCGACGGCCGCGTGTTCACGCCCGCCTTGGTGCCGGCGATCTTTCCCGGTCCGCTGTTGCCTGCTCTGTTCGTGCGCAGGATCAGCCAGGACGGCATGCAGGCGTTGCTCGGCATCGTCCGAGCCGCAGGGTTGATGGCCCCGCCACCCGAGTACGCCGACCTGCACAACGTCTCCGATGCCGCCAACACGGTGCTCACCATCGATGCCGCCGGCGCGAGTTTCGTGCACTCGGCGTATGCCCTCGGAATGGGCGGCTCCGGCTCGGAGACAGGCGTCCGCAGAACGCTGCTCGACGTGACGACGGCGCTCGGCGATCTCGAAACACTCGTCGGCGAGGCCACGCTCGAGCCCGACGCCGCGTTCGTGGCGACGGCGTACCGGTTGCAGGCTCGTGCCGTCGACCCGACAGAGCTCTCCGGGCAGGATCCCGCACCGACCATCGTCGACTGGCCGGCAGGTGTTGCCGTCGTGCTGGCCGACGCGACGGAGTGTGTGCGCATCGATGCCGCCGCGGTCGGATCGCTGTTCATCGACGCCAAGCAGAACACCTACTTCAAACAGGGCGACGTGGTGTATCAGCTCGCCGTCGCAGGGGTACTCCCGGGCGATCCTGTGTGCTGAGGCGAGCGTGTTACTTTCGTGAGCGGGGCGTGAGCTGAAGGGGCTCGATATGCGAACGTACGCAGCGATTGCGTTGATGATCACCTCGATCGTCGTCCCGGTGGTCAACTACGGAGCACCGACGGTCTCCGCGGCCACCGTGCCCGCCGGCTTCACCGATGTGCAGGTGGCCACCCCGGGTGCCTCGACCGGCATCGTCGGATTGCCCGACGGAACGGTCGTGGTATTGGTGCAGTCCGGTTCGGTGCAGCTGATCCGCGGCGACGCGATGTTGCCGAACCCGGCCCTGAGGATGAGCCTGTTCCCCTGCAACGGCGGCGAACGAGGGCTGCTCGGCGTCGCCGTCGACCCGAACTTCAAGGTCAATGGATACCTGTACCTCTACTTCACGCACCCCGCTTCGGCTCCTGGCGGTTGCGTCAATCGAGCCAGCCGGTTCACGATGACCGGTGACGCCATCGACCCCAACAGCGAGGTCGTGCTGGTCGACAACATCTCCTCGGAGGCCGGCAACCACAACGGCGGCGATCTGGAGATCGGCGGTGACGGGTTCCTGTACATCTCGGTGGGCGATGCCGGCGCCGACCCGCGGAAGGATTCGAGTCCCAACGATGCCGGTCAAGACCTCACCTTGCTGAACGGCAAGATCCTGCGCGTCGTGCCGTCAACGGGTGACCCGGCCCCGGGCAACCCGATCAGTGGGCCCGGCACGGCCAGTTGCCGCGTGCGCGGCAACCTTCCGTCGACGCCCACAACATTCTGTCAGGAGCTGTACGCATGGGGGCTGCGCAACCCGTTCCGGTTCGCGTTCGACCCCAACACCGGGCCGGACCGGTTCTTCATCAACGATGTCGGCCAGGGCACCCACGAAGAGGTCGACCTCGGTGGGATCGGGCTGAACTACGGCTGGCCGCTCCGCGAAGGCTTCTGCCCGATCGGTCAACCCCAACCCTGCGCCGCGCCGGACCCGGCGTTGGGCTTCACCGACCCCATCACCGCTTACCCGCGCGCCGTCGGTCAGGTCATCACCGCCAGCGCGTTCGTCCCCAATGGCCACTGGCCGGCGCAGTACGACGGCGGCTACCTGTTCGCCGATGCCGGCACCGGGAACATGTGGCTGCGCACGGCCAGCGGGACGATCGACTACAACGCGCCCTTCGCCAGTGGTGTCGGCGGCATCGCCGACATGGCGTTCGTCTCGACCGGCGACAGCATCGCGCTCTACTACACCCTGACGGGTGGCACCGTCCGCAAGATCACGACACCGCCCACCCCCTTCGTCGCCCCCGACGCGCTCGCGTTCACCGCCGCGCCGCCAGGAACTCGGGTGCTCGATACGCGCGCCCCTGTCGCAGGTGTCAAGCCGATGCGTGCCGGCACCACGAGGTACCAGTTGATGAACGTCAACCCCGCAGTCACCAAGGCTGTGCTGGTGAACTTCGCCTTCGTCGGGCCCAGCACGTCCGGATACCTCACGGCGTGGGCGGGTCGCAGCGGGCGGCCGTTGGCATCGAACCTCAACGCTGCTCCCGGGGAAGTCGTGGCCAACTCCGCTGTGGTGCCGGTCGATGCCAATGGCGGCATCTTGCTGTACGCGTTCTCGACCGCGGACGTGGTGATCGACGTGCTCGGCTACTTCAACGTTGAGCCTGCCGCGGTCAGCGCTGGTCGGTTGGTCGCCGTACCTCCGAAGCGCATCGCCGACACGCGTGATCCGTTGTCGGCGACCAATCAGTTCAGCCGCAACGCGGGACCGCAGTTCCCGTTCGTGACCGTGCCGGTCGCGGGTCGAGGTGGCCTGCCGCCCGCGGACCAGATGAGCGCCGCCGTGCTCGTTGTCACGGCGGTCACCAACCCCGACAGCGGTGGCGGCTATCTCACCGCCCAGCCTGGTGGGACTCCGTTCGCCGGCGCCTCGTCGAACCTCAACACCAGTGGGCTCGGCGACATCCGCGCCAACCTCGTCGTCGTTCCGGTTGCCGCTGATGGCACGGTTGACTTCCACACGCTGTCGATCCCCGATGTGGTCGTCGACGTGGCGGGATACTTCACGTCGTCGGCCGTGACGGCCGCTACAGCCGGCCGGTTCCATGTGATCCAACCGTTCCGCGAGGTCGACACTCGCGTCGGTGTCGGGTTCGGTCGCCTGCCGGGCCAGGCCTCGAGCACGATCGATCCCCTCAGCGTGCCGCCGAACGCGCAGGCGATGGCCCACACCATCACCATCGTCGACAACGCCTCGGCCGGCTTCGTCACGCCGTACCCGGGTGGCGCCCTGCCGTTGGTCAGTGCCGGCAACACCAATGCCGCCGGGCAGATCCACGCGGTGCTGTCGTTCACCCAGTTGAGCGCTGCGCCGGCGAAGATGAGCTACTACACGCTGATGCCGACCGACCTCGTCGTCGATACTCCCGGGTACTTCGAAGGCGGCTGATCGCTAGCCTTCACGTCGTGGCCAGCTTGCGCATCGCCCTCGCCCAGTTGAATCCCAAGGTCGGCGACCTCGATGGCAACGTCGCCAAGATCGTCGCCGCCTACGACCAGGCGGAGGCCGCCGGCTGCGACATCGTGGCCTTCCCCGAATTGGCCATCACCGGGTACCCACCCGAGGATCTGGTGCTGAAATCCGGTTTCGTCGCCGACAACCTCGAGGCGATGGCGAAGGTGGCTGCGCACACCGGTCGGTGCGCCGCGGTTGTCGGGTACGTCGCCGCCGACCGCGACATCTACAACGCCGCAGCGATCTGCGCCAACGGCGAGGTGCTGGGGACGTACCGCAAGCGACTGTTGCCGAACTACGCCGTGTTCGACGAGGCCCGCTACTTCACACCGGGCGGCGCCAGCGACCCGTACGAGTTGTATGTGATCGGTGGTGTGAAGGTCGGCATCAGCATCTGCGAAGACGTGTGGAGCCCGACCGGGCCATTGGCCGAGCAAGCCGCCGGCGGCGCCGAGCTCAACATCAACATCAACGGCTCGCCCTACCACTTCGACAAGGCCTCCGATCGCGAGCGGATGCTGGCGACGCGGGCGGCCGATGCCAGCTGCGCGCTGGTCTACGTCAACCAGGTCTGCGGGCAGGACGAGTTGGTGTTCGACGGCGGTTCGATGGTGTTCGACGCCGACGGCCGACTGATCGCTCGTGCCGCGCAGTTCGTCGAGGAGTTGTTGATCACCGACGTGCACATCGAGCCGGTGTACCGCAAGCGGTTGCTCGACCCGCGTGGCCGGCGCACCGAGGTCGAGATGCCGCTGGTTCACGTCTCCGACGGTTCACTCGGGCGCGACATCACGCCACCGGTGGCCAGGATCGCGCCCAAGCTGGCGTCGGCTGCCGAGTTGTACGAGGCCCTCGTGTTGGGCACGGGCGACTACGTCCGCAAGAACGGTTTCACCGACGTCGTGATCGGTCTGTCGGGTGGCATCGACTCGACGATCGTGGCCTGCATCGCCGTCGATGCCCTCGGTGCCGATCACGTGCATGGCGTGTCGATGCCGTCGCGCTACTCCAGCGATGGCTCCAAGACCGATGCGTCGGACCTGGCGCAGGCGCTGGGCATCGACTTCCGCACGATCGCGATCGAGCCGGCGTTCAGCGCCTACCTCGACATGACCAGCGAGTCGTTCGCCGGCAGGCCGGCCGATCTCACCGAGGAGAACCTGCAGAGCCGTGTGCGCGGTATGACGTTGATGGCGTTGTCGAACAAGTTCGGCTGGATGGTGCTCACCACCGGCAACAAGAGCGAATTGGCCGTTGGTTACTTCACGTTGTACGGCGACTCGGTCGGTGGGTACGGCGTGATCAAGGACGTGTTGAAGACTCGCGTCTACGAGCTGTGCCGGTACTACAACGAGCGCGCCGGGCGCGAGATCATCAGCGAGAGCGTGATCACCAAGCCGCCCTCCGCCGAGCTGCGCCCCGATCAGCGTGACGACCAGAGCCTGCCGGCGTACGAGGTGCTCGACCCGATCCTCGAGTTGTACGTGGAAGAAGACCGCACCGCATCGGAGATCGTCGAGCTCGGCCACGACGAGGCTCTGGTCCGGCGTATCACTCGTCTGGTCGACATGATGGAGTACAAGCGCCGCCAGTGCCCGCCCGGTGTGAGGGTCAGCGTGAAGGCGTTCGGCAAGGATCGCCGCCTGCCGATCACCAACGCTTATCGCGGCTGAGTCCCAGCGCTTGTGAGCTGGCGCCCCGCATTGGGGCCGGAGCCGTCAAACGCAGGTGGCCGAGCACAGCGGACACTCGTGCAGCGCACTGCCGCGCCCCGACCCCTCGTGAATCGTCAGTGACGAAACCAGCCCTGGCGCGACGTCGGGTTTCGTCACGGACGATTCGGGAGGGCTCGGCGCGGGCCTGGCGTGAGGTCGGGTTTCGTCACTGACGATTCGGGAGGGCTTGGCGCGGGCTTGGCGCGACGTGGGGTTTCGTCACGGACGATTCGGGAGGGCTCGGGGCGCCGACACAACGATCGTGGCGACGGCAATGGTCGACAGGATGGCGGTCATCGTTGCCGGCCAACCGATGCCGTGGCTGGTGTAGAGCCGTGTCGCCGGCACCGACATCATCGCTCGACCGACCGTGTCGACACCGACCAACAATCCCAGGCCACGTGCCGGCGAGCCCGGCACGAGCGTCGCCCCCAGCGAGATGGCGCTGACGACCGAGAACTCGAAGCCGAGCACCACGACTGCAAGCAGGAGGACACCGAGGATCAGATGGTGATGCAACATGACCAGCCCGGCGCTCGCCGGAATCATCAGGCACGCCCCCACGGCGACCGACCGACGCTTGCCCCAGGCATCGGTGAAGCGAGCGACGAACAACGTCGCCGTCAGTTCGCCGGCGCCGAGCACGAAGGTGACGGCTGACAGGCCCGCCGGCGTCAGCCCGAACTCGTCCTCCAGCCAACTACCGAACGTCACGACCAGCGAATGGCTGGCAGCGGTGAGCGCGAATCCCGACAGCAACACCAGCCAGCCGCGCGAGATGAGCCGACCGGCGACCCGCGCCGCTGCAGCAGTCCGATGCTCGACCGTCTGTGCCTCGATCCGACCGACCACGACGATCGCCATCACGATCATCGCCGCGGCGCCGCTGAGATACCCGACGCGCCAGCTCGTCGCTGCGGTGACGAGGCCCATCGTGCTGACCCCGATCAGCAGCCCGAAGGCCCACGACACCTCGATCAGGCCGATCACCCGACCGCGGCGCTCGTACGGCACATGTTGGGCGATCCACGTACCGATGCCGAGGTAGAACGTCGTGTTCCCCTGGCCGAGCAGCACCAGTGCGACCGCCAACATGGCCACGCCCTGGCTGGCCGCGGCCAGGCACGTCCCGACGATTCCCGCGCCCAGGCCGACGGCGACCGCTCGCCGCGCGCCGAGCCGGTCGACGACGTGACCGATCACTGGTGAGGCCAGGCCGAACAGCTCGGAAACAGCGATCGCCACGCCGATGTCGGCCAACTTGACGTCGAGGCCGCGGGCGATCGTGGCGATGAACGGCCCGACGAAGCGGTAGCACGCGTTGGAGGTCATTCGGGCCGTCGCAAAGGCGGTCAGGTTGCCTCGCACCTCCGGCGCATACGTATCATCCAACGCACGGCCGAGCACGACGTCCGACGCTAACTCGCTAGCCTGTGGAACCCGTGGCCCTGATCGTGCAGAAATACGGCGGCACCTCCGTCGCCGACCCAGACCGCATGCGTGCCGTCGCCGAGAACGTGGCCTTCACCCGACGCCACGGCCACGACGTCATCGTCGTGCCGAGCGCCATGGGGAAGACCACCGACAACCTCATCAAGTTGGCCAACGACGTGTCCCGCACCCAACCGGGCCGCGAGATGGACATGTTGATCACGACCGGCGAGCGCATCTCGATGTCGCTGCTGTGCATGGCACTGGCCGACCTCGGCATCGAGGCGGTCAGCTTCACCGGCAGCCAGGCCGGGATCATCACCGATTCGGTGCACATGAAGGCGAAGATCGTCGAGGTCAAAGGGGATCGGGTGCGCGAGGCATTGGCGGCCGGCAAGGTCTGCGTGGTCGCCGGCTTCCAGGGCATCAGCATCGAGAAAGAGATCACGTCGCTCGGACGCGGCGGCAGCGACACGACTGCCGTGGCGTTGGCGGCCTCGCTGGGTGCCGACAGTTGCGAGATCTACACCGACGTCACCGGCGTGTTCTCCGCCGACCCGCGCATCGTGCCGCTGGCCCGCAAGCTGGCGCACGTCAACTTCGAGGAGATGCTCGAGATGGCGGGAGCGGGCAGCAAGGTGCTGGCCCTGCGCAGCGTCGAGTTCGCCCGCAACCACAACGTCCCCATTCACGTCCGCTCGGCCTTCACATGGGAGCCGGGCACCTGGGTCACTGATCAGGAGCCAAGCATGGAAGAGCCAATCATCTCCGGTGTCGTCACCGACACCAGTGAGTCGCGAGTGACGATTGTCGACGTTCCAGACCGTCCGGGGATCTCGGCGACGTTGTTCGAACCGCTGGCCGCGGCCAACGTCAACGTCGACATGATCGTGCAGAACACCTCGCACGATGGCGCGACCGACATCAGCTTCACGGTACCGAAGGCCGACATGGCCGGTGTCGAGTCGATCGTCAGCCGCGTCGCCGCGGAGGTCGGTGCACGCGGTGTCGATCACGACGCCGACATCGCCAAGATCAGCCTGGTCGGCGCCGGCATGAAGACCAGCCCGGGGATCGCCGCCAAGATGTTCCGCACGCTGGCTGACGAGTCGGTCAACATCTTGATGATCTCGACCTCGACCATCCGCATCAGTGTGGTCATCGCCGCGTCGGATCTGGAGCGTGCGGCGCGGGCGCTGCACACCGCGTTCGGCCTTGATTCCGGTCAGCCGTACTCCGCGCCGCTCCCGGAGCGGAAGTAACGCTCGCCCCATGCGCCGCAATCACGTGCCGTGGAAGGCAGCCGGCACCACGAGCGAGCAGAAGCGTTCTGCCGACGAGGTCGTGCGCGAGACCGGTTGGGTCTTCAACAACCAGACCGGCCGTGATCTCAATATCGCCGAGTTCGTCGAGACCGGCACCCACGAGACCCTGGCCTACCTGACCGCCTTCGGGCTGGGCGACGATCCGCTGGCATCGCAGTCGCTGGTCGAGATCGGTTCGGGGATCGGGCGGATGACCGCCAGCTTCACCCGCATGTTCGCTCGGGTCGTGGCCTGCGATCTCGACGCCGCGTTCCTGGAACGGTGTCGCGAGACCGTGGCGCAGTTCGGCCGTCCCGAGCGGCTGCAGACCAGCCCGGTCGCCGACGGCCGCACCATCGATCTGCCCGACGCCACCGCCGACATGGCCTTCAGCTACATCACGTTCCAGCACTGCCACCACGACGATGCCCTGTGGTTGACCGGCGAGGCCGTGCGGGTCGTGCGCCCCGGTGGTCACGTGGTGCTCAACTACCGCACCTGGACGGCCAGCGATGCCGTGCTGTGGCCGGCCGGAAAGATCGTGCGCGCCCTGTGGCGAGTTCCCAAGCTCGGCCCAGCCATCTCCCGGCACCGCTCGCTCGCCCGCCTGGGTTGGCAGGCGAACCGTCTGTCGCCGACGGACGTGATGGCCTCGGTCGGCCAGAGCTTGAGCGACGTCAAACTCGTGCGCTCCCCGAAGCGACGCAGCTTCTCGATCGCCGGCACCACCGACGAGAGCTTCGAGGGCGTCAACCGCAGTCACTGGTGGCTGGTCGGCACCGTTCGCTGAGCCAACCGGAAATTCTCGATCGCCGGGCGAGACCGGGCGTTAGCCTTTGGGCCATGAAAATTGGTGTCGTCGGCGCGACCGGCCAGGTGGGCGCGGCAATGCGTCAGATCCTCGTGGAGCGCAACTTTCCTGTCTCAGAGATCCGCTACTTCGCCTCGTCGCGATCTGCCGGAACCACCTTGGATTGGAAGGGCTCGGCGATCACCGTCGAGGACGCCGCGACCGCGGACCCGTCGGGTCTCGACATCGCCCTGTTCTCCGCGGGCGCTGGGTCCTCGCGTGAGCTGGCCCCCAAGTTCGCCGCTGCCGGCGTGATCGTGATCGACAACTCGTCAGCGTGGCGAATGGACCCCGACGTTCCGTTGGTCGTCAGCGAGGTCAACCCGGGTGAGATCACCAACGCCCGCAAAGGCATCATCGCCAACCCCAACTGCACCACCATGGCGGCGATGCCGGTGCTGAAGCCGCTGCACGACGAGGCCGGTCTCATGCGCCTGATCACCTCCACCTACCAAGCCGTCAGCGGTGGCGGGCTGGCCGGTGTCGACGAGCTCGACAAGCAGGCCCGCGAGGTGGTCGACCGGGCGCGTGAGTTCACCCACGACGGTTCCGCTGTGGCCTTCCCCGCCCCCACCAAGTTCGTCAAGCCGATCGCCTTCAACGTGTTGCCGTACGCCGGCAAGTACGTCGACGACGATTCGCTGGAGACCGACGAGGAGCAGAAGCTGCGCAACGAGAGCCGCAAGATCCTCGACATCCCCGACCTTCGCGTCAGTGGCACGTGCGTGCGCGTGCCGGTGTTCACCGGTCACTCGCTGAGCATCAACGCCGAGTTCGAACGCCCCATCAGCGTCGCCCGCGCCATCGAGGTGCTCGGCAACGCACCGGGTGTCTCGCTCAGCGACATCCCGACCCCGCTCGAGGCAGCGGGGCAGGACCCGTGCTACGTCGGTCGCATCCGCCAGGACTGGTCGGTCGATGGTGGCCGGGGCTTGGTGCTGTTCGTCAGCAACGACAACCTCCGCAAGGGCGCGGCCCTCAACGCAGTCCAGATCGCCGAGCTCTTCCTCTAGCCCGAGTGGAGTGTCTCAACGCACCCAGCGCGGCGCCAGACACTCCACACGGTCATGCACAGCCGCAGGGGATCGAGGCGCAGCGCGGGCAGCCGTCGGCGTACCGCTGGGCAGCCTCGTTGAGATCGACGCCGACCTGGTTGGCCAGCGACGTCAGCCAGGCCAGCACGTCGGCGAACTCGTGCACGCGCTGTTCATGTGTGCCCTTGCGCACCGCCTGAGCCAGTTCGCCGACCTCCTCGGCCAGCCACGCAACCGAGCTCGGGACCCCGCGCGCCCGGTCTCGCTCGCCAAATGTCGTGTCGATCAACCGCTGGAACGCATCGAGGTCCACGCCAGCGCACCCTAGCTACCCGACCTCGCTGCTGGTCGTTTCCGCAACAGCGTGGACGTTGGTCGGGCGGCGGGTCTTGGGCACGTTGTGGCCAACGTGCGGATCGTGGCCGGCGCCGAGCGCGTGCCGCACCGACTTGCGCTCGGCTCGGGGCCACAGATGCTCGGTCAGGTCGGGGAGAGCCGCCACTGGGTTCTTGGTGCGCTGCGGTGCGTTGGCGGCCAACCCGAACGCCGCGGCGATCACGAGCACGTTCTTGATGATGTACTGGCCGTCCATCGTTGGCACCAGCACCGCCTGCCACGTCAGCTCCGGCACCAACACGAGCGGGGCGCACACGACTGCCATGTGCATCAGCAGCATCATCACCGCCACTCGGGTGAGCCGTGGGATGAGGCACAGCACGCCGATCACGCACTCGAGCACCGCCAAGGTGTTGAACAACGCGTGGAAGTGCGCCTCGCCGACCGTCTTTGCGGTCAGGGCCTTGGCAAGCCCGGCGGCTTCGCTGACACCGAACAGTTTGACGATTCCGAACCAGAAGAAGACGATGAACAGGGCGCCTCGCGCCACCCACGGATAGGCCTTGCGTGCGAGCACGATGAGGTCGTGATCGAGTTGGTCGATTGCGGCACCGACCTTGATTCTTCGTCGAGCGCCAATCGGCACGCTGTGTATGTGTGTCATGTCTGTGGGTCGCGATCCGGACTCGATGTCCATCTCGCAACAGCTGCGCGACGCCTGTCCAGGCGCGCAGTAGCAGAAGCCCGTCCCTTCATGCTCCGTCCCTCTCAATTGTCTCCCCCGAGGCCCGATGCCCGGCGGAATCCCATGACGATGGACCTCCGTCAAGAAATCGTCAACGAGTCATTGGGTATCGGTCGAACGTCGCAACTGTTTGGTGTTCAATTCCGACCTCAGGCTTACGTCGCCAACCGATCCCATCGTTCGCGCGTGGCCAATCGCTGTGAACGTGATTGTGCATGAAGACGAAATAGGGGCGCGTGGGTGCTCCGTTTCGCCGGCCGTCGTGTGCGGTCGCGAGGATGCAGCAGCGATGCACCAACGATGCAGCAAAGGACGAAACGATGATCAACCAGATCTTCACCAGATGGCCTCTGGTCGAGGGATATGCCGATCGACAGAGCTACCGAGCGGGCGATGTCGTCGAGTTCCGCTGCAGCAACAGAGCATCCAGCGTCACCGCGTCGGTCGCCAGAATCGGTCGCGAGCGAGTCGAAGTATGGCGCCGCGAGGGCATTGCGATCGACGAGCACCCGTATCCCGACGACGCGTACGCAGTGGGATGTGGATGGCCGGTCGCGTTCACGGTCGAGGTGGATCCGGCGTGGCCGTCGGGCTTCTACGAGGTGGCGTTGCATGCCGAAGGAGCGAGCGGCGAGGCGGCGACGTCGCAGGCCTTCTTCGTGGTGCGACCGGCGGCCACGACGTCGGCCGACGCCATCGTCGTGTTGGCCACCAACACCTACAACGCCTACAACCAATGGGGAGGGAAGTGCCTCTACACCGATGCGGTGAAGGTGTCGTTCGACCGACCGCTGGAGCGCGGGTACCTTCGCCGCCCGGCCGCTCCGATCGACGTCGCCTATGACGGACGCGTCGCCAGCCTGCCCGACCAGCCCGACGAGGAGCACCTGCAACTGCAGCGCTACCTCGCCGAGCTCGAGTACCCGCTGTGGTGCGCGTCGAGCGGCTGGCACAACTGGGAACGTCGCTTCGTGCAGTGGGCCGAAGGCGAGGGCCTGACGCTCGACTTCGCCGTCAACTCCGATCTCGAGTTCCGTCCCGAGGTGCTCGATGGCCAACGGCTGATGCTGAGCATCGGCCACGACGAGTATTGGTCGTCGGGCATGCGCGACCGCGCCGACGCGTTCGTCGAGAGTGGCGGATCGTGGGCGATCTTCTCCGGCAACAGCTGCTTCTGGCAGGTGCGGTACGAAGACGACGGCCGCACGATGGTTTGCTACAAGGGTCACGCCGAAGCCCGAGATCCCGTCGCGGGTACCGCCGACCATCGCTTCCTCACCTCGATGTGGCCGCTGCCCTCGCTCGGTCGCCCGGAGGCGCAGACGACCGGCCTCAGCTTCACCCGCGGCGGGTACGCACGCGTCGGCAAGGCCACGCCGCGCAGCTCCGGCGGCTACACCATCCACCGACCTGACCACCCGGTGTTCGCCGGCACCGATCTGCGCTACGGCGACCAGTTGGGCGCGGCGTCGCGGATCGTCGGATACGAGGTCGACGGTTGCGAGCTCACCATGGAGAACGGTGACCCGGTGCCGACCTACGCGGATGGCACGCCCGCTGGCCTCGAGGTGCTGGCGACCGCACCGGCCCGGCTGATCTCGATCACGCCGACGTACTGCGAGGCGCCCGTTGCGCTGTGGGCCAACGCCGACCCGCCCGGCGATCTCGAGGGCGTGGCCGCCGGCCTGTTCGGTTCGGCGTCGCCCGAGAACATCGCCCGCCTCGCCCACGGCCACGCCGTGGTCGGCACGTTCTCGAAGGGTAAGGGCCGCGTCTTCAACGCCGGCACGACCGACTGGTGCTACGGCCTCGACACCGACCCGCTGGTGCAACAAGTGACGAGAAACGTGATCCGCTGGCTCACCGCCGACGGGTGATCTGCAATCACGAGGCAAGTCACGGAATATCCGGTTGCACCGGAGATTCGGTGACTTGCTCGCCCGGATGCAAGCGGTCAAATGGTCGGGGTGAGAGGATTTGAACCTCCGACCTCCACGTCCCGAACGTGGCACGCTAACCAAGCTGCGCTACACCCCGAAAGTGCCTGTGCAATCTATCCGACGGGGGCGGGTTCTTCCTCAGGTGATTCCCATCCGGCCGCCTCGTCGTCAGCCTCGGGCTCTGGCTCGGCCGCCGCGGCCGCGAGGATTGCCCGTGCCGCACGTTTCAGGCTCAGCGGGTTCAGTGGCTTGACCAGGTACCCGTCGGCGGCACACCGCTTGGCCAGGTGGATGTCGGCCTGACGGTCGAGCAGCATCAACACGTTCACGTGGGGCAGCGCGCCCGAGCTCTCGTCGAGCCGCAGCGCCATGGTCACAGCCATGCCACCCATCGAACCGATCTGCAGATCGAGCACGACCAGATCGGGGGTGCGGGCCTCGACGACGTCGGAAACGTCGCGGCCGTTGCGACAGACGGTGAACGACACGTCGGGCCCGCCGAGCGCGGCGGTGATGTCGTCGAGGACGTAGTCGGCGTCGGTTGCGACCAGGATGTGCACGACGCCGACCCTACCGGCTCGGTTGCGTGGCCACTGAACCGGTGAACAGCAGCGAGCGGATGGTGTCGAGCGCTTCGAGCTCGTGCACATCGCCCGCCAGCAGCCGCACCCACGTCGGCTGGCGACCGGTGTCGGCGACCAGTGGGGCGATCTGGGCGTGCTCGCCAATCGCCAGCGCGTGCAGCTGGGCCTGGTTGTCGTAGAGGGCCGCATCGGCGAGGCGGCGCGGCCGCTTGCCGGTCGGCTCGCCGAAGTCGGGCGTGGCCCGGTTGACGATGATTGCTCCGACGACCAGATCCTTGTCTTCCAGCCGGTCGGCGAAGTAGCGCGCCTCGTCGATCGTGTCGACACGCGGCGAGGCCACGAGGACGAATTGTGTCGTCTCGCCGTGTAGCAGTTCGATCACCTCGTCGGCGCGGTTGCGGAAGCCGGTCTCCATCCCGTCGAACGCTTGGAAGAAGGCGAGTGCATCGGCCAGCACCTCGGTGCCGATGACCTTGCCGATCGATCGCAGCAGCGGTTGGGCAGCGATGCTCAACACGCGCAGGCCGCGACGCGTCGGCATCATCATCAGCTTGAACACCGGGTGGTCGAGGAAGCGGGCGAGCGTGCGTGGCGCGTCGAGGAAGTCGAGCGCGTTGCGGGTTGGTGGAGTGTCGACGATCACCAGGTCGAAGCGCAGGTCGAGATGCAGCGCCAGCAGCCGCTCGGCGGCCATGTACTCCTGCGTGCCACCCAGCGAGCCGGCGATGTTGCGGTAGAACCCGTTGGTCAGGATCCGGTTGGCCTGCTCGGGATTGGCGGCGTTGGCCAGCACCAGGCCATCGAACGTCGAGGCGGTGTCGAGCATCAGCGCCCACAGCTCGCCAGGCCCGTCGATCGGCAGTTGGATCGGGTCATTGGTCAACCCGCCGGGCACTCCTAGAGCATCGGCGAGCCGCTTGGCCGGGTCGATCGTCACGACCACGCAGCGCCGGCCATTGCGTGCCGCCTGCAGCCCCAGTGCCGCAGCGGTGGTGGTCTTGCCGACCCCGCCCGAGCCGCAGCACACGACCACATCGGCGGTCGTGATCAATGCATCGAGGTCACTCACGGCGCTCTCCCAGTCGTTGCGACAGTTCCTGGATCGCATCCGGGTCGAGTGACTGCGCGGCGATCAACGGCAGCCGGATCTGCTCGAGATCGAGCACCTCCGCCAATCGCCGCGCCTCCTGCCGATGCAGGGCACGTCGCGCGTTGCGGAACTCGGCGGCTTCGTACAGCGCCGTGCCGGCCGTGGCTCGATCGAGTGGCAGATCGTCGCCCTCGTCGAAGGCATTGACCACTACCGGCCCCAGCCGCAGACCACCCTCGTCGCGCAGTGCCACGGCGGTTTCGATGACCTCGTTCACCGGTGTCGTCTCGGGCAGCGTCACCAGGATCACCTGGCTGCGCGTCGGGTCCTTCAACATGTCGGCCACGTCGACCGCCTGACTGTGGATCGGGCCGCCGCGCACCAACTTCAGCAGGTTCGTCGGCGCCATCAGGAACGTGATGGCGTGCCCCGCTGCGGGACCGTCGACCACGACCAAGTCGTAGCTGCCGCTCTGCTCGAGCTGCTTGATCTTGCCGAGCACGACGATGTCGTCGATGCCGGGAGCGGCCGTGGCGACCACCTCGATCACACCGCTGGTGGCCAGCCGTTTGGCAACGCGGCCGAGGCCGTGCGTGTCGAGGTATTCGGCCAACGCGGCAGCGGGCGTGAGCGGCAAGCAAGCGATGTCGTCGCCGACCAGGCTGGCCAGCGCCGACTTGCCGTCGAGCTCGACGACCAGCACACGAAGTCCCGCGTCGGTTGCTGCGCGGGCCAAAACCGCGGTTACCGTGGTCTTCCCGACGCCCCCTTTGCCAGCAACGATGACAACACGGGAGTCGGTCAGGAACTGCAGCGGATTCTCGCTCTTCGGAGGCACTTGTGCGCAGGTTAGCGATCACCATTCTCATCGCGCCCTTTGTCGGGTTGGCGGGTCTGTCGCTGTTGTCACCACCCGCGCACGCGTCGGCTCCTCCGACCACGAGCGACAGCGGCAACGCCGATGCCACCGACGCATCGCAGCTCGCCCCCGTCGACGTGTTGCAGGTCTCGGGCATCTTCGACAAGATCGTGGTTCGCTCGATCGTCGAGGCCGTCGATCACGCCGAATCCAGCGGTTCCGAGGCGTTGATCCTGCAGTTGACCAGCCGCGGCGCCGTCGTCTCCGACGCCGAGATGTCTGCGTTGCTGGAGCGCGTCGCTCACGCCAAGGTGCCGATCGGCATCTGGGTCGGGCCGTCGCGTTCATCGCGCGCCTACGGGCTACCGGCGCAGTTGATGGCCGTCGCCGATGTCACCGCGATGGTCGGCGGCAGCCGCATGGGACACATCAGCTCCCCGTTGAACGTCGATGGCAAACCGATCAGCTTCGGCGACGCAACCACCGATCTGGTCGGCGGGTCGATGAGCTTCAACGAGGCCCGCGCAGCCGGTGTGTTGAAGCTCGACACCACCGACGAAGGCGTGCCGACGGTGCGCAACATGGTGCTGGCGATGGACGGCAAGACGATCGATGGTCACGTGGTCAACACCGTCGTGAAGCAACTGAACGACAAGGGTGAGGAACAGAACATCTCGACCACGCCAGTGTTCAGCGGCCTCGGTCTGTTCGACGAGGTGTTGCACACCGTGGCCAGCCCGCCGATGGCCTTCCTGCTGTTCGTGATCGGCATGGCGTTGCTGATCTTCGAGTTCTTCACTGCAGGCGTTGGCATCGGTGGCGGCGTCGGCGCGATCTGCGCGGTGCTCGGTTGCTACGGGCTCAGCGCCTTACCGACCCGACCTGCAGCGGTGGCGTTGCTGGTGCTCTCGATGTTGGCGTTTGCGATCGATGTGCAAGTGGGCATACCAAGAGCGTGGACCGGGGTCGGCATCGTGTTGTTCATCATCGGCGCGTGGTACCTGTACCGGCCTGTGCCGGGCAACGATCTGCGGCTCGGATGGATCACATTGATCGTTGCGGTGGGTGGTGTGATGCTGACTTTCATCGTGGGCATGCCCTCGATGGTTCGCACACGATTCGCCACGCCGACGATCGGCCGCGAGTGGATGATCGGTCTGGACGGTACGGCCACCACCACGATCGATCCCGAGGGCGTGGCCATGGTCAGCGGCGCGCGGTGGCGTGCCCGTACCAACCGCGCCACACCCATCACGGTCGGTGCCGGGTTGAAGGTCGTCGCCATCGATGGCGTCACGTTGGAAGTGGAGCCGGAAGAAGGTGCCGCTCGTGACTACCGTGAGCGGCGGGCCAAACAGTAAGTGTTCTGACTCGTGATCGTCGTCAACCAACGCACCTGGGTGCAGGGCAAACCAGCGGCCTACAGCATGGCCGGCGCCGGTATGCCCGTCGTGTTGCTGCATGGTTGGGCGTTGGCGCAGCACACCTATCGCAAGGTGATCGAGGAGATCGCCGAGCAGGGCTGCATGGTCATCGCCCCGTCGATGCCCGGCTTCGGCGGCAGTGGTGACCTGAAGGGCGACGCCTTCTCGATCAGTGGCTACGCCAAGTGGGTCGCCGACCTGCTCGACGTGCTGGAGATCGAGGAGCCGGCGGTGCTGGTCGGTCACTCGTTCGGTGGCGGTGTGGCCATCAAGCTCGCCCACGACATGCCGAAGCGGGTGCGGTCGCTAGTGCTGGTCAACTCGATCGGCGGTTCGGCGTGGCGCAGTGGGCGCACGCTGCGCAGCATCGGCGAACGGCCGCTGTGGGACTGGGGATTGCACTTCCCCAGCGACGTGTGGCCGGTGCGGCAGGCGACGCGCGTGTTGCCGGTGGTGTTCGAGGATCTGGTGCCCAACCTCGTGCGCAACCCGCGGGCGATCGTGCGCGTCGCCAACCTCGCGCGTCGCGCCGACCTGCGCGCCGAGCTCGAACGGCTCCGCGATCGCGGCCTGCCGATCACGATCCTGTGGGGTACCCGCGACGGCATCGTCCCACGCGAATCCTTCGAGGCGTTGTGCGTGGCATCGGGGGTCGAGGGGACCGTCGTCGAGGGTTCGCACAGTTGGTTGTTGGCCGACCCACAACACTTCGGCGAAGTGATCACCAACGATGTCCGCGTGGCGCAGGCCGCGCGCGATCTCGAGCGCGGGTTGGAGCACACCAAGCAGCGTGGGCTCAGGCGGGTGCCGAGCCTGCGCCGGCGGAAGGCAACCGCGGCCCCGCCACCCGAAGGTCGCCCCGACGCCGTGTGATGCCGCGTGCATCGAGCTCGTTGACGAGCGGCAGCGCGTACTTCCGCGAGACACCGAGGTCCTCGCGTAGCTGTGCGACTGTGAACCCATCGGGATGTTCCCGCAGCAGGCGAGCGGCGGTGTCGGCGACCGTTGCGATGGTCGCCGGATGGAAGTAGATGCCATCGCGCTCCACGAGCATGCCGCGGCGCAGCAACTCTCGGAGTTGGGCCCTGTCGACGCCGGTCGGATCGGGCGGTGCGACCCCGCCGGTCAGCAACGCAGCGACGTAGGGGTGATCCTGGAGCGGATCACGGGCTTCGGCTCGCCGTGCCCGCCCCGCTTCCACGGTGACGCCGTCGAGGGCCTGCACGATCGCCCGGTGGCGCTCGTCGAGCTCGGCGAGATCGAGCCCGATGTCTCCGGCTGAGCCGATCCGCTCGCTGACGTCGTGTCGCGCTGTGGACAACCACTCCGGTGATACGACCGCGTGGCCGAGTGTCGGCTCGCGTCGCTCGCCGGTCAAGGCTTCGAGGTCGTCGACATCGACCCAGCCGCGCTCGGCGATGACCCGCTCGACCGAGCGATCGGGCCGGGCCTTCGACGCCGGCAGCACGGGCGCGACGTCCAGCATCTCGCCGCCACCGACCGTCTCGTCGCGACCCGACTCGCGCAGCACGAACCGATCGCCGGGGACCAGTGGCAGTGTCTCGGTGAGGTGCAGCCGAACCAGTCCCGCGCCGCCGGGTGCGATGGCATCGCGTCCCAGCACGCGCAGCTTCACCGGGAACGATCCCGACCCGATGTATGCCAGGTACGCGCCGCGTCGCGTCACCTGATGCTGCAACGACGGCAGTACGCGCAGCGATGCATCGAATCGTTGCGTCGGTCGCCACTGGTCGGCGATGGTCACTGCGTTGCCGCGTTCGAGATCGGTGTGGTCGATGCCGGCGAGGTTGAGGGCGACGCGGTTGCCCGGGCCGATCGACCGCTCGCTGTGACCGTGGGTTTGGATGCCCCGTATTCGCACCGGCCGGCCGCCGGCGTGCACCTGCTGATCGGCACGCAGCTCGCCACCGGTCAGCGTGCCGGTGACCACGGTGCCACTTCCCTTGGCGGCGAACACGCGGTCGATCCACAGGCGCGGCCTCCCGCGATCAAGCGCGGCGGGCGTCTCGCGCACCAACACATCGAGTGCGGCGCGTAGGTCGTCGACACCTGTACCGGTGACCGCACTGACCGCGACGATGGGCGCGTCGGCCAGGAACGAGCCGGCCAAGCGGTCGCGGAGCTCCATCTCCTGCAGCAGCCGCCACTCGTCGTCGACCAGATCGACCTTCGTCAGGGCGATCAACCCGTGCTCGAGCCCGACCAGTTCGAGGATCCGCAGGTGCTCTTCACTCTGCGGTTTCCACCCCTCGGTCGCGGCGACCACGAACAGGCATGCATCCACACCGCCGACACCGGCCAGCATGTTGCCGATGAACTTCACGTGGCCGGGCACGTCGATGAAGCTGATCCCCTCGCCGCCCGGGAGCGTCGTGTGGGCGAAGCCGAGGTCGATGGTCAGACCGCGGCTGCGTTCCTCGGCGAGGCGATCGGGGTTGACCCCGGTCAGCAGTTCGACCAGCGACGACTTGCCGTGGTCGACGTGGCCGGCCGTGGCGACTACGCGCATCGTCGCAGCGCCGCAGCCACCGCCCCGTCACTGCCGGGATCGACCGTGCGCAGGTCGAGCAACGTCGACCCGTCGCGGGTGCGGGCGACGACGGGGGGATTGCACGACCGCAGCACCGCCAGGCGATCGCCGGCGATGCGAATCCCGATCGACGGGATCGTCGTGCCGGGCGCCGAACCGGCACCGGGCACTGCCTCGGTTGCCTCGATCTCACCGACACCGGCAGCGGCGATGATCTCGCCGGCTCGCAGGCGCAGGTCTTCGGTGGTCGCTGCGATCATCGCCCAGAACGGGATGTCGGTGGTCGCAGTCCGGTCGAGGTAGGCCATCGTCGTGCGCTGCATCAACGACATCACGTGCGCGCCGGGGCGCAGCGCACGCATCAACGGGTGCTGCGCGCACTGGGCCACGAGGTCGGCGCGTCCGGCGATGATCCCGGCCTGCGGCCCACCGAACAGCTTGTCGCCGCTGAAGGTCACCAGCGCTGCGCCGTCGTCGAGCGATTGGCGCGCCGCCGGTTCGCCGTGCAACCACGCCGGTGGCGGGCCACTCATCCATGGACAATTGGCGTCGATCAAACCGCTGCCGATGTCGGCGATCACGGGCACGGCCAACGTGGCCAGGTCGGCCACGCTCGTGGCCTCGACGAAGCCTTCGATGCGGTAGTTGCTTGGGTGCACCTTCAAGATCGCGGCGACATCGGCGTGTTTGCGGCCGATGGCCTTGCGGTAGTCGGCCAGTCGGGTTCGATTGGTCGTGCCCACGTCGACCAGCGTCGCGCCCGATTGCTCCATCACGTCGGGGATGCGGAAACCGCCGCCGATCTCCACGCTCTCGCCGCGACTGACCACCACCTGGCGGTCACGGGCAACGGACGCGAGCACCAGCAGCACCGCCGACGCGTTGTTGTTGACGACGATCGCGGCCTCAGCCCCGCACAGCATCGCCAGCAACGTGCCGACGGCGTGCTGCCGGGAACCTCGTCCGCCGGTCTGCAGATCGAACTCGAGGTTGATCGCCGTTGGTGGATGGGCGACCGGCAGCGGCGCGCGACCGAGGTTGGTGTGCAACAACACACCGGTGGCGTTGATCACCGGCCCCAACAGCGACTTGGCGAAGACGTTGGCGCGGGTGAGGGCTGCCGAGCGTTCGAAGCTCGCCGGGCCGGCGGCGACCGCCTCGCGGGCCAACTCGACGCACGCCGCGTGGGGCAGGCCGCTCTCGGCCATCACCCGAGCCAGCGCATCGACGCTGGGCGGTCGCGGTGGGGTAACCATCGCCCGGAGCGTAGCCAGCCGGCACCTGGGTGTGGCAGAGTCCCAGGTTGTGCTCGCCGTGCCGATCGTCCGACTCGACCCCGATCTTCCGCTGCCGTCCTACGCTCACGTGGGCGATGCCGGCCTCGACCTCCGCGCCCGCGAACACGGTGTGGTGCCACCGGGGGGTGGGCGGCTGTTGATGCCGACCGGGATATCGATCGCCGTGCCGGTCGGCTATGCCGGTTTCGTGCTGCCGCGCAGTGGCAACGCGTTGAACCACGGCCTGACCTTGGCCAACACGCCCGGCCTGATCGACTCGGCCTACCGCGGCGAGGTCAAGGTGGTGCTGCTGAACACGGATCCGCAGCACCCGTTCATCGTCAACCGCGGCGATCGGCTGGCGCAGTTGGTGATCCAACGAGTCGAGGAGGTCGACTGGCTCGTCGTCGACTCGCTCGATGGCGACGACCGCGGTGGCGGCTTCGGTCACTCCGGTCGCGACTGACCCGTCACTGACCCGTCCATGTGGAGTTGTCTGTGCCCACCCGTGTGCCGCTCCTCAACGAGCCGGTCTACGTCAGCGCAACGACCGTCGCTCTATGAGCTGACACAGACGAGACGGCAACACCTCCCACCTTGCTGCTGTGCTCAGCGCCAGGCGAAGACGGG
>JANMNE010000139.1:0-2059 GCA_031373785.1 Ilumatobacteraceae bacterium
GCACTAGTGCCGTGACCAGCAACATTGGTGCTGTCGACGGATGCCCCGACCTGGCCTTGTTGACGGGTGCGCGTCCGTTCCCGACCTGCGTGAGTCGAATCTGACCTCGCTTCGTGACATCCGACTCTCACCGGACCGGTCGACCCGCGTGGTCCAGCGATCTGGGCGCCAAGCTCGTTCAATGGCCCACCCCAGGCAATCGAGATCTGTGGCGCCCAGATCCGCAACGCCCGTCGAGAACGTCGCACAGAGCCTCGTTCTGGGCCCGACCGGAATATCACCGAGTTGCGGACGAACAGCGAGCAAAGGTTGGCAGGCGAGGCACTAGGCGGTGAGGGCGCCCTTGATGCGCACGACTGTCTCGTCGATGTCCTCGTCGGTTGTTTGGAAGCTGGTCACGAGACGCACGCTGTCGGTCGTCTGGCGATAGAAGAGCAGACCCGACTCGGCCATGCGATCAGCCGCCGCCGGGTCGAGGCGGACGAAGAGCATGTTGACCTCGGGTTCGTTGAGGAACTCGACGTCGAGGGGTCGCAGCCCCGCAGCCAGCCGGGCCATCGCCGCGTTCGAGCGTCGCGCCAGATCCAGCCACAGACCGTTCGCCAGATACGCGGTCAGTTGCACCGATTGGAATCGCATCTTCGAGGCGACGTGCCCCGCCCGCTTCACGCGGTAGACCAACTGCTCGGAGATGACGGGATCGAACGACACGATCGCGTCGGTGCTCAAGACGCCGTTCTTGGTCGCCCCGAGGGTGAGTACGTCGATGCCGGCCCTCCACGTGAGATCCGCCGGAGCGCAACCCAGGGCGGCCAGCGCGTTGGCGACACGAGCACCATCGAGATGAGCGCGCAGGCCACGCTCGCCGCCGATAGCCACGAGCTCGCCAACCTGTTCGGCGGTGTACACCGTGCCGCGGTCGGTCGGGTTCGTCAGCGACAGCACCGACGGCTGGGAGTGATGTGGGTCGCCCCAGCGCGTCGTTTCGAACGCCTGCCGGAGTGTGGTCGGGTTCACCCGAAACGCGTCGCCGGCAACGCCGCGCACGACAGCGCCCCCACCGAACATCGACGTCGCACCACACTCACTTTGCAAGATGTGTGCTGTCTCGTGGCACAGGACCGATCCCCACGGTGGGCAGAGCGCGGCGAGTCCGATCGAGTTGGCGGCGGTGCCGCTGATCACCGGGAACACCTCGGCGTCCGGATGTTCGAACACCTCACGCACCGTGTCGCGCAGCTGCGCTGTCCACTCGTCGCCTCCGTACGCCATCGCGGAGCCCGTGTTCGCTGACGCCATCGCGGCCATGATCTCCGGGGCGATGCCTGCGGCATTGTCGCTGCGGAGCTCGATGTGGGATTTCATCTCGCTCGTTCTAGCTGAAGTGCCATAGTGACCCGATGATCGATGCACCGCTGCTGCGGGTCCTCTCGGGATTCGCCGGGTCGCCGCAGACCTTTGCGCATCCACCGAATCCGATCGCCGGTGGCTTCTGGGCAGCGATCTACGGCTTCGAGTTGAACGATCCCCCGGCGGACCTGCGCGGGCCGCTGGTGTTGCGCGTCATGCCGAGCCCCGATGTCGGTGTGCGTGAAACCATCGTGCAGCGCGGAGTGGCCGAGCAGGGCTATCCCACACCGCGGGTCGTGGTCGATGGTCTCGACGACGCGCTCGGCGGAGCGTTCATGGTGATGGAGCGCGTCGATGGTGTGCAGCTGCTGACCGGCCTCGGGATCGGTGGGGCGCTCCTTCGCCTGCCGAAGACGATTCGCCGGGTCGCCCGCCTGCTGGCCACGGCAACGCTGCAACTGCATGCACTCGATTCGCAGCCGATCGCCGCCGAGCTGGAGTCCGCGGGGATCGACGTCGGCTCGTTGGGGGTCGAGGCCCGCTTCGCCGAGATCCGCGACGCAGAGCAATCGCCGGCGAAAGGATTCGAGGCACTGCTGGCGTGGCTGCAGGATCGCCGCCCGGTCATGACCCCTGCCGTCGTGTGCCACGGCGACATCCATCCGTTCAACATGCTGGTGACCGACGACGAGTCGTTCAACGTGCTCGA
>JANMNE010000175.1:0-7410 GCA_031373785.1 Ilumatobacteraceae bacterium
CGCAGCCACCTGCAAGATCCCGCCGTCATGGTGTCACGCGGGCTGATCACTCAGCACCAATCCCCTTGAGCGACGTCACCCGAGCCAACCCAAACTTCATCTCCTCAGCCGCGGTTTGTCAACCCCATCGCTGGTGTTACAACCGACCTGTGACACCCCCTGGTTAGTCTCGGCATCGTGGACGAACCGCCGCAGCTCAACCCAGCGCAACAGCGCACGCTCGCGCTCCTGCGGCGATCTGCCGAGCCCACGCTGTTCGCAGCTGAGCTCGTCAACGATCTGCGCGACGAGGCGAACGAGGCATTCGCCCACTTCAGCGACCGGCTCGACGGGCACACGCTGTTCGTCACCAAGCACACCCTGGCCAGCGTGCACGACTGTGAGGTGCACTTCCTCGCGCCCGACGACTTCGAGTGGACGCCGGCTCGCGCCCGCGGTCAGGTCGCCCACAAGGCGATCCAGCTGATGTTGAACTGGCGTGGCGAGCCCAGCCCCCGCGAACTGGTCGATGAGGCGCTGGCGCGGCTCGGCGACGAGGAGCGCGACTTCGGCCGGTGGATCGCCGCGCTCTCGCCAGGCGACGAAGCCGACCTGCGCGGCCAGGCAGTGGAGCGTGTCAGCAAGTTCGCCGAGTGCTTCCCACCCCTCGACGTGCGCAGCAACCCCGTCACCGAGGCCGCTGCCCAATGGCCGCTCGATCATCCGATCCTCCTGCGGGCCCGAGTTGATCTCGTGATGGGTCGCCCGCAGGGTCGCGAGAGCCGAAAGGTGATCATCGATCTGAAGACCGGTCGCGTGTCGCAACGCCACCGCGAAGACCTCCGGTTCTATGCGCTGGTCGAGACACTGGTCCGCGACGTGCCACCGCGCAAGCTCGCCACCTTCTATCTCGACTCGGCGCAGCCCATCGTCGAGGACGTGAGCGAAGGCGTGTTGCGCACGGCCCTGCGCCGCACGCTCGACGGCATCCATCGCCTGATCCAGTTGCAGATCGAGGGCGAGGCGGCGATCAAGAAGCCGGGTATCTCGTGCCGCTGGTGCCCATACCGCGGCGAGTGCATCGAGGGCCAGACGTATCTGCGGGGAGGCGACGACGAGATCGAACCGTGATGGCTTGACGGCTCACGTGATGACGTGGACCTGGTCGCCCTTCTGCAGCCAATCCCAGATCACTTGACCCTGCTCGGGCAGCACGCGGATGCACCCCGACGTCTGCCCGTACTCCATTTGCGTCCCGACCGAGGCGAGGGGTTGGAGGAACTCGCCGCTTCGCAACACAGGCACCGTGTGGAACCCGACTCGAGCACCGGATTCCTCGCCCCGGGCGAACACGACGAAGTGGGTCATCGTGCTGTAGTGCCCACCGAACTTCGACGAGGCGTGCATCGACTTGGTGAACACGGGATACGTCCCAGGGTCGGGTTGTTCGCGTGCCGTGGTGATCACGAACTCGGGCAGGGCGACCCCGTTGTCGCACAGCCACGCCCGCTGCCGGTCGCGGTCGATCACCGCGGCATGCGGCGTCGTCGGGCAGTTCGGATCGATCACCAGCGGCGGGGCGGTCGCGGTCGTCGGCTCCGGCACGGCCGTCGTCGTCGGCTCGATCGACGTGGTCGCGGTCTCGGCGACCGTCGATGAGGTCGGACTGGCCGGCGCGGTGGTTTCCGCTGCGGCCGTCACTGCCGACGTCTCCACTGCAGCGGCTCGACCGACCGTCGTCTCGGGGGAGAGCGCACTCGAGTTGCTGCACTGGGCGACGAGCACGAGCACGCCGAGGCCCGCCAATGCGCGGATGAGCAGCGGGAATCCTCGAGGCATGAAGATGAGGTTACAAGCGGCCACCGCCATCTACCCGGCAGGCATGGCCTCGACACCGAGTTGCCAGCAGAAGAACGACAGCACATCGGCTTCGTCGCGCACGCGCATGTTGGCGGGCTTGCCCTGGCCATGGCCGCTGCGACCACTCTGACGCAGCAGGATCGGCTGACGATCCTGGCTCGAGCTCGCCCAGGTGAGCATCGCTGCCATCTTGCGGGCGTGCATCGGGTCCACCCGCGAGTCACCCTCGGCCGTGGTGAACAGCACCGCGGGGTACTCGGCGTGCTCCATCACGTGGTGATACGGCGAATAGGCGTGCAGCCAAGCGAACTCCCCGGCGACGTCGGGGTCGCCGTATTCGTCGGTCCACAAGCGGGCGATCAGGAACTGTGGGAAGCGGATCATGTCGAGCAACGGGACTGCGCAATGAACCGCCCGAGCCAGGTCCGGCCGCTGGGTGATGGCCACTCCCATCAGCAACCCTCCGTTGGACCCGCCCTCTATTGCCAAGAGATCCCGCGACGTGTAGCCGCGGTCCACCAACCAATCACCGGCGGCGTGAAAGTCGTCGAACACGTTCTGCTTGTTGGCCCGGCGCCCGGCGCGATGCCACGACTCGCCGTGCTCGTAGCCGCCGCGCAAGCCCGCGACGGCAAACACTCCCCCGGCAGCGCACCATGCGGCGGCGCGAACCACCCACGACGGCGATTCGGAGATGGCGAACCCGCCGTAGCCCGTGAGGATCAGCGGCGTCTTGCTCGATGGCTCGACATCCGACCGGTGCATCAAGAACACACCGATCTCGGTGCCATCGAGCGACGGGTATGCGTCGCGCGTCACGGCCAACGGCGGCACGACGGCCCGGTCGGGTTCGGCCGACCATCGCTGCGCCCGGCCGCCGACGATGCGATACAGGGTGGGTGGGGCTTCGAACGAGGCAACGGTCACGAACGCGGTATCGCCTTCGGTGTCAAGTGACTGCACGCTGATCAGCCCGAGGTCGCCGATCGGCTCGAAACCTCCACCATCGGTGCCCCACAGCTCGATCGTCTCGACAGCAGCCGCGCTCGAAACCACCAGCAGGCAATCACCGAGGCTGGCGGCGCGGGTGATCACGACATCGCGTTCGGCAACGACGGTGCGCCAGTTGCCGGGGTCGTCGAGGGATGCAGCGATGATGCGTCCGTTCGACGCGTCACGCGAGCTCACGCCGTAGAGCTCGCCGTCGTGGAAGAAGAACGATGACTGTGCCTCGACGCCGCTGATCACCACGCGCCAGGTGCCGGTCTCGGTGTCGAGCAAGTGGGCGTCGATCCGACCCCACCCGACGAGCATGTACACCAGGAGGTAGCGGCCGTCGTCGCTCGCCAGCACATCCGGCCACGTCTCCGGGGTGGGAAGGTCGCCGAACACCAACGGGTCATCGGCCGGATCGGTGCCGAGTCGGTGGAAGTAGACGTTGCGGTTGTACGCGTCGTCGGGTGGGTAGCGCAGGTACCAGAAGCCCGAGTTGTCGGGCAGCCAGGCGATCGACGACGCCCGTGTGTTCGAGATCGAGTCGGGGAGGTGCCGGCCGGATTCGACGTCGATCACCGACAGCGTGCTCTGCTCGGTGCCACCCTCGCTGAGCCCGATCGCGACCAGGGACCCGTCGGGGGACGGCTCGAACCAATCGATGGCAACGGCGCCGTCGGCGGCGCGCTCGGCCGGGTCGAGCAACGTCCGCGGCGCGGCTTCCCGCTCGGTAGACGACTGGACGACCAACGCGAACTGGTCGGCGCCGGCGGCACGCCACAGCACGAACAACCGCTCGCCGCGCACCGCCGCGGCAGCGACCGTTGGCAGGGCCGTGAGCGCGGAAAGGCGCTCGTGCCACATGCCCCAGGTGGAGCGGGCTTCGAGCGCCTGACTGGTTCGTGCGTTGTGGGCGGCTACCCAGGCGGCAACTTCCTCGGACTCACCGTCTTCCAGCCACCGGTACGGATCGGCGACTGCCACGCCGTGCAGCACCTCGACATCGGCGCCACGCCGCGTCGCAGGTGCAGGGGGAACGGTTGGCTCAGCCACGCCCCATGTTGGGACGCTTGCCGTGGTTCGCCTTGGACCGGCGCATGCGCGCCTTCTTCTTCTTCGTCTTCTTCGACATGGGAAGCCAGGCTACCGGCGGGTCATGCCGCCTGCACCCAGCGAAGCAAGTCGTCGACGGCCCAGGTGTTGATGACCCGTTCCAGCGGCACCTCACACTCCGCGGCCCGGTTGCAACCGAGCGGCTGCCATTCGAGCTGGCCGGTCGCGTGGGCATCGCTGTCGATGGCGAAGTAGCAGCCGTACTCGATCGCCAGGTCGAGCAACGGCCGCGGCGGGTCGAGTCGCTCCGGCCGGCAGTTGATCTCGACGGCCGTGTGGAACTGGGCACACGCTGCGAAGACGTAGTCGGCGTCGAACGTCGACGGGTCGCGCTTGCCGATCATCCGGCCCGTGCAGTGACCGAGGATGTCGACGTGAGGCGAGGCGACCGCCCGCACCATCCGCTCCGTCATCGGCTGGCGCTCCATCCGCAGCTTGGAGTGCACGCTGGCAACCACCACGTCGAGTTGGCTCAGCACATCATCGGTGTGATCGAGCGTGCCGTCTTCGAGGATGTCGACCTCGATGCCGGTGAGGATGCGAAACGGCGCCATCTTCTCGTTGAGCACGGCGACATCGGCCAGTTGTTGCTCCAACCGCTCCTTGCTGAGGCCGTGGGCGATGGTGAGCCGGGGCGAGTGATCCGTCAGCACCATATAGTCGTGGCCGAGATCGCGGGCGGTGCGGGCCATCGCCTCGATCGTCGCGCCGCCATCGCTCCATCGGCTGTGCATGTGGCAATCACCCTTGATCGCCGCTCGGTAGCGCGCACCGGCGTCGGTGATGGTGATCTGGGTCTCGACCTCGATCTTTTCGACGTAGCTGGTGTCGCCGTGCAGAGTCTCGGAGATCAAGCGTGCCGTGGAGTCGCCGATTCCCTCCAGCTCCTTCAACGTTCCTGCAGCTGCCCTGGCCTCGAGCTCGTCGGGTGGCGTCGCCCGCACGACCTCGAGCGCACGCACGAACGCCTTCGTCTTGAACCCCGTGTCGTGGGCACGATCGAGAAAGTGCACCACGCGTTCCAGAGCCTCGACCGGTGTCATGTCACCGAGTGTAGATGAGGGGTCATCCGGCCCGACGGCCGGCACGTGGCCGTCGCCCGACCGTCGTGGAGATGGTCAGCACCTGACACCCCGGGGTCGTTGGCGACCGACGCCCACCAACCCGACACCGGCGACCAGGAGTGAGGTACCGAGGTACGAGATGAGGTCGGAGACCGCACCGGTCTTGGGTAGCGGCGCGGCGAGCGGAGGCGGCGGCAGCACTTCGACGATGGGAACGAACTCGGGGACGGTGGTCTCCGGCGGCGGAGCTGTGGTCGTGGTCGGCGGGATCGTGATCGTCGTCGTGGTGGTGGTGGTGCTGGTCGTGGTCGGTGGCAGGGTCGTGGTCGTCGAGGTGGTTGGCGGGACGGTCGTGGTGGTTGTGGTCGTCGTCGTGGTCGTCGGCGGCGGTGGCGGTGGCACGTCAACCGTGGCAGTCGCCGAAACAATCCCGGGTGGACCGGCGGTGACCAACCGTTGGGCACCAAACGGGTCCGGCCCCGCTGGCGTGCCGCGGTACACGGCCACCGGTCCGGGCACGGGCGTCGAGACGACCACGGTCATCGGGCCGACCGACACCGGCATGGTTGCGTGCGCCAGCCCGGCGTCATCCGTCGTCGCCACGATCGGCGCATCCTGTCCACTCACCAACAGGGTCACGATGGCACCGGCCACCACCTCGACTCCGGCCACCACTCCGAGATCGATCGCGCCGTCGATCCCCACGGTGACAGTGATGTTCCACTGCCCTGCGAACCGCGTCGCCTCGGCGTCGAGTGCGATCGCAACGGTTTGCAGATCGTCGCGACCGCTGGCACCGGCGATCATGCCGAGCGATGGGATCAGCGGTGCCGCGCCGTTGACCGCCCGCCTCGTACCGGCGCTGTCTTGCGCGTAGTAGTGGAACACCGCCCACATCCCTGCGGCCATCAAGTCATCGGTCGTATCGCCGTACCGCCACGTGAGGTAAGCGCCCTTGGCACCCGTCGGGTCGTTCGGGAACAACTGCGGGACGGGGAACGACGGGGCGTCGATGGTCGGATGGATGCCGCGGTTGAACGTGCATGACCCCACCCGGTACTGGCCCGACTCGTCGGTGAACAACCATTGCCCCGCCCAGATCAACCCGGGCGAGAAACTCACGCCGGCCGTGTGGAAGTCGATGGCGAGGCCCGCGCAGCGGAAGTCGTCGACGAGGTCGGCGCCACCGGTGAAACTGGTGTGGGCGACGCAGTTCGACGGGATCTCTGTGCCGAGTTGCCCGGCGCCGACCGAGGCAGGCGCAGACACGGCCAATGCGACCACGGCGATCCCGAGAATTCGCTTCATGCCACACAGATCGACGCCGACATCGGCCGAGCGGAAAGCGTGCGGGGTAGCCTCACACCTTCGCTATGGAACGCTTCGGCCTGGTTGGCCTTCCCAACGCGGGCAAGAGCTCGCTGTACAACGCCCTCACTGGTGGCGGTGCGCTCGCCGCGCCGTACCCGTTCGCCACCAAGGATCCCAACATCGGCGTGGCCAAGGTCCCCGACGAGCGCGTCGACAAGCTGTCTGCGATGAGCAAGTCGAAGTCGATCGTGCACGCGGCCGTGCAGGTCGTCGACATCGGTGGTCTGGTCGAGGGTGCGTCAAAAGGTGAGGGTCTCGGCAACAAGTTCCTGGCCAACATCCGTGAGGTCGATGCGATCGTGCTGGTGCTGCGAGCGTTCGAAGACGACGACGTCACCGGGCCGAGCGATCCCATCGAACACCTTCGGGTCGTCGAGATCGAATTGGCGCTCGCCGACCTCGAGACGGTCGAGAAGCGGTTGAAGCAAGCCACGCGCCAGTCGAAGCTCGACAAGACCGCGGCAGGCGAGTTGGACTCGTTGCAAGCTGCATACGACGCGCTGTCGGACGGTCGACCTCTCTACCGCGCCGGCTTGAAGACCGAGCATCGCGAGCAGCTGCAGCCGTACTTCCTGCTGACCAACCGGTCGGTGCTCGCCGTGGTCAACGTCGGCGAGAACGACCTCGACGACATTCCAGCAGTCGAGCAGCGAGTGCGCGACGAGTTCACATCGGCCGGCGACAACGTCGAGGTCATCGGCATGTGCATCCAACTCGAGGCCGAGGCAGCGACCATCGTCGATCCCGTCGAGCGCGCCGAGATGCTCGAAGGATTCGGTCTCGGCGAGGGTGCCCTGTTCCGGATGGTCCGCAGCGCCTATCACCTGCTGGGTCTGCGCACCTTCCTCACGACCGGCGAGAAAGAGACCCGGGCCTGGACGTTCTACGCCGGCTCGAGCGCCCCCGAATGCGCCGGTCGCATCCACACCGACTTCCAGCGCGGCTTCATCAAAGCCGAAGTGATCCATTGGGATGAACTGCTCGACTTCGGTTCGTGGGCGAAAGCCAAAGACGTCGGCAAGATCCGCAT
>JANMNE010000180.1:0-14650 GCA_031373785.1 Ilumatobacteraceae bacterium
AACATCCGCGTCGCGGGCTATGACGCCCGGCTCACGCCCGACATGGGCGGGTTCCTGCAGCGCTCCAAACATCTGATCGAGGAGACGTATCGCCAGAACGGACACCGTCCAGTGCATCTCGTCGGCCATTCCAACGGTCCCATCTACGTGCAGTACCTGCTGACGCACACGAGCCAGGAGTGGAAGGACAAGTACATTCACGGCTTCACGCCGTTGGCGGGAAACTTCCCCGGGCAAGGGCTCGGCTATGCGCTGATGTTCGTTGGCGTGAACATCCCCGACCTTCTGTTCCCAGCCACCGCGGAGAACGGTGTCAGCAGTGCGCGGATGTTCTTGTCGCATCCCTCGACATTCATCACCGCATCGGACCCGAAGATCTTCGGCAACGACGAGATCGTCATCCGTGACCAGTCGACTGGCACGGACTACACGCCGCAGGACTACCCCGCGTTGTTCGACGACGCCGGACTGTCATGGGTCAAGCCGATCGCCGACTACTACATCGGCGGCGTGCCGTTCAGCGACCCTGCTCACTTCCCGAACGTCGACGTGTACGCCGAGAAGGGCTCGGGGATCGACACGCTCGTCGGTCTCGGGCTCTCCGATCTGACGGTCGGACAGCTGGTGACAGAAACCACCGAGTTCTTCACGCGCGACGGTGACATCAATCAAGAAGACATCACCAACAACGCAGTGGCCGTCTGGGCTGGGATGCAGTGCCATCGATTCAGCCTCACCGACAGTCCAGGCGTGAACCACTTCGAGCTTCCGTCTGATCCCGACGTGTTGGCCCGCCTGGTGGCCAACGCCAACGCCCCTCGGTCTCACTGCAGTCATCACGGCGACGACGACGACGACGACTGACACAGCGTCCGGCGCGTCATCAGCGCAGCATCTCGAAACGCACCGGCGGATCGACGAGGTCGCGCTCGCGATGTCGCGCGCAACTGTGCGTCGTTTCCAACGCGGGTTCGAGACACGCCAGATGCTTCGTTCTGTGTGTCTCGTTCGATGATCGCGCGGCGTCGTTCTGCGCTGATGTTCTGTGTCCCCGGACGGCACCTATGGGATGGCGCTCGCGGGCGGCGCCGCTGCGACTGCAAGGATGACCCAGTTCATCGTGCGATGTAGGCGACGTCCCACGCCGAAATCCCCCTAGAAAAATCAAGAGGCCTCGTCGAACCATCGGGCAGCCGCTCGCAGAGTGAGATGCACCCACTGCCCCTGTAGGTAGTCGCGGTAGGCGTCGAAGGTCTTCTGACCGCTCGCCTTGGTGGGCCGCCGCTCGTCAGGAGCCTCGCCCCAGCGGACGAACCATTCGTGGTTGATGCCCAAGTCCCGACCCGATCCCTCGGTGAAGTTAAAGCCGAGGTCGCGTCCGAATCCCTCGGTGTAGACGATGCCGGGTTCGTCGGTCCATTGCTGACGGATCATCAGACTGTGGACACCCTCGTTGCGGGCGAAGATCACGCCGAGAACGACGCGACCGTCGTCATCGGCGTCGCGCCGAGTGCGGTACTCATCCTTGCCTTGGGGACCGCTCTCAAACAATTGGTCGAGCACCACGATCCATATAGCCGCTTCGGTGGCTGCTACTTCGGTGTGGTCGATCAGCTGGGCCGTGCGTGCCCTGTTGAATCGATCAACTGCCTCGGTCAATCCGACGCTGGCACGGCGGACTGCACGGTGGAAGTTCTCGTCGTCGCCGCCGGCACCACTGCTGCGGAACTTCATTCGAACGACTTGGGCGAGTACTCGGGCCAGTCGAGTTGAGGATCGCTCAACGGCCGCTTGAACAGCCCTCGCTGAAGGAACTCCGTCCAGTCGAATTGAAACGTCGGCGTGCCGAATCGGTCGACGCCGTCGACGACCCGTCCAATCCGACCGAGAGTGTTGGCCATGACATCGATCGCTGTCGACAGGTCCTCCCAGGTTGCCGGGTCGAAGTCGGGCTTGCGATCGACGTGCGCCACGTACTGGTCAACATGGGCCTTAATGCGCTCGCCGTCGGCGACGATCTCGTCTCGGATCGCGATGAGCGCTTCGGCGGAGACATGTTCGGCTCCTTCGCCGGCGAGATCGTCGAATAGGTCGTTCGCCAGTCTGATCTCGTCCTCGTCGTCACGGCCGCCGGGGCGCCGCTCGAAGAGGTGCTCGAGGTATCGCTCCCGACTCAGGTACTCGGGGTGCTCGATCATCTCGCCGAGGAGACGCACAAACGATCGGGCGCGCCAATCCTCGTCGACGAGCCGGCGAACGCCGACGGCCTGTGCTTCGCCGTACAGCGGACGGAGGAAGCGGTATCGGAACCAGATGGCCGACTCGCTCCCTTCTCGTTCGAGCTCGGTATCCATCTGGTCGAAGACGACGCGGCGGGCATTCAGCGCCCAGACGCTCTGCGCGAAATCGAGCACATCTTGGCGCCAGCGTTCGAGTGTCGCGCTCTTGTCCTCATCCTCGGTCACGAGTGGACGGTAGTGCTTGCGTCGGAGCCGGGATCTGCGGCATTCCAGCGATCGGCGACCTGGCGGGCACTGCGTCTCCGCGACGTCGGCGACCGGCTCCTGGCGAGCCGAACGCCGACCGAATGTCGCGGGTGTGAGAGTCTTCCTGGGTGGCCGTCGTCGCACTGCAGGTCGAGCACGACTCTGTCGATCCGGAAGCCATCGACGTGTGGGTGAATGGATGGGTCGGTGCCAACCCGTGCCGGTTTCGGCTCGACACCGGCGCCGGGACCTGTCGAGTCCCAACGACGGATGCCACCCGCGACCTGCCGACGACAGGCATCGACCCCGGCGTTGCAGCAAGCGGAATCGGGCTCGGCGAGGACGTCATCGAGATCCCGGTGCTGCGCATCGGCGATCTCGACATCGCCGACGTCGCATCCACCCGGACTCCTCCGGGCGGCGATGTCGTACCGCTGCTCGGCATGAGCGCACTCGGTCGGTATCGATGTGACTTCCACTTCAGCGCCGGCCACATGGAACTCGCCGACTCGCCCGCGACCGGAACGGACACCTGGTTCGAACTGAACATGCATGCTTCCGGGCAGCCGACGATGCCGGTTCGTTTCGGCGATCTCGAGGTCGTCGGCTGCTTGGACACCGGAGCTGGACTGACAGTCGTCGACACCCAGTTCGCTCGAACCCATCCCGACTTGTTCGAGCCGATTCGTGCCGCTGTCGGGATCGACGCCTCCGGCGTCCAGATGTCCACCCAGATCGCCCTCATGCGCGACTGCTCCATCGGAGACGTCGCGTTCACTGCAAATGCCTGCGCGGTGGTCGATTTGAGTGCACTCAACGCACACCTCCGCCAGCGCGCCAACGCAGAAGGCCGGAACTCCCAACCGATGTCATTCATCATTGGGATGCCCCACATCAACCAGGCGGACTGGACGTTCGACTTCCCGGCCGGCCGGTGGACCCTCCGTCTACCTTGCGCAGGATGAAGGGGCGACGAAGGTGTCCTCGCCGAGGCACCGCACGCGAGTGTCCCCGACAGCGGGTCGGGGACACGCCCAGAGGATTCGTTCTGCTCGGGTTTGCCGCTGCGGCTCGAGGCGTTGATCTCGTCGCGATTTATGTGTTGATTTGGCAGTGCGGGAGTCGGGCTGTACCGCTGGGCAAGAACGAGAAGCCGAAGCACCGACGTCATCCGCATTTGATTCTCTGCCACATGTCGCAAATTCGTGTCACACCCAACCCCTACTGTGCTCGTCATGGTTGAACCTGTCCAGGGTGGCGTACCGAGGGCCTTTCTGAGCCACGCGACCGCGGACAAAGTTCGGTTCGTTCTTCCATTCGCTGAACGCCTCCGCCACCGCGGCATCGATGTCTGGCTGGACGGCTGGGAGTTGCTGCCGGGTGACTCGCTTACTAAGAAGATCTTCGCGGAGGGAATCGAAAACGCAGACGCGATCATCGTCGTGATCTCGAGCTCGAGCCAGAGCAGCCGGTGGGTTGCAGACGAACTCGATGCTGCGGTGGTGAAACGAATCAACACCGGTTCTCGGCTGATCCCGATCGTTCTCGATGGACTCTCCATTCCCGATGTCCCGGCCGCGATCCGTCACCTGGTGATCGAGTTTGTTCCCGACACCAACCAGATTGATGCTGTGGTGGATCGTGTGACGAGGTCAATCTTCGGAGTGGTGGCAAGGCCAGACCTCGGAGATCCACCGGCCTACGCGAATAGTCCTGCCACGCCGGTTGACGGTCTCGACCAGATTGACAGCATCATTCTCAAGTTGGTGGGTGACGAAGCGGTGAGAGACAACGGAACACGTTTCAACACTCAGGAATTCGTGGACGAGACAACAAGCGCCTTGGGTGTCACAGCTGAGGAAGTTATCGAGTCGCTCCGAGTACTTGACGCCGATAACCACGTCGACATCACTCGCACGATGGGCTCTGGAATACCGAGCATGTCGCGCTTCACGTTGACGCTCGCGGGTGCCGAGGCATATCTGGCCGCATATCGCGACGACTACGAACTGATACAACACACGGTGATCGCTCGGCTGGTCGACTGGCCCGCGGACAAGCCCGCCACGGAGGCCACACTCAGTGAAGGCGTTGGAGCGCCCCGCTTCATTGTCGATCACGTCCTGACGCTTCTCGAGGGTATGGGTCTCGTCACGCTGTCCGCGCGCACGCACGGCGGCCAGCAGCAGGGGCGTCATTTTTTCAATCCCTCGCCGAAGCTACGACGAATGCTCGACCGCTGACCGAGTCATGTCCTTGAACCAGCACTCCGATCGAGGTCCGAGAAGCGAACAGCTACTGTCGCTCGCAATGATGACGAGTGAGAGCTCCGAGAGGTTGACCGCCTGATGCTTCCGAAGCCGACAGTGTTCTTCAGTCATTCGAGCAAGGATGCTGAGCTGGTTGAGGCGATCGTCGCGGCTCTCGATGAGCGAGGTGTCAATGTCTACCTGGCGGAAAAGGACGCACAACCAGGTCAAAGGATTGCGACGAAGGTCGACGTAGCGCTGCAGTCCTCCTCGATGATGCTGGTGCTCGTTACCGAGCGAAGTGTTGACGCTCAGTGGGTCCAGCAGGAGATCGGCATGGCACACGCGTACAAGAAATTCGTCATCCCGGTGATTGGACACGGTGTTCGCAGCGAGCAACTCGGTGTACTCGAGGGTGTCGAGCACATCAAGCTAGACAAGGCCGACCCGCAGGCCGCCATCGACGGGGCGGCGCGAGCGTGCCAGGCCTACGCCGCAGAGCTGCGAGCAAAGCTCGTTGGTGATCTGCTAGACGCCGGGCTGATCTTCGTTGTGATCGGTGCATTGATAGTCGTCGCTGCGACATCGATGGCGGCGTGACCTCGACTCGCGAACTGCTGCGGCGCTGATCTTTGCCGGACCAGGGCTCGGCTGCGCATCGTCCAGCGTACGTCGAAGTAGCCATCGGGACGACGTCTACCTTCCAGGCCGAGGCGGACACAGAACGCTCGTCGGGTGGAACACAGGATTCGTCAGCGGACATCGGACAATGCACACAGAACCGGCGTTCGGCGCTCCCGTGACGTGCTCCATAACGCTCGCCCACTCGCGGGGTTCGGCGCGTCACAAATGTGCCGTCCCGGTCGCATCGGATCCCCCTGACGACTGACCACACTGAGCGGCCAGATCGTCATCGACGGGCAGGAAGCGATTGCGACGCTGGACACTAAGCGCGACCAGAACAAGGCAGGCTCGACTTCCTCGATCGAACCTCTGTCCGCAAAGGTCTCTCCGATCGCCGCCCTTTGAAGGTTGCCCCGATGTGCGGAATTTGGTCAAAGAATGGGCTGGGCATCGAACGGCGGCGCTGAGCGCGACCAGACTATGTCGTTGCCCGTCATATTCTTGATGATGTGAGAAACCCGTGACCTGGCCTCATGTCGAACACTTCTGTTCTGGACAAACGTGTATTCGGAGCCGGGTGTGAGAATCGAACTCACGACATCTTCATTACAAGTTCTGATCCGAACCACCCTGACAGTCTCACCAACACCCTCAGCGTCTCACCACCAGGCATTACGTACCCCCAGCGTCTCACTCAGCGTCCAACCGTCTCAAAAGAACTTGTCCAAAGAATAGGCTGGGCAAACCGTCGGCGGTGCGGAGGGAGTGGTCGGATTCTGTGTCTTCGAACAGGAACCCAATGAGGCCAACCGAAACTATTCGGCATCCCCCTTTTTGCCGCCTTCGTCAGCACCGACGGGCACATCGCCTCCAGTGGAGGTCGGCGCGCAGCTACACGCTTCGGTGCCGGGATCGCTGTGCGGACGAAGCCGCAGGCGCGTAGATAGCTCAGCGCCCTCACAAACAACCCTCGCTTGACGTCGCGCCCGACGGCGCGTAGCCCCTCGGCGCGTATGGCAATGGATGCGAAGCTTGATATCCGGATCGTCTTCTTCAGGGCGCGATGGAAAGTGCTTGTCAACGACGTTGTTCTGGTTGATCATCAGTGGTCATCGAAGCCCGTGCACACGTGCAGGATTCGTCAAGCCATCTGTGAGCGTTCATGTTCCTCAATCGGGCGATCGGAACACCGTTCGTCACATGCTCCCTCTGGCCAAGAGATGATTCAACCATCACCAAGCGGGCCTCAAAGGCCTAGTTCGTCAGCTGCACTGTCAAGATCTCGGTGTGCGATGCCTTGTTGTCGAACTGTGTGTAGACAAGGCGGTCGTCGGTAACGGATTGTGGGCCGCTGATCCCCGAGGCAGTCGCGAGGAGGGCCTTCCCTGCGGGGCTGACAAAGGTGGATGACGCAGTCAGCCTGTGCTCGGACGGCGTAGGTCTTCTCGAGCGCGGCGTTCACACCTGCGACCGTCAGATCCGACGGCATGGAGCTGTCCAGAATGACCTGGCCGCCGCTGACAGCCTCGGCCGTGACTTTGCACGCCTCGATGATACTCTCGATCTTGGTCGCACCGGCGTCGATGGTGGATGACGCCTCGATCTTGGTCGCACCGCGCTCAACGTATGGAACGATCGTGTTCGAGACACGGTCCAAGGTCCCGCTCGTGCATAGACGACTGCACGTGCACTCGAGGTAGCAAGCCGTTACCCGAACCCCGCATAGACAGCGGTGCCGCGTCGGGCGTACGAGGTCAGCGAAACGTTCGATCGGAATGCCGAGCACGTCGCGTGGCCAAGTGGCCATCAATGGACAGGTCAGTTGCACGGCGCGGGGCGTGACCTGTCTGCCGGCTCTGCTCCCTCCACCATGGCCATGGACCGACGGCAAGGGCTACCCGTCAGTCACGTTCTGGATCGTGGCTGCCCACAGGGTGGGACGGTCGACCGGGCCGACCGTGGGGATGGCCGAGCATGGCGCTGACTCGTGCCGGGGTGAGCCGTGCGGCTTTCGCAATCGTGTTGATGGGATAGCCGTGAGCGAATGCTGCAGCATGTGCTCGACGATGTGATGGCGATCCATCGCCGCGCCGCGCGCCATCCACTCGTCGACCTGAGGGTGCTGACGAATGATCTCGAGCGTTCGGTCGGGAAAGCCGAGGTCGCATTCGAACCCGTAGGGCTCGTGATGTGCCAGCACGTAACCAGCAACCACGGCTGCAGTCGATGTAGTGGGCGCCCCTCGCTGCCTCGGGCTCACTCGTCGGCCACGCGGGCGTCGGCAAGGATCTGGTCGTGTTCCTCCTGGGCTCGGAGACACGCAGGATGTGGCTCGTCCATCGATTGGCCGGTGGCCCTGCTGATGCAGACCTTGTTGCGCCGCCAGCCGTTGCAGGCCCGTGACAGCGCCCAGGCCGCTCGTTCTTGTGCCGAATGTTCCGTCACAGTCCCTCCGCGATGACGCCGTGGTTGCAGACATCGAGAAAATGTCCGGAACCACGGCGTGCGTTACATCACGGAACGAGCACCGACGACAGCACGTTGTTCCACCCCGACAACATCGTCGCCGACTGCACGTTCGCCGCCGTGTTGCCCGGGTACAACCCGGTCAACGTTCCGCTGTAGAGGTTCGCTGAACACCCGCCGATGCGGTAGCTCGACGTCACGTTGTCGAACCCCAGCGAGGCCAACGTCACGAGCGCGCCGCGGGTGGTGATGAACAGCACCGTCCCGGTGAACGAGGTGCCGTCGTACAAGCGGAGCGCCGGCGAGCATGTTAGCGACGCGACCGACGTCCCAACGCCGGCGGTCAGGCTCTCGGCCTGGTCCATCGAGAGCTCCGACCGGTAGCACGTCACGCCGGTGGCGTCGACGGTGCATGCGCGTGCGTCCCCCCAACCTTTGGAGAGGTCTATGGTGCGGCCTTCGAACGTGGCTAGCACACCCGACGATGAAAGGGCTTGGACCGGAGCCGCCGTGATCGGCACTGCGAACAGCACACCGGCTACGAGGGCGCGTCGAACTAGAAGGTGCTTCATGATGGGTTCCTTTCAGGAAGGTAAGCGTTTACGGGATCTCCGGGCGGCTGCCGCCGACGATCACGGTCTTGGCATCCGGCAGCACGCCGGGGGCACCGCAGTCGAGTCCGGGCGGAAAGGCCTCGGCGAGCTGAACTGTCCAGCCGGCGAGGTGTGACTCGTCGAGAATCTTCTGAGCCTCGGCCACCGATTCATCCTGGTGATAGCAGGTGGTAGTGAACGCTTCAGTGAGGCGGCCCTGCAGCACGACGATCGCCTGCTGCTCGTCGGTGCGGCCGGAACTGAGGCCGGCCAAGCCGAGTTGCGAACACACGCCCGAGCCACCGGGGAACACCGCGGCAACTCCCGTGTCGGTCACGCAGGCAGCCAACGCAGGCGGACCATCGCTCGACCATGTGCCATCGGTCCACGGCACTCCACATGCCACAACCGGGTCAGCAGCGGGTGCGACTTCGACACGATCGCTCTGCAAGTCAGGTTGGCGGTGGCACACGATCGCGACCGGGTTCGAGGCTCGCTGCTGATGCAACACGGCGAACGCAGCCGTGGTCAACACCGCGGCGCCGACAACCGACGTGACGATCCACGGTCGCGGCCGGCGCCGGCGCGGGTCAGGCTCACCGACCACCGGTGTCTCGATGATGCGCAGCAGACGCGCTTCGTCCTCCTCGGTGAACGACTCATCGACGAACGGGTCCAGCAACCCGAACAGCTCGATCGGATCTCGGGAACTCATGCCACGCCGTCCTCTACGTTCAGTCGACCCAGTTTGGTCGTCAACAGATTGCGCAGCCGGTGAAGCCGCACTCGCACCGTACCGGCCTGTATCCCGAGCACCTCGGCGATCTCGCTCGGCGACAGTTCCAACCAACCCGACAGCACCAGCAACTCCCGATCATCCGCCGACAGCGCCTCGATGGCTCGTTGGAAGTTGTCGAGCACCTCGAAGCCGACGCGCTCGTCGGACAGCTTGGTCTCGAGCCGCGGCCGAGCGAACGCGATCTCATCGACCAACCCAGAGAAACGTCGGTCTGTGCGCCACCGGTTCCGGCAGTGGTTCCGGGCAACGCCCAGCACCCAGGCACGCCGCGACAACGGCGGAGCATCGTCGAAACGTTGCCACACCGACATGAACGTCGCGTTCACCACATCGTCGACATCGTCGCGGCCGACGTGGGCGGCGGCGTACTTGCGGACTTCATGCAGACAGTCGCGGTACACCCCTTCGAACTCCCCCTCGCGACCCGTCGGCACGACTCTCATTGCCCGTGAGTGTCCACCAATCCCGACAGCGTTACAAGCGCGGTGAGATTTCTGAGATTCGCGGCCGCGGCCGCCGGGCGACGACGACCGCGCCGACCCCCACCACCGCACCGAGAATGTTGTGCGTCACGTCGAGCACTTCGCACACGCCCAGATCGAAGATGGTCTGGATGAATTCGAGCGCAATGGCGAGCAGCACCGCCCAGACCACGACACGGCTTGCCCGTTGGAAGGCGAGCGTGGCGAAGACGCCGAACGGTATGAACAGCGCGACGTTCAGCATCGCCTGGCTTCCAAAATCGAACAATCCGGCCGGCCCGATCAAGGGGTGGTAGCAGGAGCTGAGGCGGCCGAACGACAGGTGGTTGAACGGATTGCGATCCAGCAAGCCGCCACCCGCGCGGCGCGTCTGCAGTGTCGCCACCACCATCACCGTCAGCGAGACAAACGTGGCGATGACGTATCGGCGCGGCGCGGCCGTTCGCGTCGAAACGCGGCCGCTGACAACGACACTGATCACGATCCCGACAGCGATCGCGGCGATGCTCTTGCCCTCATCGAGGTACCGGCCGGCGAGGTGGAACACGGTCACGTCATCGAAGCGCGGTCGCGATCTGGGCCCGGGCCGCCGCCAGCGCTGGAGCCAGGCCTCCCACCAGCGAGGCGGCGGAGCTGGCGATCAGTCCAAGCCACGCTGCGCCCCACGGGAACCTCGGAACCTCGATGAGCCGATTCCCGATCAGGCGCGGCAGCACTACCGCAACTGCGGCGAAGGCCAGCGTCACGGCGACGAAGGCCACGATCACACCGATCAGCAGGCTCGACGACATCACGACGACGAAGATGCGGCGTTGTGAGTATCCGATGGCGCGCCGGACTGACAGTTCCCGCGAACGCTCCCGAACACTGGCGAGACCGATGTTGGTCATACCAACGATGGATACAAGAATCGTGATGGCCGATACTGCCATGAACGCCCGCTGCGCGGAGCTCAACGACAACCGTTGCTCGTCTGCTCGGTCGCGACGCGACACCTGGGCGGCGACCGGCATTCCGGCGTCTGCAATCGCCGTCGTCAGCGCCGACCGGAGCGCTTGTTCCGATGCGGCGGGAGAATGCACGTCGATCCGCAAGCTGGTCGACCCACCGAGTGTCGGGTCGAATCGCGCCCATGAACCGAATGCTACGTAGATCGCCGATGCGTTCAAGCCGTCAGCGACGACACCCACCACCGTAAACGAGATGGGCGGGCGGTAGGCGTCGAGCCCGACCCGAAGCTGGCTGCCGACGGGGCCGAGCTGCGCCATGGCAGATTCGTTCAGCACGACCGCTCCCGGATACACGGGCTCGCCCACCTCGAGATAGCGGCCGGCCACGAGCGGCAGGCGCCGAATGCGATCGAGCTGACCTCCCACGAGCTTCATCGATTGCACGGCGGTGCGCTCCGACTGCCCACTCGACACGCCGACGGTCGCGTCGGCATCGGCGACTACAGCCCAGGCTCCGCCGGTCAGCGCGCCCACCCGTTGGGACAATGCATGGTCGAGCGCCGCGTAGCCGGCAGGGTCGAGCGTGAACCCCGATAGCGTCGCCTCCACAGTGATGGCGCGGCCGGTCTCCTGCTCGCTCGTCGCAACGATCGCGTCCTGCGAGACTGCGGCCGCCGCACTCACCCCCACGATCGACAGCACCGCGATGAACAGGCTGATCGCGCTCAGCAGCGACTTGCCTCGGTGCGCCACGAGATCGCGCCACGCGTCGGCGACCAACCTCACGCCGACAACCGCCCGTCGTGGAGCTCGAGGCGCACATCGGCACGCCCCGCCACATGCTTGTCGTGCGTCACCAACACGAGCGCTGCAGCCGACAACTTCACCCGCTCGATTAGCAGTTCCAGCACCATGTCGCCCGTGGCCACGTCGAGCGAGCCGGTCGGCTCATCCGCCAGGATTACCGCGGGGCGACGGATGAGTGCTCTGGCGATGGCCGCCCGTTGCTGTTCACCTCCGGAGAGGTGATGCGGGAGGGCGTCCGTCTTGCCGTCGAGTCCAACGAGCGAGAGCGCGGCGCGTGCCGCGCCTTTGTGGTCACGGACCCGGTGGTCGCGAGTCGACAACAGCGGGAGCGCAACGTTCTGCCAGACCGACATGCTGCGCACGAGGGAGTAGTTCTGAAAGACGAACCCGATCGATCGGCCGCGCAGTTTGGCAAGCCCGGAATCCGACAACGGTGATGTCGTCGAACCGTCGACCGCAACCGTGCCGTGATCGGGGCGCAGCAGCAACCCGAGGATGGCCAGCAGCGTCGACTTTCCGCTGCCCGATCGCCCGGTGATCGACACGAAGGAACCCGGTGGGATCGTCAGGTTCACGTCGTCGAGCAACGGCCGATCTTCGCCGCCGACGGTGTGCCGAATCGCCGATGCTTCCAGCGCGACCGTCATCCCGATGCGCTCCGCGCGCTCAACAACGGCGCTTGGCGGGCGACCCTGTCGCTCTCGTCGACGCCACCGGTGATCTCGACCACGACACCGTCGGTCAACCCCAGCGTGACACGTCGCCGCGTGACGTTGCCGTTGTCGTCAACCACGTTGACCTCGCCACTGTCGACGGAGCCCGACACCGACTCGACGGGCAGCGTCAGCACGTCGGTTGCCCTCGCGCTGACGACGACGACCGTTGCCTGAACCCCTGTAACGGCCCGCACGTTCCGCGGAACAGCGCACAAGAACGGCACACCTCCGCCGACGTTGTCGACGGGTGCGCTCGGCGATATCTGGGCCGATGGGAGCGACAGCACGTCACAGTCGAACGGACCGGGCCCGTCGGTGATCGCGGCTCGAGCGGTGACGTGGTGGGAGAAGATGCGGTAGGCGACTTCCGGGGGCACGACGGCCTCGGCCGCGAACCCGGCCAGGGAGAACTCGGCGACCGGAAGACCTTCCGAGACCACTACTCCGTCACCGACCAACCAGGCGACGAACGTCGCGTCGACGGCCGGCGCGATGCGTCGGCCGCCGATCGAAGCGACGCTCTGTTCGCCCGACGCGGTGGTGCCGCCCGTCACGAGCGTCTCGTGAATCGAGCCGCCCTGCGGTGCCACGAGTGCGAAGTGGGGGTTCGCCACGATCGTCGCGTCGAGCCCAAGGGTGGCGAGGATGTCATTGCGCTGCGGGCTGACGGTGTCGATGCCGGTGTGATCGGCCGAGGTAGATGTCACCCTCGCCGCCCGGCTCTGGTGGGCGACGTATCCTGCCGCGACGCAGACCGCGACGAGAGCTACGAATCCGAGGAACCGCAGTCCGCGCTTCATCACGGACAGTTGGCGCCGACGTACTCGCGCAGGCCGCTGAGATCGCCGAGCTGGGCCTTCTCCTGCAGCGCGGTGAAGAGCGCGACGCCGTTGTCGTCGATGTCACTCCAAAAGACCAGATACCGCAGGCCCTTCATCGTCTCGACCGCCTTCGTCTGCTCGGGGCCGGTGGCGTTCAGCGCCTGCTTCGCCCACGAGCAGTACCAGAAGGCGTCAGCCTTCTGGGCTCCGATGTCCTTCTGGTACAACACTGTCTGGCCGTCATCAGACTTGTCGGCCAACCCCGGTGCCGTCTGCGGGAACGCCACACCCTGGGGAAGCGTCAACTTGGCCGCCTCGGCCCGATACTCGGCCTGCGAGTCGGAGGCGGACTGGTAGTCCGAACTTTCGGCGCCCGCACTGCTCGAGCAAGCGGACAGCGCCATGGTCGCGGCGCCGATGAGGATGAGGATGTTGTGTCGCATGGCTCGTACCTCTGCATCTGGTTTGGTGGGCATGAGTTGGTCGATGGTCGGTGGAGAGTGAGGGGGGTCTGGCCAACTCGGGCACCCCCGAGTTGGCCAGTCGCCGACAGGATGGGTCGAGCTCAGTAGAACTCGGTGCCGTTGAAGTCGGTGCTCCCGTGATTCGGGTCGCTGTTGACGCAACGGAACTGGTTGCGGAACGGTGTGCTCCCCGCCCAGTTCCCGATGAGGGTCGTCCAGGAGTTCAGCGGCGGGATGAACGCCGTCAGCGACACGCCACCAGTGTTCTCGTTCTTCACCCGGAACTGAACGCCACCGACACCGGTCCCCGAGAGGTTCACCTTCACGGCCGACCCTCCGACAGACACGAACCGGAGGTTGCTCGACGTGAACCAGTTGGCACACGTCCACCCGACCGCTCCGGAGATCGGATGGTTCGAGCCCGCCGCCTCGACCGGCGTGCCGATCGACGTAGCGAGCGCAGCGACCGCGACGATGACCGTCGCAACCCGTCGTCTGCTCCTCGGAAATTGACTCATGATTTCCTCCCTTGCTCGTTGGGGACCGGCTGTCTTCGATCCGGTCCGGCAAGGTACGAGTGTCCAGCCGGGCAGTCGCCGTTACCGCCCGAGCCCGAGCGCCGTCGGTGGCAATTCCTGCAACGATCGGGGCGTTGCCGGACACTCACGGACGACGCCGGCGATCGCGATGGAGCCGGGTGTGGGAATCGAACTCACGACATCTTCATTACAAGCTATGATCCAGGCCTTCTGACAGTCTCACCGACACCTCAGCGTCTCACCCACCAGGCATTTCGTGCCCACAGCGTCTCACTGAGCGTCCCACCGTCTCAAAAAGACTTGTCCAAAGAATAGGCCGGGCAACAGTCACCGATTCCCGAGCGGACAAGTGCTCAGGGAAGCAACCGGCTCCCGAACCGCTCGGCGACGCCAACGGCTCCAACGTCCGTCCGTCAGATGCCACTGTGACGCGCTGGCCCATCTCGGACGCAACCGAATTCACTTAGCGAGTTACCATGGCGAGCGTGAGTGACGCAGCACACGACCAGCACAATGAACCGGCCGGTCTTTTGCATCAGGTCCGGGTGGGTGTTGGGGCTTGATGTTGGGTCCGGGTTCGAGCGTAGTAGAGCGTCTCGAATTCGGCGGGTGGGATGTCGCCGAGCTCACTGTGCAGTCGGCGGTTGTTGAACC
>JANMNE010000181.1:0-3744 GCA_031373785.1 Ilumatobacteraceae bacterium
CCAGTCGTCCCGTCACCACCCACCACTCCGGCCGCATGACCTGAAAAGAGCGTGTCCTTCGAACCATCGGAGCGACCCATCACTGGATTGTCTGCGCAACCGGAAACAGACCCTTGACAACCATAAGAGCGTCGCTCCGGCGCGCCGGGGCAAGCGCGGATAAGGGGTGATCGTCGAGGTGCGCGAGATCGACGCTCCTATGTGTTGTCAAGGTGTTTGTTGCCGGTGTTTCGGGCAGGCCAGTGATGGGCCACTCGTGTGAGGGCAGGCTCTTATCAGGCCACGGGTTCCGGCGGTGGTGTGCGGTGACGGGACGGCATGTCGTTCGAAGGACAACCCGAAGGTGTCAGGCAGTTATTGGGCCAGTCCCGTCATCGCGTTCTTGGTCAGCGCGGGAGCGCTTTGAAGATTTCTCGGGCGACGTAGCGCTTGAGACAACGGATGATGTAACGCTTCGATTTGCCCTGGGCCAAGCGCCGTTGCATGTAGGCAACGGTGCGCGGTTCGTGTTGACCGAGACGGGTGATGACAATCCGCCAGATGGCGTTGTTGGCGTGGCGGTCGCCGGCGTAGTTGAGCCGGAACTCGTCAACGGTCAGACCGCTCGTCGCCGGGATCGGAGCGATGCCACACAGCATTGCCCACTTCGCTTCGGTGGTGATCCGCCCGACGTTGTCGCCAGCAGTGACGAGCAGCACTGCGGCGGTGTCGGCCCCGACGCCGTAGACGTTCAACAGTTCGGGTGCCGCGGCTTTGACCAATGGTGTGATCTGCCCGTCGATCACGGCGAGCTCGACGTCGAGAGCATGGACTCGGCGGGCCAGGATCACCGCCGCGGTCTTCACACCGTAGAGAGCAACATCACCACCAGGGCGCGGGCGCAGCTTTGCGGCCTCGTTGACCAGCTGCGTCGCGCTCAACGAACCCAACTTGGCGCGAAGTTCGTCGGGTGCGGTGAACATCAAATGGCGAAGCTGGACAATGGTACGGATCCGTGTCGAACGCGCCGATCGCTTGGCGACCAGCAGCGCGCGTAACGCTTCGGCGTGCGCATCACCCGACTTCGCTTGGCCTTCGCAACGACCCGACAGGGCGCCACGCGCGGCCTCGACGGCGTCGATCCGATCGGACTTGCCCTGCTTGCGTCGCTTCTGACGCTCCGGTCGATCGACCTCGATCACCACCACACCGGTGGCCATCAGATGGCGGGCGAGACCGGCCCCGTACGCACCAGTGCCTTCGATGCCGACGCGTTCGATCGAGCCGAACCCGGCCATCCACGACGACAAGCAGCGATGCCCGTCAGCTGTTCTTGGGAACGACTCGATACCCAACAAACCGCCATTCATATCGACGACCGCGACGACATTCGAGTCGCGATGCGTATCGACCCCACCCACCACATGACGCGAGGAATCTACGATGACCATCGGCCACCTCTTTCTAAGTTGAGGGGAAGGCACGCACGTCCCGCGAAGGAGACCAGTGACCGAGCAGCTGTTACTAGCAGCAGCTCGAGTCGCCCTCCGGAACGGGGCGTGACGAACCCCGAAGTCAGATCAGCCTGCCAGCTCGCACCAGCAACAAACGCGGATGCAAACCAGCACACGCATTCTCACTGGCAGATATGCGCTGGGCACGACCGTCCAATTGAACTTCTCTCGGAAGTCAGCGAAGCACTGCTCACAGATCCAGTGGTAGTCGTCGTCGGCCGTCACGTATCCGCGATCGAACTCGTCATCGCCGCTCGCCTGACTCCAGATCTTCGCGGAACAGGTCTCCGGCGGCCCCCAGAACGTCAGAGCGACGTGCGCGCGACCGGCGCGTCGCCGCGTCGTTGATCCTCCGACGGGTTGGCCACATGCGGATCCGATTCGGTTACGAGAAGGCCGAACACCATCGAGTCGACGAATCTTCCGTCCACCCAAGCGGCCTCTCGCAGCACGCCCTCGGCACGAAACCCGACCCGCACGGCGACAGCGCGCATTGCCGCGTTGTCAGCGAGTGTGTCGAGTTGGAGCCGATGCAATCCACGGGTTGTGAACCCGTATCGGCACAGAACGCGCACTACTTCGGTGCCGAATCCTCGACCGCGGAACGAGGGCCGCAATGAGATCCCCACGTTTGCCGCACGCGAATGCGTGTCAATACCCCAGAGCAATGCTTCGCCTACGAGTTCATCAGTAGCGATTTCGGCGACTGAGAAACACGCTGTCTCGTTGTTCGGTTCGGTAACTGCATATGGTGAGGCCACTGACCCGGCAGACATCGGCTGCCACGGACGACTGTCTGCCCGCGACCTGGTCGCCACGTCGTCGTACAGTTCGCTATGGAGAACGGCGACATCGGACTCGGCGCGAGCCCGAAGCACAATCTGATCCCCACGTAGCATCGGGCGAGCCTAGCCGTGCAGTCCGGATGCGGCGTCGGCCGGCTGAGCGAACCTGCAGATCGGCAGCTCTGGGCGGATCCGACCTGCGGGGTGTGCCGTACCATCGGATCGATGCCGAGCATGCGCCCTCGTCCGCTGACTCTCAGATGGATGGTGGTAGGTGCGGTCGCGGGCGCTGTCGTCGGGTGCGTTGTGGGCATCGTGGTCGGTCTCATCGTCCATTGGCGCACCGCTTGGTTCGCGGTCTTTGAACTGGGCGTACCGGCGTCGATTCTCGGTGGGCTTCTCGGACTCATTTGTGGAGCATTCGCGTGGGCCATCCAACAGACTGTCCGCAACGGCAGGCACGACTAGCGGCAGCTATGCGCTAGCAGGGTGCTGAAAATTCTTGTCCTGAGGGCGCTGGTTGGTGATCGGGGTTCGGTTGTTGTCGTGGACTCGATCGAGCTGCTCGCCCGGTGTCGGTTTTGATCGTCGATGTTGGTTTCCGTTGATCCGTCACCGGTCGATTGCTCGCTGGTGACTGGTGGCGGCCTCGCCGGAACGGTTGTCAGGCGGTGGCGGTGTCGAGTGCGGTGATCCGGATCAGGTTGTAGACGGCGGTGGTCATCTTGAACCAGGCCCGGTTGCGTTGTTGGCCGATGTAGCGAAGCTTGCGACCGGCCCCGACGGTCTTGACCCAACCGAAGGGTTCCTCGACCCGTTTGCGGATCCGTTGACTGACGTCGTAGCCGGCGTGTCGGGTGGTGCGCCCATCGATCGCCGATCTTCGGTTCGTGGTGTTCTGGGCGACGTGCGGGCTGAACCCGGCAGCTCGCACGTCGGCAACGAACTGTTTGGTGTCGTAGTTCTTGTCACCCGCGACGGTTCGTCGCCGTCGATGTTTCGGGAGCCGTTTGAGCATCGCGGTCGCACAGTCGCGTTCGGCGTAGCCGGTCGCTGCGGTGAGCTCGGCGTCGATGATCAACGCCGAGCGGTGTTCGATCAGCAGGTGCCCGGCGTAGCAGAGCTGCGCTGCGGTGTTGTTCGACTTGCGATACAACCGGGCCTCAGGATCAGTCGTTGAGGCGTGGGTGTCGTTCGACCGCTTCTGCCCGTGCCATTGCACTTCGGCATTGCGGCCAGCTGGGCCGTCAGCGGACTGATCGTGGTCTTTGGGTTTGAAGCTCTTGTGTGATGCCCACGCTTCCAACAAGGTCCCGTCGACACTGATGAACCGGCCGGTCTTTTGCATCAGGTCCGGGTGGGTGTTGGGGCTTGATGTTGGGTCCGGGTTCGAGCGTAGTAGAGCGTCTCGAATTCGGCGGGTGGGATGTCGCCGAGCTCACTGTGCAGTCGGCGGTTGTTGAACC
>JANMNE010000207.1:0-5053 GCA_031373785.1 Ilumatobacteraceae bacterium
GCTCAGTTCTTAGCAGCGATCGCATGTCAGCACCCACACCACCCCAGCCCTGTAACCGACGTCGTGCTCACCCCGCTCCACCAAGATCATTCCACGCACGTGCGTTTACTACTTTCCATCTCTACTGCACATCTGCACCAATGGTGGCGCACGGGCTTGTGTTGAGCCCAGCGCAGCGCTGTAGAGGCAGGGCGCAACGAGCATGGGCTTTGCGAATTGAGATTTGAGATCGACTCACCGTCCTCGAGGCGCGTGAACTTGTCATCGCCGGCCCGGGTAGTCATCCGGGACGTGACGCGCTGACTGTTGCGTCATGACACCGGGCACAATGACGGCCACCGCCGAACCCTGCTTGACCCTCACCACGGATCAGCTAGCGCAGCGTTGGGGATGCCATCCCGAGACGATCAAGCGAGCGGTGCGCAATGGAACGTGCCCCGTCACGCCGATCCTTCCTTACGGCAGGTGGTTCTTCTCGAGAGCTGCCGTCGAGAGCGCCGAATTGGCCACCGCCGCGCCTGTCTACGTGAACAGCCCGTCCAGCCTGTCCGCCGCGTCCTGATCCTGCTGCGGCAGCCAGTGGGTGTAGCGATCAAGCGTCGTCGAAGTCCGAGAGTGGCCGAGACGTTTGGAGACCGTGGCAAGCGGCACGCCGTCGGAGAGCATGCTGGTCGCGACGAAGTGGCGCAGGTCGTGTAGGCGCACGCTTCCCAAACCGACCGTCTTGCGAAGCCTTCCGAACGCCAAGGTGATGTAGTCCGGCCTCCATGGAGTAACTCCCCCATCGTGGCTGAACAGCCAGCGCGGTGCGGGTAGCCCGTTCTGGTCAGCGACAGCTTCCTGTTCCTGCCGGTAGGCGATGACCAACTTCACGATCGAGGCCCCGAGGCCGATGCTCCGGTGCCCCTTGTTACCTGTCTTGCCGTCCGTGACGACCAGCCCTGACGCTGGCGTGTGTGAGACCGATCGACGGATCACAACGCGACCCGTATCCAGATCGAAGTCCTGCCATTGGAGAGCGAGGACCTCGCCGCGCCGCGCACCCGTATTGGCGGCGAGACGCAGGAACAGCTCAAGCCCCGGGGGCGCTGCGGACAGGAGCGCCTGGACCTGGGAAACCGTTGGAGGCACGATCTGGTGAGACGGCAGAGACGGTGGCTTGACGTCGCGCGCCGGATTGGTGGACGCCCAACGGAACGGGATACCCCGCTGGCGGTACGCAGCACCGACCAGCTCGTGTACACGACGCACACGGTGCGCGCTCCAACCCTGTGCCGTCAGCTCTCGATACAGGCCGTCGAGTATGTACGGCGTCACGTCTCGGACATTCCGCTCCAGGAACGATGCAGGCAGATTGCGGTGGGCGCGGTGCAACTCCTCCAGCGTCGTCACTGCGTACCTACCCTGCTCGATCTGGTCGGTGAGCAGGGCGTCGATTGAGATCTGTTCCTCGTCGGGTACTGCGCCCATCTCGAGGCGGATGCGTGCCTCGTCAGCCTGGGCCTCGCGACGGGTGCTCTGGGCTTTGCCGTTGCGCTTCACCCCAGCTCGTCGAACGACCGCCCTGTACTTACCGGAGGGCAATTTCTGGATCGACATTGCCCGGATCGTCTCATACGTCTCACGGGCCGTCAACGGTGATCAGCCATTTACTACTGCTGACCTGGTGGGCGATAGGGGTCTCGATCCCCTGACCTCCACGGTGTGAACGTGGCGCTCTTCCAACTGAGCTAAACGCCCTTGACGGTGTCGCAAGACTAGCAGTGAGGACCATTTCATCCTCACGGTCATTCGTGTCGGGGTGGTCAGCTCAAATGTCGAAGCGGATGCACGCCACGCCGAGGCCCTGGCTGTCGCGGTGCGGTTCGGCGTCGGTCGGGCACAGCTCGTCAGCGATCAGCAGGCTTTCGACAACACCGTCATGGTCGGTGTCGCAGGTGACCTCCGATGCGTCACCGTTCTCCTCGATCACCACGCACGAACCTGCTTGCAGCACGTTGTCGGGAGGCGGTGGCTTCGACGGCGTGTACGTGAACACACCCAGGAGCACGACACCGATCCCGACTGCAGTCAGCACGGCAAGGAAGCGCCACGGGAAGCTCGACTCCGGTGGCGATACCAGGATCGGCGCCTGCGCCGCCCACTGCGACGAGGGGTCCGGCGAGGTGGCGCTGTCGAGCGAACGGTCGTACTCGTAGCGCAGTACCGGGTCGCCCAGCACGCGCCATGCCTCGTTGATCGGCGCCATCGATTCTGCCGAACCCGAGGTGCTGGTGTCTGGGTGATGGGCGCGGGCGAGGTGGCGAAACGCAGCGCGAATCTCCGATGTCGATGCCGTGCGGCCGACACCCAGCACCTCGTAGTGGGTCACTGGCGGACCGTACCGCCGGTCCGCCAGTACTCGCCATCCGCCCGGTCGAGGAAGCCGTGGTCGACGAGGTATCGACGCAGCGCGGCCGTGTCGGCATGGCGCTTGCCGAGGATGAGGTTGACCATCTTTTCCGTATACGTCGTCCCGGGCTCGAAGTCCTGGGCCAGCCAGTCGAGGATCACCATCTTCTTCGACGCGGCCACGGGGATCGACTGCAGGCGGCCATCGGCGACGAAGGCCCGCAGCACCTTGCGCGTGTCGTCCGGCTCGTCGTCGAACTCTGTCGAAGCAGGGCGGGTGTTGGCCAGGCGAGCGGCGTGTTGGAACGAATCGCCGGCGACACCGAAGCCGTCGGAACCGGTGACGACGAGGCCACTCTCGACCAGCTTTCCCAGCGCCTTGGCAACCTGCGGCGCGCTGAGACCGGTGGCGGCAACGACGGCGTCGACCTGCTTTGCCCCGAGTTCGATCGCGGCGACGACACGGCGACGATGCGCGTCAGCCAGCAGCCCGACCAGCGCGGTTGCGTCGAGCTCGGCCACGATCAGTACCCGAGATCGGGGTAGACCACGCCCTGCAATGGCTTGTCCCGCGCGAACAGCCGGACGTTGGCCGTGATCCGCTCGGCCAGCAGTGGGTCGCCCATCTCCAGCGTTGCGCCGACATGGGGCGTGATGATGCAGTTCGGCAGTGTCCACAGCGGGTGATCATCGGGCAATGGCTCGGGGTGGGTGACATCGAGGGCCGCTCCGCCGATCACCCCGTTCTGCAATGCCCACACCAAATCGTCGGTGACGATGTGCTTACCGCGCGCGACGTTGACCAGCCACGCGTGCTTCTCCATCATCTCCAGCTCGGTGAGCGAGATCATCTCCTCGGTCTCTGCTGTCAGCGGCAGTGCCAGAACGACGACGTCGGCCCCGGCCAGCGCATCGACGTACCGTTCGGCGCCCAACACCTCGTCGGCATTCTCCATCTCCTCGATCCGGTTGCGGACCACGGTGGTGTGACAGCCGAACGGTTTGAGCATGCGGAGCAGCGCCTCGGTGATGCCACCACCGCCGAGGATGGTGACGTTTCCGCCGATCAGGTTGCGGCCCGACTCACCAGTCCACGTGGTAGCACGCGCATAGGTACCAAGCCCGCGAAGGCCGGCAATCGCCAGGCACAGAGCAAGTTCGGCTACGGGTTCGGCGTAGATGCCCTTGCCGCAGGTCCACGTGCGGTCGCTCTCGATCAGGTGGACGAACGGCTCGATGCCGGCGAAGGGCAGTTGTACCCAGGTGATGTCTTTGTTGGCATCGAGCGTGTCCTCGAGCTGGTCGGCATGGCGAGGTTCCAACCACACCAGCGCTTCGGCGTCGGCCACCGGCACTACCTGCCCACCGCCGGCGGTGATCGCCTCGCGCATCCACTCGGGCCCAGCGTCGGGACCCACCGCGATTCGTGGAGGCCCGGTGCTGCGCGAAGTGTTCGACCGGGCCTGATTACTTGGGGGCATGCCCCACGAGGCTAGCCCGCGCTGCGAATTTCGTCTGCAACTCGCTCGCCGCTCTCGACAGCACCTTCGAGATAGCCGGTCCAGGTCGCGACGTGCTCGCCAGCCAGCCAGATCCGCCCGATCGGCCGTCGCAAGACCTCCCAGAAGGACCTGACCTGACCCGGTCGATAGATGGCGTAGCTGCCGCCGTAACGCGGCTCGGCCGACCACGCCCGGGAGAACCCGCCGAGCGACCTCGCGGTCAGACCATGAACCGCGCGGATATCGGCCTCGATCAGCGACAACCGCTCCGCCTCCGAATGCTCCGCCAACCGGCGACCGCCGTCACCGCCGGCGTACGACATCAGCACGCCTGCTGTGCCGGGCTGATCGACGGTCGGTTCGTACACCCGCTGCGACAAACCCTCGGTCGTCGCGTATCCGCTGAGCCACTGCCGCTCGGCGAACTGGATCGCCGTCTTGGTCACCGTGCCATAGCCGAGTTGATCGATCGCTTGCCGCACCGGATCGGGAAGCGGCGGGTCGAATTCAACGCTGCGCAACGGCACCAGCGAACACGCCAACACCACGTGATCGGCGCGGAGACGACGACGCGAGGTGGTGACTGCGACCGAGTCCTCGTCGTGATGCACTGCGATCAGCGATTCGTCGAGTGAGATCGCATCAGCGACCGCCGCCGCCATGCGCTGCACCAACGTGTCGATGCCGTCGGCCACGCGATGCGAGCGAACGACGTCGCCGGCGCCGTGCGCCGCGCTGACAGCGCGCTGCTGCGCCACGAACAACAACGACACCTCGTCGGGCTCGGCGGCGAACTCGCCCTGGCTGTCGCGACGATGGAACAGGCGCGCCAGTTCGCCGAGCCCGGCCCGGTCGGCCACGTCGGCCAGCGACGTCGCGTCCAGATCGGCGGCGAACGGGGATTGCTGCGGATTCGACGGATCGGCGACGGCGCAGGCAGCCTCGTCGACGATCGCCTCGAACGCTTCGAGTTGCTGGAAGACGTCACGTCCGAGGTCTGCGGGGTTCTGCAGCCGTCCATCGCGATGCAACCAGCGGCGGATGGTGGTCCACTGCTGGCCCTCCCCCTGCAGCGACAGGCCGTGACGATCGAGCAGGGCGCGCATGCGTCGGTGATGCGTATCGATCCACTCTGCACCGCTCTCGACGTAGTGGCCTTC
>JANMNE010000275.1:0-1719 GCA_031373785.1 Ilumatobacteraceae bacterium
TCGTTTGAACGGGAAGCCGAACGCGTCGAGCAAGGCCTTGCCCTGCTCGTTGGTCTCTGCGGTCGTGACGATCGTGATGTCCATGCCCCGAGGAGCATCGATCTTGTCGTAGTCGATCTCCGGGAACACGACCTGCTCGGCCAGGCCGAACGTGTAGTTGCCACGACCGTCCCAGCTGTTGGCAGGAAGGCCTCGGAAGTCACGGATACGAGGGATGGCCACGCTGACCAACCGATCGAAGAACTCCCACATGCGGTCGCCGCGCAATGTGACCTTGCAGCCGATCGACTGCCCTTCACGAAGCTTGAACCCGGCGATCGAGTCACGGGACTTGGTGATCACCGGCTTCTGGCCGCTGATCCTGGTGAGGTCCTTGACCGCGCCTTCGAGCAGCGACGGCTGCTGTGTGGCACGACCGACACCCATGTTGATGACGATCTTTTCCATCTTCGGCACCTGCATGACGTTGGCCAGGCCGAGATCGGTCTTCAGTGCGCCCTTGACGTCGTCGTGGTACTTCTGCTTGAGGCGCGGCATTGTTGCCGGTGCCGTTTCGGTTGCCGTACTCATCCGATCACCTCGCCGGTGCGCTTGGCGACGCGAACCTTGGTTCCGTCGGCTTGGATCTTGTAGCCCACGCGGGTGGGCTTGCCCTTGTGCACCAGCATCACGTTGCTGGCATGGACCGGCATGTCGCGGTCGATGATCCCACCCTGTTGGGTGGTCTTGCGGGCCTTGGAGTGCTTCTTGGCCGTGTTGATGCCGTTGACGAGCACCTTGTTGTCGGCAGGGAAGACGTGAACGATCTCGCCCTCTTGGCCCTTGTCCTTGCCTGCGATCACCTTGACGGTGTCACCCTTCTTCAACTTCATGGTTACAGCACCTCCGGTGCCAGGGAAACGATGCGCATGAACTTCTTGTCGCGCAGCTCGCGCCCGACGGGCCCGAAGATGCGTGTTCCACGCGGGGTGAGATCGTCTTTGATGATCACTGCTGCGTTCTCATCGAAACGGATGTAGCTGCCGTCTGGACGGCGCTTCTCTTTCTTGGTGCGAACGACGACGCACTTGACGACGTCGCCCTTCTTCACGCCGGCGCCGGGAATGGCGTCTTTGACGGTGGCAACGAAGATGTCACCGATCGAGGCGTAACGGCGGCGTGTGCCACCCAACACCTTGATGCACAGCACCTCTTTGGCGCCGCTGTTGTCGGCAACCCGAAGGCGGCTCTCCTGCTGAATCACTTTGCCCTCTCCAGCACTTCGACGACGCGCCAGCGCTTGTTCTTGCTGAGCGGGCGGGTCTCCATGACGCGGACCTTGTCGCCCGTGTGGGCGTCGTTTGTCTCGTCGTGCGCGTAGAGGCGCTTGGTGCGCATCATGAACTTGCCGTACTTGGCGTGGCGAACGCGCTCGATGACGGCGACGACGGCGGTCTTGTCCATCTTGTCGCTGACGACCAGGCCCTCGCGGGTCTTGCGGTTCTTGCGAGTCTCCACATCCTCGACGACGGCAGCCGACTTGGCCGCGGCCTTCGGTGCAGGCGCTGTCACGACCGCAGCTGGCGCTTCGGTTTCGACGACTTCAGTTGTTGCTTCGGTGTCTTCAGGCATGTCCTATTTCCCAGCCTCGGCGAGAGCGATCTCACGCTGACGGATGTAGGTGTTGATTCGGCCGATCTGACGGCGGACCGTGCGGATCTCGGCGTTGTTGTCGAGCTG
>JANMNE010000115.1:0-10379 GCA_031373785.1 Ilumatobacteraceae bacterium
CCAGCACGGCGACCGCGTGGCGCCGGTACTCGGCCGTCGAGCGGTGGTCGTCGATCGGGCGGGCAGCCGATGCAGCCAAGTTGCCGAACTCGACAGCATCGTCATCCGAGACCGAGCGAGTGTCGTGATCGACCACCGACCCGGCGAAGGACTCGGCCTCGCTGCAGCGGATGATCGTCGGGCCAACCGAGCCCAGCGCCAGCCGCACTCCCCCGACGTCGTCGAGCGCCAGGCACGCCCCGGCATTGGAGATGACCATCGCGTTGCGCACGCCGACCTTGGCGTATCCCTGCCACTGGGTGAACACCGGCATCGACACCGATTCGATCAATTCACCGGGCAACAACGCGGTGCGCTTCGGGCCCGTCATGAAGGCGTCGAATGCAAGCGAGCGACTGCCGGTCGCCGACACGAGGTGCACGACCGCTTCGAGAGCCGCCAGAACCGGAAGGCCGTCGCCAGCAGGCGAACACGTGGCCACATTGCCGCCGAGCGTCGCCGCGTGACGGATCTGCGGGGATCCGACCGTGCGCGCCGCCTGGCTCAACGCAGGGACCCACTGCACGAATGGGTCGCCTTCCAGCTCGGCGTACGTCACCCCGGCGCCGATGCGCAAGGTCGCCGACCCGGCGTCGTATGCCCAAGTCCGCAACTCGGGAATGCGACCCACGGCGATCACGTTCTCCGGCCGGCGATGACCGCCGTTGACCTCCACCATCACATCGGTTCCACCGGCGAGCACCATCGAGGTCGGCTCAGCAGCGAGCGCGGACAGCGCCTCGGCGAGAGTGGTCGAGATCAGCATGGTCATGTCCCCGTGGACCCTACATTTCGTAACGGCCTACCGCAGGTAACCCGGCCTCGGGCTACGCGATCTTGAACGTGTGGATGTTCGGATCCGCTGCGGGAAAGTGTGGATCGACGTCTTGCAGCGCGCCGAGGAGGATCTTGGCGACGGCCAGGTTGCGCACCCAGTTGTGGTCGGCAGGCACCACATACCACGGCGCATGCGACGTCGAGGTCTTGCCGATCATGTCCTGGTAGGCCTCCTGGAACTTCGGCCACAGCTTGCGATCGGCCAGGTCGCCCTCGCGGAACTTCCAGCTCTTGGTGGGGTCGTCGAGACGGTCCTGGAACCGCCGCGCCTGCTCTGCCTTCGACACGTGGAGGAAGCACTTGACGATCTTGGTCCCTTCGTCGCTCAGCATCCGCTCGAACTCGTTGATGTGCCGGTAGCGCTTGCCCCACACCTTCTGCGTCACAAAGCCCTTCACGCGGACGACCAGCACGTCTTCGTAGTGGCTGCGGTTGAACACGCCGATCTCACCATCTGCCGGACATGCCGCGTGGACGCGCCACAGGTAGTCCTGCTCGGCTTCGCGGCCACCGGGCACCTTGAAGCTGGTCACCCTGACGCCCGCCGGGTTGAGGCCCGACAGGATCGAGCGAACCGTGCCGTCCTTGCCGGCTGCATCGCGCGCCTGCAGCACCAGCAGCACGCTGCGCGTGGCTTGCGCCGCCAGACGTTGCTGTAGCTCGTCGAGTTGCAGCTTCACGTGCTCGAGTTCGGCGAGGGCGGTTTCCTTGTGCCAGCCGAGCTTGTCACCCGGGTTGCACTTGCTGAGTTGGAACGACTTCGGTTTCGACACCCGGAGGTCGGCAATTCGGTTGGAAGCCATGGCGGGACGGTACCTCAGCCGGCGACGAACGGACAGTGCCGGCACCCGCTCTCGCAGCAATAGCCGCGGTCGGCGAGAAAGGCAGCGGTGAACACCATGAGCCGTGTCGAGGGGTCCTCGTAGCACGGCTCCCCCGCGGCGACAGCCCTGGCATGGGCCGCCATGATCTCGGCGAGCCGTGGGTGACGCGGCGACAGTCGGTCCTCGTGGGCACGCTCGAGGTACTCGTCGCGCAATTTCGGCACGATCGGCAACGGTATCCGCTCGGTGTCGTTGACAACCCATATCCCATGACTAAGGTGCCCCTCAGTCGCCATGTGATGGGGGTCACATTGCAACCGTCACACGGGCGACAGTCAATCACCGAAACAGAGGGGGAAATGGTGCGACTCAGGCAACGATCGAGCAAGCGAATCATCATGGCGGCGGTGCTCAGTCTCGGGCTCATTGCAGCGTCATGTGGCAAGAAGGACGACGGCAACACCACCAACGTGACAACCGGTGGAACCGAGGCAACGCTCGTCCCGAGCGGCGACACCACAGGGGCGACGGTTGCGGCCGAAACAACGGTCGCCGCAGACACCTCACCTTCCACCACGCCCGCCCCGGCGGTGACGCCAGGTGGAGAGATCACGGTCAGCGGCGAGGCAGAAGTGACCAACCCGTGGACCCCCGCAGCGATGCAGTGTGACTCCTACTGCCAGGAACGTGCACGGTCGTTTTTCGACCCCATCGCCGCGATCGGTGACGACAACAAGGTCCACCCCTACCTGGCCGAATCGATCACCCCCAACGCAGATTCGACGGAGTGGACGATCAAGGTTCGTAGCGGTATCTCGTTCACCGATGACACGCCGGTGAACGCCGACGCGGTCATCACCAACATCCAACGCTCAGGGCTCGGCCTGCTGCTCGCCGCACAGCTCGTCGACCTCGCCAAGGTGCCGACTGCTGCCGACCCGGCCAAGAACGAGTTCAAGATCGAGAAGGTCGATGACATGACCCTGACCATCTTCACGGGCAAGGACGGCGACCCGGCTCAGCCACTTCCGTGGCCGGGCTTCGACTTCTACCTCACCGGGCAGCTCGGTCTCATCGCGTCGCCGGCATGGCTCACAGCCGTCGACACCGATCCGACCAAGGCCACTGCACCGATCGGTTCCGGCCCGTTCATCGTCCAGAGCTACGCGCCACGCGACTCGCTCGTGGTGGCCAAGAACCCGAACTACTGGCAGAAGGACGCCAATGGTGTGCAGCTCCCATACCTCGACAAGATCACGTTCAAGGTCATCGAAGACTCGACCACGGCCGAAGGCGCGTTGCGCAGTGGCGACATCGATGTCTTCGCGGATTCGAACGCTGCGGTCATCGCCGACTTCGTGGATGATACGGACTTCTCCATGGCCAAGCAGGAGCAATTCGGTGAGACCAACTACCTGCTGATCGACGGCGCCAAGCCGGGTCCGTACCAGGATGCCCGCGTGCGCTGCGCGTTGTCCATGGCCGTTGATCGCCAAGAGTTGATCGACCTCACCGGTGGTGGCTTGTTGAAGCCGGCCAACAGTGTGTTCTCACCAGGTCAAGAGGGGTACCTCGAGGACAACGGCTTCAAGATCGACCAAGACATCGTTGGCGCCAAGGCGCTGATCGCCGACTACCAGAGGGACAATCCTGGGCCCGTTGCAATCACGTACGGTCACACCGCCGACAGAACCGGTGATCAGGTCGCAGACCTGTTGAAGGGATACTGGTCGCAGATTGGAGTCGACACAACTGTCGAGACCATCCCCCAGGACCAGTTCATCACCAACGCACTCTTCGGTGCGCCGAACTTCTTCATCTACGGCTGGCGCCAGCACGCCGGTTTCAAGGTTGACGAGCAGAACTTCTGGTGGAACTCGAAGTCATACGCGCCGGACGGTGGACTGTCACTGAACTTCGATCGGATCCAGGATCCGATCGTCGATTCGAGCCTGGCCACTGCCCGGTCGGATCCCGATCCCGCAGCCCGTCAGGCAGCTGCCGAGGCCATCAACAAGGAGATGGCCAAGCAGTGTTACCAGATCCCGTTGTCGTATGCGCTGTGGGCAGTGCTGTCGACTCCGAAGTTGCATGGCATTGGCGAGACGACGATGCCCGACGGCACACAGGCTCGCGACGGCGCGGGCTTCGGCGGCCAGTTCTGGGTCAACGCGCTCTGGCTCGACCAGGGTTAGACAGGATTTCCCCGGGGTGGGTCAGCAGCAACTGACCCTCCCCGGTCTCTTCTCCGAATCCATGTGACGAGGTTCGCGTGCGTTATCTCCTTCAGAGACTGTTGCAGTTTGCGATCGTCTTCTTTCTCGTCACCTTCGGTGTGATGGTGTTCATGCGCATCGGCATGAACAAGCCGGGCGACCCGGCACTGACAATGCTCGGCGGCACGGTACGGCTCGATCAGGCGGAGGCGGTCAACGCCAGGTACCACCTCAACGGAAACGTGTTCGGGCAGTACTGGTTCTGGCTCGAGAAGATGTTTCGCGGCGACTTCGGGGTCAGCGTGCAGCAGAACACGACGGTGGCCAAGTACCTCAGCGGTCGCGTGCTGGTGACGATCTTCCTGGGCTTTTATGCAGTGCTGTGGGCGCTGATCATCGCCATCCCCACCGCCGTGTATCAGGCGTACAAGCGTGACTCGCGATTCGATCGTGGAGGCAACTTCCTGTCGTTCTTGTTCGTGTCGCTGCCGGCTTTGGTCCTTGCGCCATTCATCATCTTCCTGTTCGTCGTCAAGCTGGGTTGGTTCCCCCGTACCGGCGAGAAGGTGATGCCGTGGGACGACCTCGGTGCCCACTTCCGCAACTTCTTCTTACCCGTCGTGGTGCTCACGCTGCCGCTCGCCGCGATTTTCGCCAGGCTGTTGCGCGGCGACATGATCCAGACATTGCAGAGCGATTTCATCACACTGGCCAGCGCCAAAGGCGTACCACCTGGTCGCGTGTTGTGGACGCACGCATTGCGCAACTCCCTCTTCTCGCTGCTCACCAGTGTCGGTGTGCAACTTGGAGGGATCGTCGGCGGGGCGCTGGTGGTAGAGCAGTACTTCAACATGAAGGGGATGGGATCGCTCCTGCTGACATCGATTCTGTCCAAAGACCTGTTCGTCGTGCAGTCGGTGACGGCAATCGTGGTCGCCGTCGTCTGCGTCGCCAATCTGGTCATCGATTTGCTGTACGCAGTGATCGACCCCCGAATCCGCCACGCGCGGGCATTGACGTGAGGGTGCGACGATGACCGCGACTCTCACCCCAACTCCAACGCCAACGGGCACCGTCGTGTACGCCAAGGCGCGCCGAAAGGTCCCACAACTAGGATGGATGTTCGGCGCGGCCTGGCTGACCGTTCTCGGGATCTGTGCATTCGCAGCCAACTACCTGCCGTTCATCCGCAGCTACGACGCCAAGATTCAGGTAAACGGAAGGGCCAAGAAGTACGGGCTCGGACCAGGGTGGACGGCGTGGTTCGGCACCGACAACTCCAGCCATGACGTCTTCGCCAGATGCATCTACGGCGCTCGCCAGACTCTGATCATCGGCATCGGAGCCACCATCATCGGTCTCACGGTCGGCGGCCTGTTGGGCGTCCTCGCCGGCTACTACCGCGGCTGGGCGGATCGCGTCGTATCGATCGTGGTCGATTGCCTCCTTGCGTTGCCGCCGTTGCTGTTGGCGCTGTTGCTGATTCAACGGTCGGATCAGATCAAGGAGTCGATCACGGCGATCGCCTGGCTGACCCGTTCCGAGGAGATCATGATCACCCTCGGAATCTTGTCGATCGCTCCGTTCGCACGCATCGTGCGCGCCCAGACCCTTGCGCTGCGCGAACGCGACTTTGTATTGGCGGCGCGCAGCGTCGGCGCCAAGCCCCGACGTGTGATCTGGCGCGAGATCATGCCGAATCTCGTCCCGGCTATGGTCACGGTCGCCGTAACCGGTCTCGGCATCTTGATCGCAGCAGAAGGCACGTTGGCGTTCTTGGGGCTCGGCGTCGAACGGCCGCAGACATGGGGAAAGATGATCGACGCGTCCCGCGATGACCTCGGCAAGGCATGGTGGGCGGCAATCTTTCCGTGCCTGTTCTTGTTCCTCACCGTCCTCAGCTTCAACTTCATCGGCGATCGACTGGCGCGCAAGTTCGACATCCGTGAGGCTGCAGTATGAGCATCAGGATCCAGGCCTCGACCAGGGAAACCGACGGACCGCTGTTGGAACTCGAGGATGTCCGCACTCATTTCCAGACACCACGTGGTGTCGTGCGCGCCGTCGACGGAGTTTCGCTGCAGCTCGAGCGTGGCAAGGCGCTCGGCATCGTCGGCGAAAGCGGCTCGGGCAAGACCATCCTGTCGCGATCGATCATGGGTCTCCTTCCACCCCGCGGCACGATTCGTCAGGGCAGCATTCGCTTCGAAGGTCGCGAGATCGGCGGGCTCTCACGACGGGCGATGCGCGACGTCTGGGGCAAGGAGATGGCGATGATCTTTCAAGATCCGATGACATCGCTGAACCCGCTCATGAAGATCGGTGCCCAGATCGCTGAGCCGCTACGGATACATCTCGACATGCCGAAGGCTCTCGCATGGACGACCGCCGAAAAGCTGATGCAGGATGTGCGCATCCCGGCCCCCGGCCGGCGGCTGCAGCAGTACCCGCACGAGATGTCGGGCGGCATGCGCCAACGCATCATGATCGCGATCGCGATGGCGTGCGGTCCCACGTTGTTGCTGGCCGACGAGCCGACCACCGCGCTCGATGTCACCGTGCAAGCGCAGATCCTCGATCTGCTCGGCGAGCAACGCCGCGATCGGAACATGTCGCTACTGCTCGTCACCCATGATCTCGGCGTCGTCGCCGGCCACACCGACGACATCGGTGTGATGTACGGCGGCAAGTTGGTCGAGATGGCGCCGACGGCCGAACTGTTCGCCAACATGAAGATGCCCTACACCGAGGCGTTGCTGCAGAGCATCCCGAAGCTGGCCGACGTCAGCCACACACGACTCAACGTGATCAGCGGTCGCCCACCCGATCTGGTCAATCCCCCAGCAGGCTGTCGCTTCTCACCGCGGTGCCCATATGTTCAACCGCGCTGTCGAGAGGAGGAGCCGCCCCTCATCCCGACCGTCGAGGACCCGCGCCACACCTATGCATGCTGGTATCCGGTCGGCTCGCCGCAGTACTTAGAGACCAAGGAGCGGCGCCGACGCGAAGCTGAGGTGGCGGCCTGATGGCGGGTACCGGCAAGGCACATCTACGCGACCAAGGCGACATCTTGCTCCGTGTGGAGGATCTGGTCGTGGAGTTTCCCGTCGGTCGCACGGGGCTGAAGGTCAACGCAGTCAGCGGAATAAGCCTCGACGTGTTGCGCGGCGAAACGCTTGGTGTCGTTGGCGAATCCGGCTGCGGCAAGAGCACGACCGGGCGGGCGATCATGCAGCTGCCGCGACCGACCAGCGGATCGGTGCTGTTCGAGGGGCGCCAGCTCACCGAGATGAACGGTGACGACATGCGCGAAGCACGAACCCGCATGCAGATGATCTTCCAGGACCCGATCTCGTCGCTGAATCCCCGGCGCAAGGTTCGCGACATCGTCATGGAACCGTTGTCGATCTGGAAGCGCGGCACCAGCGCGGAACGACGCACGAGGGTTGACGCGCTGCTCGAGGAGGTCGGCATCGACCCTCAGCGCGCTCTTGAGAGCCAGCCCCATCAATTCTCTGGCGGCCAGTGCCAGCGCATCTCCATCGCCCGTTCGCTGGTGCTCGACCCGACGCTGATCATCTGCGACGAGCCCGTCAGTGCCCTCGACGTCAGCGTGCAGGCTCAGGTCCTGAACCTGCTCGAGGATCTCAAGGCCAAGCACGGGCTGACGCTGATCTTCATCGCACACGATCTGGCGGTGGTGAAGAACATCAGCGACCGCGTTGCGGTGATGTACCTCGGCAAGATCTGTGAGGTCGCCCCTTCCGACGACCTCTACCGAGCGCCGGCGCACCACTACACACAGGTGCTGCTCAACTCGATTCCGGTACCTGACCCCAATGCCGCGACTGCCAGAACCGCGATCGAGGGTGAGCCACCGTCGCCCGTGCTCCCCCCACCTGGTTGCCGTTTCCACACCCGCTGCCCGGCAGCGAGCGACGTCTGTCGCAACGAGGAGCCCAAGCTCCGGGCCATCGCCACCGGCCACTTCGTGGCGTGCCATCACCCCATTCACGGTGACGAGGTCGCCGTGTCGGTGGGTCAACTCAATTCCGAGGTACTGCCCTAGCCCTTCCTGTCCGGCCGCGGGTCAGCCAGTGCTCGATCGCTACCGCGGCGAGGATCACGATGGATGGCTCGGCCGACGACCGGATGCGATGGCCGCCGTAGATCACGACGCTCGTCACCACGGCGATCAGCACCGGAATCAGCAGCACCGCGCGGTCACGGCGGCGAGTCCTCAACGCACCGAACGCGGCGATCGGCGCGAGCACCCAGAACGAAGCGATACCTGCCCACGCGGCCCAGCGCTCGCGCTCCTCGCCGACATCGCCGCGGACCATGTCGCTCATCGCGAAGAGGTCGAGTGACCGTCCTACACGTTGCAGTACAACGCGCGGCACGCTCGACAAGTGTTCGTTCACGTAGCTGAGCGCCTCGCGTCGCTGGCGGGCTGCACGCATCGACGTGTCTTCGTCGGCATTGTTGCCAGGGTCGTTGACCAGGCAGAGCAGCGACCAACCGCCTTGGGCCGGCCCGTAGTAGGTATCGGGGCAGTTCGCGCCCAGCAGGGCGCCTCCCTCGTTGGTCGTCAAGGCGATGGGCTTCTCGAAGCGCGTCAGGTTGAAGATCGTCCACGGCACCAGCAGTACAAGTGCAACCCCGGCAGCAGCCAGCACGTGGGTCCAGGGGCGCTCCAGACCGGCTCGCTTGCCGACGACCCAGAGCACGACGGCCGCCGCCGGTACGAACAGCACCACTTCGCTGCGTGCCAGGGTGCCGAGACCGATGGCAACGCCGATCAACACCGCCGAGCGCATCGTGTGCTGGTCGACCCACACCAGGATCGCCCACAGTGCCAGGGCGATCAGGAGGCAGCTGACACTCTCCGACATGACCAAGCCATCGCTGATCCACAGGTTCGGATAGACGGCGGCGACCGCGGCGCCGATCAGTCCGACACGGTTGCCGCCGACGCGCCGGCCGACCAACCCGATGATCGCCACGGTTGCGACGCCACACACGACCGTGACCATCCGCTGCCGATTGAACGGATCACTCCCCCAGCTCACGACGGCCATCAGCGACGACGTCAATGGTCCGTGCTCTGCACCTGGTTGGTCGACGAACACTTCACGAAACCACACGCCATGAGCCAGTTGTTGAGCCTGGGCGCTGTAGTACAGCGAGTCGTTCAGCAACAGAGCCGTGTTCCACTTGGTGGCCACGAAACGAACGATTCGCAACAGCGCTCCGAGCGCGACGATTGCCGTGAGGTTCCATCGAAAGGTCCGCCCGACATCGGCCTGTCCAACGACGGTCTCCCCCACAGCGGCCGAGGCTACTGTCACACCCACTTGCTACCGTCGCCTCGTGGCCAGAGGAGTCAGCACAGCCGGGAGGCGCAGCCGTGTAGCGGCGTGCCTGTCGGCGTACCGATTCGGGTCGGGCGACCCCACGACCCGGCTGCTGCACGGTGAGTTCTGGAGGGCTTCGTTCACACCGATCGGATCCGCGACCCTGCGCATCACGTGGCGCGACGACACCGTCGAGGCCGAGGCGTGGGGTGACGGACGGGAGTGGATGCTGGGGCGCGTCGCCGCGATGACCGGCGCCCACGACCCAGGACATTGCTTCGAGGAGGCCCATCCCGCGGTGCTGCGCGCCCAGCGGAACCACCCCGACGTGTGCTTCGGGGCCAGTCACATGCTGTATCACGAACTCGTGCCCACCGTGATCGGCCAGAGGATCACCGGCGGCGAAGCCATCCGCCAGTGGCATCGGTTGTGCCGCCGGCTCGGCGAGCCGGCGCCTGGCCCGGTCGGCGAACGACCGCCCGGCCTGATCCTGCCGCCGTCGCCCGACACCCTTGCCGCTCATCCCGCGTGGTGGTTCCATCCATTGGGCATCGAGGCCAAGCGCGCCGAGACATTGCGTGCGATCGCCAAGCACGCGACCAAGCTGTGGGGCTGGGCCGAACTGCCTGCTCCCGAGGCCTCTGCCAAGTTGGCGCTGCTGCCCGGCGTCGGGCAATGGACGATCGGCTCGGTCATGGCCTCGGCCAGCGGCGACCCTGACGCCGTTGCGGTCGGCGACTTCCACCTCAAGAACCTGGTGTCGTTCGCACTCGCCGGCGAGGCCCGGGGCACCGACGAGCGCATGCTCGAGCTGCTCGAACCGTACGCAGGTCAACGCGGTCGGGTCGTGCGATTGCTGCAACTCGACGGCCACCGGCCTCCGGCATTCGGGCCTCGGCAGCGAATCCTGCCCATGGCGCAGTGGTGAACGGTGGCCTCTGTTAGCTTCTCGTCCGGCCCTCCCAGGCCCGTCGACCACCAATGACAGAAACCTTCGGACCACAGCACGCTGCCGTTGACGACCCGTCGACAGGCTGGCATCGCATCCTGCGCAAGGCCGGGTTGGTCTACATCTACTCACGTCTCTGCGTGCTGGCCGGTGCGGC